>JAFCEO010000004.1 GCA_017609085.1 Candidatus Pacearchaeota archaeon | reverse complement strand
TCGTAAATCCTTTTAGTAAACAAAAGTTAATTAATATTTTTTCGACTCATCCACCAATAGAAGAGAGAATAAAAAGATTAAGAAATATAAAACTTTGAGAAAATTCTTTTAAAGATAAATTTAAATAACTCTTTTTATTTTATTAGAGATGGTAAGAGAGGATATTTTGTGGGGGTTAAGAAATGCTATAGAAAAAGGCGAATCTTTTGAAAAAGCCAAACAAAGTTTTATTAATGCAGGTTATTCTCGTGAAGAAGTAGAGGAAGCGGCTAGTTTTATTAATACAGGAGTTCTTCCAGAAAAAGAAGACAAATCTTTAGAGACTCCCTCATCTTCCCCACCTTCACCTTCTATGTCGCCCCAAACAGGACAAGATTCTAAGCAGGTAAAAAAACCAAAGGACTCTTTTTTCAATAAATTAAAAAGAAATTATAAAATCGTTGTTCTCCTCATTATTTTGCTCATTCTTATAGCTATTCTTATATTAGTACTTATTTTTAAAGAAAAGATAATTGGATTGTTCACATAGGGATACTCTTTTAAAGATCTTTACCTAAACAATTCTCCTTATTTATTATATTCTCTTTATTACAACTATTTTTATATAACCTTTTTTTCCTTTTTCAAAAAAGAAAAGTAAAGACTATATAAATTTAAAAAGACAAGATGAAATTTGCACATATATCTGACTGCCATCTAGGTTCTTGGAGACAACCAGAATTGCAAAAATTAAATCTTGAAAGCTTTAAAAAAGCTATAAATATCTGTATACAAGAGAGCGTAAATTTTATAATTTTTTCAGGGGATCTCTTTGATTCTGCGTACCCTCCGATAGAAATTTTGAAAGAGACCTTTTCAGAATTTAAAAAAATCAAAGAAGAAGGAATTAAATGCTATGTTATAGCGGGAAGTCACGATTATTCTGTTTCTGGAAAAACGTTTCTTGATGTTCTTGAGAAGGCAGGATTCTGCGAAATATGTAAGTTTGAAGAAAAAGAGGATAAAATTATACTGAAATCTTTCAATAATGAATCTGTTTCAATTTATGGTTATCCTGGAAAAAAATCAGGGCTTGAGGTAACCGATTTAAAAAAAATTTTTCTTCAACCCAGTAATAAATTTAAAATTTTAATGTTGCATACAACAATGGAATCTGCTAAAGGAAATCTTCCTATAGAATCTGTTTCAATTGAAGAATTACCAGAAGCAGATTATTATGCTTTAGGTCATTTGCACTTAATTCACGAGTATAAAGTATCAGATAATAAGTACTTAATTTATCCCGGTCCTTTATTTCCGAATAATTTTTCAGAATTGGAAGAATTAGGCGGGGGAAGTTTTTATATCATAGACGTCAATGGCTACGTAAAATTAACAAGGAAAGAGATAAAGATAAAAGAAACACGCCTTTTTGAACTCGAAATAGAGAATGCTCTCACAGCAACTGAGCAGATTCTTTCTGTTTTAGAAAAAGAAGACTTGGAGGATAAGATTGTCCTTTTAAAATTAAGAGGAAAAATAAAACAAGGAAAGACCTCTGATATAAAATTTCAAAAAATTCAGGAAAAAGTAAAAGAAAAAAAAGCATACGCTTTTTTAAAAAATACCACTCATTTAAAGACAGAAGAGCCAGAAATTAAAATAGAAACGGATAATATAGACAAGATAGAAGACTCAATAATTAGAGATTTTATCAAAAAAAATCCTTCGGAGTTCAACAGCTTCATACCTTCTTTAATAGAATCTTTTAATTTAGAAAAACAAGAAGATGAAAAAAAAGCAATCTTTGAATCCCGCCTTTTATCAGAAATAAATAAGACTCTAAATTTAGATATAAAATGTTAATAAAAAAGATAAAGCTTGAGAATATAAGAAGTTACGAAAATCAGGAGATAGAATTTCCGAGAGGGTCTACCCTTTTGTCAGGAGATATTGGAGCAGGAAAAACTTCTGTTTTACTTGCCATAGAATTTGCATTATTCGGTTTACAGCCCAGCCAAAGAGGGTCTTCTTTATTAAAAAATGGAAAAAAGGAGGGGAGAGTTGTATTAGAATTGGATATAGATGGCAAATCAGTTATCTTAGAAAGAACCTTGAAAAAGGGGAAAACAATAAGCCAGGATTACGCTGCTATCACAATAGATAATGAAAAATTTGAAGGGTCTGTCACGGAAATTAAAAATAGAGTCCTTAATTTGTTAAATTATCCTTCTGAATTTGCTAAAAAAACAAATCTTTTATACAAATTTACAGTTTATACTCCTCAAGAAGAAATGAAACAAATAATTCTCGAGCCAGCAGAAACAAGGCTTAACACATTGAGGCATATTTTCGGAATTGATAAATATAAAAGAATAGAAGAAAACGCCAGCATTTTTGCGGCAAAGTTAAGGGAAGAAATAAGGAGCAAAGAGGGTCAACTTTCAGATATAGATGAGATTAAAAAAAAATTAGAAGAAAGAAAGACAAAACTTTCTTTTCTGCAAAAAAATAAGGAAGAAGAGAATAAAATTCTTGAAGAGAGAAAAAAAGAGAGAGAAAAGATAGAACAAGAAGTTTCTGAAATAGAGAGAAAGATAAAAGAAAAAGAGAATCTCGAAAGAGAAAGAGAAAAATCTGAGTTAATGTTGACAAATAAAAAAAATTTGTATTTCGAAGCAGATTCACAGATAAAAAAGATAAAATTAGAGATTCAAGAAGGAAAAAACCTTGTCTTTGACGAGAAAAAACTTAAAGAAATTGAAGAAATTATAAATAAAAATAAAGAGCGAGAAAAGACATATCAAGAACAAATTATTAATCTTTCAAGTAAACTGAATTCTCTAATAGAGAGAAAAAAAGAATCCGAACAACTTCGCGAAAAAATTTCTAATCTTAAAATTTGTCCTACCTGCCTTCAAGAAGTTAATGAGCAATACAAAAGTAACATCTTTAAAAAAGTAGAGTCAGAATTGCTTTTTATTAATTCTGAAACTGAAAAACTGGAAAAACAAAAATCCCAAATTTTTGAATTGCTTGAAAGTATAAGAAAACAAACAACAAACCTAGAACAGAAGAAATCAGAAGAAGAAATTAAGAAAATTAAGTTAGAAAGTATAAAAGAAAAAGAAAAGAGCGTTGAAGAAATAGAAAAAAGAAAAAAACAGATAGATTCCGATATACAGTTGATATCCAGGCATATAAAAACATTGGAAGAAAGTATAAAACAGTTTTCAGTTTTTGTCAAAATTTTTGATGAAAAAAGAGAACAACTTGAAAAGGAAAAAATGAAAGAAAAACAGCAAGAAATTAAAATAGCTGAATTAAATAAAGAGATATCTTTAGTTCAAGAACAAATTTTAGATATAGAACGTAGAATAAAAGAAAAACAAGAACTGAAAAAAAAGCTTGATTATTTAAAAAAACTAGAAAATTGGATTTCTTCCAAATTTCTTGCTTTAATTTTCGTTACAGAAAGAAATGTTATGCTAAAATTGAAAGAAGAATTTTCAAAATTATTTTCAGAGTGGTTTTCAGTTTTAGTTCCTGAAAGTTTGTCTGTAAGATTGGATGAAGAGTTTTCTCCAATAATACAACAACAAGATTATGAACTTTCTTATTCTTACTTATCTGGGGGAGAGAGGACAGCCGTCGCTTTAGCTTATAGGCTTGCTTTAAATCAGGTTATCAATTCTTTTTTAAGTAAAATAAAAACTCGCGACCTTCTTATTTTAGACGAGCCAACAGACGGATTTTCAGAAAGTCAGTTAGATAAAATGAGGGACGTTTTAAGTCAGTTAAAAGTTCAACAGCTCATCTTAGTAAGTCATGAAGCCAAAATAGAAAGTTTTGTAGAAAATATTATAAAATTTAAAAAAGAATCTGGAGTTACAAAAGTGGAAAATTAGAAAAGGTTTAAAAGTAAATATGATAATGGTTAATTTATTAAACTAATTCAGACTTTTTCTTTTATGGATTATCGACCAAAACCTCTTTTCAAAGAAAGAATTGAAAAACTTTTGACAGATAGAAATGACATAAAGAAGTTTTGGATTTTTTCAAAAAAACCCCTGTTGAGAACTATCAGATGCAATACTTTGAAAATCTCTCCACAGGAATTAAAAAAAAGATTAGAAAAAAAATGGAAGATAAAACAACCTTTTCCAGAATATCCGGAAATTATGCAAGTAGCAAGCAATTTGTTACCTGGAGAATTGGGAAAGAGCAGAGAGCATATTTTAGGATATTACTATATTCAAGAAACTGCATCAATGATGCCGATTCTTGCTTTAAAACCATCATCACAAGACATCTTAGTTGATTTATGTGCAGCTCCGGGCTCAAAAACAACCCATGCTTGTGCAGTAATGGAGAATAAAGGGACGATAATAGCAAATGATGTAAACTTAGGAAGAATCTCCATTCTTTCATCTAATTTAGAAAAACAAGGCTGTAGCAATGTAATAATAACAAGACATGATGGCATTGTTTTATGTAATAAATTGAAAAAACTTAAGTTCCAAGCTTCAAAAATTTTAGCAGATGTTCCTTGTTCGGGGGAAGGAAATATAAGAAGTAATCTTGCTACATTAAAAATGTGGAACATAAAAGTTATAAATAAACTATCAAGAATACAAAAAAAACTTGCTTCTTCTGCTTTAGAAATTTTAAGGCCTGGAGGGGAAATGTTATATTCAACTTGTACCCATGCTCCGGAAGAAAATGAACTTATTATACAACATTTACTTAATAATTTTAATATAAAAATAGAGCCGATTACACTGCCTTTAAAAACCCGTCCAGGGATAACAGAATGGGAAGGTCAAATACTTAGTAAAGAACTGAATAGAGCCTGTCGTATTTATCCTCAAGATAATGATACAGAAGGGTTCTTTTTATGCAAAATAAAAAAACTTGAATAAAATTTGGGGAAAATGAAAATCATAAAATCACCCGAGAAGAGAAAAATTTTAAATCAATTAAATAAGCAATTCGGTATAACATCTCTTCCTTACTTACTTTTAAAGTTTGGAAAAGAGAAAATACGTCTATACTCTGGCTCTTTGTCTTCTGAAGAACTTAGAGTTCTGGATAAAAATCTTAGAATAGAAAATATAGGATTATATTTTGTCAAACAACACCCAGATGGTTTTCGCCTTAGTCTTGACTCTTTATATCTATTTAAAAATCAAATAACAAAAAACATTCTTGTTATAGACGATGAAAAAGCAGAACAATGGTTTAAAGGAAACGATCTATTAATTAAGGCTGAAAAGAGCTTTAAAATTTTAAAAAATCGTCAAGATTTTATTGGTTGTGGAAAATCCACAAAAGAAAGAATTACAAATTTTGTACCTAAAGAGAGAAGAATTAAGGATTAGATTTTGATTTGTGATTGATAACCCCCATAATCATGCTTCCAATTATTTTCTTTTTCTCTTCTTCCTGTTCCTTGTTATTTATTAGACTCCTACATTTATAAACAAAATCTTTGAAGTCCTTACTTTCCTTCCAGCATTTCATTAATTCAGATTTCCTTAATCCGTGTTTTGCTCTGAATACAGAAATAACTTTGTCTCTTTTTCTTTCGATTTTTCTTCTTTCTCGTTGTTGTTTTTTAATTCTTTTGAGTCTTTCTTTTGCTTCTTTTCTTCTTTTTGCTTTTTTAATTGCTCTCTCTTTCTCTTCTATTTTGTTAAGCTGATTTTTAAGATAAAAGTACGCACCAGTTATTCCCAATTTTTTTTCAAGTTCCAAAATATCTTTACTTTTCCAGCCATGTCTAATAAGTCCTGCATAAATCTTCGGCATTTCTTTTTCGATTTCTTTTGCAATTAAATTATCTTTTTCTACTTTTTCTATTATCTTTTCAAGGCTGTGTTTTATATGGAATGACCATTTTCTTGTTTTCTCTATGATTAATGGAACACAGGAAATAACGTTCATATCTCTTTCTTTTCCACGATATTCAAATTCTACTGGAACAAAGATGGGAAGTTTCTTTATTACATGTAAATTAACTTTTTTATTATTAATCTCACAAGAGATGTCAAATTCTTTTTCTTCTTCTAAAGTTAAAAGTTTTTTTATGTACTTTAGTTCTTCTATATTTTCACTTTTCAAAATTTCCAGATAGCTTTTTCCTTTTATATTTTTATCTTCACTTATTCCAAGTTCTTTCATTAAAGCTTTTGTACAATAGAGTATCTTACCTTCTTTGTTAAGCAATAAATAGGGCTCTCTCACATTCTGTTCTAAAAACATAGCTAATGGGTCAACAGCTTTTTTTCTTATAAGAGAATCATTAAATTTCATTATCTCCTTTTTGTCTCTCTTCAAAAATTCGATTAATTTCCCCCTTTCTTCAGCCAGTTCTTTATACTTTCTTTTTTCTCTTTCTGATTTTATGTATTCTGGACTTTCCAAGACTCTTTTTCGATATTCTGTTAATTTATCTCTTAATCCCAAATTTTCTATAGCAAGTTTTTTAATATTCTCCTCTTGTCTTTCAACTATTCTTCTTAAATTTTTAATTTCAAAATCACTCTTCAGGGCTAAATCGAAATATTTTTTATGAGATTTTGCAAGTTTATGGTAATCTTCAATTCTGATATAAATATCAATTATCCAATCAAAAAATTTCTCAAATTTTCCAAAGAACCCTTTATATTCTTTCTTTTCCATCAAGTTTTAATTCTTTTACATTTTTTTAAACATTTATATACTCTAAAAAAATTATTAGAATAATGGATGAGAAAAGACTAAAGAATTATAAGAGAGCAGGACAGATTGCAGCAGAAGTTAAGGAATACGCAAGACAGTTAATAAAACCGAATATGCCTTTGTTAGAAATAGCTGAAAAAATTGAAGATAAAATCTTAAAACTTGGAGGAAAGCCAGCTTTTCCACTCAATCTCGCTAAAGACGGAATAGCAGCTCATTACACTCCAAGTTCAAATGATAATGAAATAGCTGCTGGTCTTTTGAAGGTGGATATGGGAGTTCATATTGATGGTTCTATAGCAGATACTGCTTTCTCTCTAGACTTAACAGAAGAAGAAAAATATAAAGAACTTATAAGGGCAAGTGAAGATGCTTTAGAAAACGCATTAAAAATAATAAAAAAAAGCATAACTTTATCTGAAATCGGTTCTGTCATACAAGAAACAATTACAAAAAAAGGTTTTTCTCCAATAAGAAATCTTTCAGGCCACGAACTTGGTCATTTCTTAGTTCACGCAGGTTTAATTATTCCAAGCTACGAAAACAATAACTTAACTAAACTTCAGGAAGGGGCTTATGCCATAGAACCTTTTGCCACTCCTGGTCTTGGATTAGTTTATGATGGTGGAAAAAGTAGTATCTACCGTCTTGAAAAACAAGGTTCAGTAAGGGATGCAACAGCAAGAAAAATTTATCAGTATATTCTAGAAGAGTATAGAACTCTCCCATTTTGCGAAAGATGGCTTACAAAAAAATTTGGTTCTAGAACCAAAATTGCCCTTCTTTTTCTTGAAAATTCAGGGATTTTGCATCATTATTCAAAACTCGTTGAAAAATCCAATTCTCCAGTAAGTCAAGCAGAAGATACAATTCTTCTAACAGATAAAGTGGAGATAATAACAAGACTTTAATAGAAACTCTTTTAAAATTATCCTAAGTAGGCCGGCTCGCTTAAAGCAGCTCTCGCACTTTTTAAATAATTTTCTTCTACTTTTTTGTACCTCTCAACATCTCCTTTACCAATAGAAGCTTTAACTTTCTTTAATGCCGCTTCAAAATGTTTTTTTCTTACCTCTTTACTCTCCATATTCTCTCTTAAGGCAAGTAATCCTGCTTCTCTTACCAAATTTTCTATATCTGCTCCAACATAACCCTCTGTTTTTTCTGCGATTTCTTGAAGTTTAACATCTTTAGCAAGAGGCATATTCCTTGTATGTATTTTTAAAATATCAAGTCTTGCTTTTTTGTCTGGAACATTAATTAATACAATTCTATCAAATCTTCCCGGTCTTAATAAAGCGGGGTCTATCATATCAGGTCTGTTTGTGGCACCTATTACAACAACATTAGTCAAATCTTCTATACCATCCATCTCTGCCAATAATTGATTTAAAACTCTTTCAGTAACTTTTGTTCCTGTTTCGAGACCTCTTCTACCAGCTAAAGCATCAATTTCGTCAAAGAAGATAATACAAGGAGCTACTTGTCTCGCTCTTTCAAAAACTTTTCTCACACCTTCTTCACTTTTTCCAACCCACATACTCAATAATGAAGGGCCTTTAACTTGTATAAAATTAGCTTCACTTTCGTTAGCAACTGCTTTAGCCAATAAAGTTTTTCCTGTTCCTGGAGGACCATAAAGAAGAATGCCTTTTGGTGGCCTAATTCCTATTCTTTTAAAAGATTCAGGATACCTTAAAGGCCATTCTATTGCTTCTTTTAATTCTTGTTTTGTTTTTTCTAACCCTCCGACATCATTCCATTTTACATTTGGAGTTTCCACCAAAACTTCTCTCATCGCACTTGGCCTTACAATTTTTAGAGCTTCTTCGAAGTCTTTTGATGTTACTTTCAATTCCTGTAAAATATCTTCTGAAATTGGTTCATCTTCTTTCATTTTAAATTTAGGAAGAAGTCTTCTTAAAACATTCATAGCAGCTTCTTTCGCTAACGCATTTATGTCAGCACCAACAAAACCATGGGTTATTCTTGCTAACTCTTCTAAATTTACATTTTTAGCAAGAGGCATATTCCTTGTATGTATTTTTAAAATAGAAAGTCTTCCATCTTTATCCGGAACATTTATAGATAATTCTCTATCAAATCTTCCTGGCCTTCTTAATGCAGGGTCTATAGCATTTGGCCTGTTAGTTGCTCCAATGACAACCACTCTACCTCTTGTTTTTAATCCATCCATCATAGTTAATAACTGACTTACAACTCTTCTTTCAACTTCTCCATAAGATTCTTCTCTTTTTGGAGCAATTGCATCTATTTCATCTATAAATATAATTGTTGGAGCTGTTTTTTCAGCTTCTTCAAAAATATCTCTAATTCTTTTTTCAGATTCACCATAGAATTTTGACATTATTTCAGGACCATTAAGCAAAATAAAATTAGCTTCACTTTCGTTAGCAACTGCTTTAGCCAATAAAGTTTTTCCTGTTCCTGGAGGACCATGCAACAAAACTCCTTTTGGAGGCTCTATTCCAAGTCTATTAAATATCTCTGGGTGTTTTAATGGTAGCTCCACCATTTCTCTAATTTTTTTGATTTCTTCTTCTAGACCTCCAATATCTTCATAAGTAACTTCTGGAATTTTTTCTTCAACAATTTCGACTGCTTTCGGAGATACAACAATTTCTGTATTTTCTGTTATAATTACAGGTTGATTTGGATGAGTAGAAACAACAACAAACCTCATTTGTTGTAAATTGCCGAACCCAAAATTGCCAAATGCTCCTCCAAAAATATTGTTTAAATCTCCAAAAATGTCTTCTATACCAAATTCTTCAGACATGATGTCTCTTCTTCTTTTAGCCCCTCCTAAAACCACAATATCTGCCTTTACAACAGCTCTTCCAAGCAATCCTCTCTTAAAAATTTCAGGATCTGCTTGAATCCTTATTCCTTTTTGCACAGGAGCTATTGTAATTTTTTTTGCATCTTTAACTTCAGCTTTTCTAATAGAAACTAATTCTCCGATTCCTGTTTTTGCATTTCTTCTTATGATTCCATCAATTCTTATTATCCCTTCTCCAATGTCTGCAGGATATGCTCTATCAACCATGGCTACTGTCTCTCTTTCTCCTTTAATATAAATAACGTCTCCTCTTCTTACGTCTAATTTTCTCATTATTTCAGAGTCTATTCTAGCAATACCTTTGTAAGCGTCATCTTGCAAAGATTCTGCCACTCTCAATTTAATTTCTTCTGCCATTTTACATTATTAATTTGTTCTTATTTAAATTTTTTTTAAATTTTTTAATCCTATTTTGATTGCTATCTTCCTCATCATCAAATAAGAGACTTAATTTTTTATAATCATCGAAACATAATTTCACCATATTATTCATAATCTTCTCTTGCTCTTTGATGAAATTAACTATTTCTTTTGGAATGCTTATAGCATAACTGTTTCCGACAATCCTCATTTTAACTCTAAAAGTTTTATTTCTTAATCTCATAAATTTATTGTATTCTTCTTTATCAAGGGGATGAAAAATTTTTGTGTGGCATTTTGGACATTCAACAGCCCTTAAAATAAACCCATTTTTCTCTATCTTTACAGATTCCATTTTTACATTACATTTCCTGCATAAAATTGGATTATCAAAAATGTCTGCCATCTTAACAGTTTCTTTTAATCTTTACTTAATTTATTTTATTTAAAATTGTGTGTGTATAAAATAAAATATATCTTTTACGTATATACATAAAATGTATACTTTATAAATCTTTCGATTTTTTAGATTGCTCTTTTAACATATTATCCAAAACATCCTCTTCACTAACCAATATAGAAACTATATTTGTTTTTCTCCCTCTGAGTATAACTACAATAATAATCCTGCTAAATCCTTTCTTTGTTTTAGGCAACTAAGATAATTATCTAAATATTATAATTCAACAAAATTATATACGAAAAGTTTATAAACTCTATCTTAAAAATAAAGTTAGATAAAATACTCTTAAAAAAATGATAGAAGAAGATTTTGAAGACGAAGAAGATATGATAAGCGTTGACGACTTCTCTGAAGAGGACGATTTAGAGGAAGATTATTAACAAAGTTTTTTATGTTTTTTCTTTCTTTTTTTGTTGTAAAATTACTATTATATAATTAAAGGAAATATTTTTAATTTTCTTTTATGTTTTAGATTATATAAAAATTTAAATACTGATTTAAAATTCCCTTTTAATAAAAGAGGAATGATGATAAAAAAAATTAGGAAAAGGGATGGTAGACTTGTTAATTTCGAGAAACAAAAAATATCGGAGGCTATTTTTAAATCTGCACAAGATGTTGGAGGTCATGATAAGGAAGAAGCTGAAAGATTGGCACAAAAAGTAGTAGATATTTTAAATAGAAATTTTAAAAATAAGATTCCTAACGTAGAGGATGTTCAAGATATTGTGGAAAAAGTTTTGATAGAAGAGGGACATGCAAAAGTCGCAAAAAATTTTATTCTTTATAGACAACAAAAAGCTAATCTTAGAGAAACAAAGGAATTTATTGTTGATTCTATTAAGCTCGTTGAAGATTATATTGGTAAGGAAGATTGGCGAGTTTATGAAAATGCAAATGCAACTTATTCTTTACCCGGTTTACTATGGTATTCTTCCGGCACAATAGTGACTTTCTACGGATTACACCATGTTTATCCTAAAGAGATTAGTAAGGCACATATCTCTGGATACATCCATATACACAATTTGCAAATGGCTTTAAATCCATATTGTGCAGGTTGGTCTTTAAGACAACTTTTGCATGAAGGTTTTAATGGTATTCCTGGAAAAATTGAATGTTCTCCTCCAAAACATTTAAGGTCAGCCATAGGACAAATAGTTAATTTTATTGGAACATTACAAAATGAATGGGCAGGGGCCCAAGCTTTTAATAGTTTTGACACTTATCTTGCTCCCTTTGTTAGAGAGGATAAATTATCTTATGAAGAAGTAAAGCAGTGTATTCAAGAATATGTTTATAATATGAATGTTGCTTCAAGATGGGCTTCACAGACACCCTTTACTAATATAACTCTCGACTTGACAGTCCCAAAAGATTTGGCACAGCAGAAAGTTACTGTTGGAGGTAAATTTCAAAATTCAGTTTATTCCGACTTTCAAGATGAAATGGATTTAATTAATAAGGCACTTATAGAAGTTTTGACAAATGGTGATGCAAAAGGAAGGGTTTTTACTTTTCCAATTCCTACTTACAACTTAACAAAAGATTTTAAGTGGGATTCTGAAATATCAAATATGCTATTTGCTATGACAGCAAAATATGGTTTACCTTATTTTCAAAATTTCATAAATTCCGATTTAAATCCAGAGGACATTAGAGCAATGTGTTGTAGATTGCAGTTGAATTTAAAAGAGTTGCAGAGGAATATAACCGGAGGAAGATTTAGCTCTGCAGAGTCAACAGGAAGCTTAGGAGTAGTGACTCTTAATTTACCTCATCTTGCTTATGAAGCAAGAAACGAAACTGATTTTTTTGAAAAACTAGAAAGATATATGTATTTAGCAAAAGAATCTTTAGAGATAAAGAGAAAGTTAGTCGAGAGAAATATTCAAAGAAATCTTCTTCCTTATACAAAAAGATATCTTGGAAGTTTAAAAAATCATTTTTCAACGCTCGGCTTAATTGGAATGCACGAAGCATGTCTTAATTTGCTTGGAAAAGATAAAGGCATAGAAACAGAAGAAGGGCAAAAATTTGCAATTAAAGTTTTAAAATTTATGCGAGATAAAATATTAGAATATCAAGAAGAGACAGGCAATATCTATAATCTTGAAGCCACACCTGGAGAGGGCGCTTCTTACAGATTAGCCAGAAAAGATAAGAAACAATACCCAAAGATAATAACATCTGGAAAAAAAGAGCCTTATTATACTAACTCGACACAACTTCCAGCAGGCTATACTTCTGACATTTTTTCTGCTTTAAAACATCAAGAGCCTTTACAAAAATTATACACTGGAGGAACAGTTTTTCATACTTTTTTAGGGGAATCCATAGATAGAGATGCCTGCAAACTTTTAGTTAAAAAAATTGCTTATCAATTTTCTATTCCTTATTTTACAATAACTCCTACCTTTTCTATCTGTGAAACGCACGGTTATCTCAAAGACGAACAAAAAATTTGCCCAAAATGCCACAAGGCTACAGAAGTTTATTCAAGAGTTGTTGGATATTTTCGTCCTGTCAAAGACTGGAATCGAGGGAAACAATCCGAGTTCAAAGACAGAAAAGTATTCAAACCTATTCTAAAATAGGCTGAATAAAAAATATATAGATGAACTTCCTTTAATCTTCTTTTAAAATCCTTTTATTTATAAAGAAATCTTAATAAACTCTTTTTTACTTATTCTTTTATGAAGATTCTCGGAAGTCAAGAATCTCTGATAGAATTTCCAGGACATTTATCCTATGTGATTTTTATAGCTGGTTGCAATTTTCGTTGTCCTTTTTGTTATGTTCCCCATCTTGTTTTACCAGAAAAATACGAAAAACAAGAAGGAATGGAGCAAGAAAAAATATTGAAGGAAATAAAAGAAAGAAAAAATTTTATTGATGCAGTCTGCATTACAGGAGGCGAGCCAACAATACATCCTCAACTTTTTGCTTTTCTTAAAAAAATAAAAAAATTAAATATTAAAGTTAGATTAGAAACAAATGGCTCTAATCCAGAAGCAATTGAAAAACTAATGCAAGAAAATTTGATAGATAGTGTGGCTTTAGATATCAAAAACTGTAGAGAAAAATATAACAAAACTTGTGGAGCAGTAGTTAAAATAGAAGATATAGAAAAAACTGTAGAGATAATTAAAAACTCGAATTTAGATTATGAATTAAGAACAACTCTTGTTCCAGGCTTTCATAATGAAGATGATATTAAAAAAATTGCAAGATGGCTTTTCAAAGATAAGAGAAAAATTAAACTTTATGTTCTTAATCAATTTAGAACTGATTTGCCAGAGGAAAAGACAATAAATCCAGAATTTATAAAAAAAGGCAATTATCCCTACATCAAATTAGAAAAAATTAAGACAGAACTTGAAAAAACAGGATATTTTGAAAAAATCAAAATTAGAGGAGAAAAATATTGAAAAGTTAAAAAAGTGAGTTGTTTGTTAAGTTTATTCTTTTGCAACTAGGTCTATACATATTCCTGCTGCTACAGTGGCTCCAGCATCCCTAATTGCAAATCTTGCCATATGTGGATTTACACTTTGCTTTTCTAAAACAAGATTGCCCATTGGTTTTATTTTTACTATAGCTACATCTCCATTTTTTAAGAAATCTGGATTTTCTTGGGCGACTTGTCCTGTTTTTGGATCAAGTTTTTTTTGCAACTCTACAAACTGGCAAGGAACTTGTGCGGTGTGAACGTGAAACACAGGACAATAACCTTTTGCAATAACAGTTGGGTGATTAATAACAGCAATTTGAGCTATGAACTCCTTTGCTATTGTTGCTGGATGAGCTGCGTCACAAATAACATCTCCTCTTGCTATATCTTTTTTTCCTACTCCTCTAATATTTACTCCAACATTGTCTCCTGCTGGAGCTTCTTGTAGTTGTTCATGGTGCATCTCTATACTTTTAACTTCTCCCTCTATTCCTTTTCCTGTTCTTCCAGGCAAGATCTTTACTTTTTGTCCTACTTTCATTACTCCTGTCTCTATTTTTCCTACAGGAACAGTTCCTATTCCTGTAATTTCGTAAACATCTTGAATAGGCATTCTTAATGGAAGGTCTGTTGGTTTTTTTGGTTCAGAGAAATTATCAAATTGTTCTAATAATGTAGGCCCTTTATACCAGGGCATTTTATCAGATTTTTTAACTATATTGTCACCTTTTAATCCTGAAACAGCCAAAAATGTAACCCCTTCTATTTTATATCCTACAGATTTTAATAAATTAGAGATTTCTTCTTTTACTTTATTGAATGTTTCTTCTTTATAATCAACAGTGTCCATTTTGTTAATTAATACACACACTTGGTCAACACCCATTGTTCTTAGAAGCCATAGATGTTCTTTTGTTTGTGGTTGGACACTTTCTTTTGCTGCGACTACAAGAAAAGCAGCATCAGCTTGGCTTGCACCAGTTATCATGTTTTTAACAAAGTCTTTATGTCCTGGAGCATCAATAATTGTAATTTGGTATTTTTGAGTTATTAATTTTTTGTAAGCTAAATCAATTGTAACTCCTCTTTCTCTTTCTTCTTTAAATTTATCCATAACAAAAGCAAATTCAAACCCTACTTTTCCATGCTTTTCGGCCTCTTCTTTTAATTTCTTCATTTCTTGTTCTGGTATCATTCCACTATCATACATAAGTCTACCTATGCAAGTACTTTTTCCGTGATCTACATGGCCTACAAATACTACATTAAAATTTGGTTTTTCGTGCGCCATTTGTTGTTATTTTTAATATTTTTTTAAAATTTATTTTTATAAGTAATTATATGATAAAAAATAGGGTTTATAAATCTTTTGTTTTTTCAAAATTTTATCATCGTCGATAAAAATTTTTTTGACCAATAAATTACTCATTTTCTGCTAATCCTTTTCTATTTCTGATTTGTTTGATAACTTTTTCTTGTATCTCAGCAGGCATTCTTTCAAACATTTGATCAACTAAAGCGAAAGTTCCTCTTCCTTCTGTAGCTCCACGCAAATCACCCGCTAGTCCAATCATTTCTGCAACAGGCATTTTTACACGCATAGATACACGATCGATTTCTTGTTCGACGTTTAACATCTGTCCTCTCTTACTTTGAACAAGTTTAGTGACTTCCCCCATATGTTCGATAGGAGCTTCTATTTGTAAAACTTGAACTGGCTCATACATAACTGTTTTAGCATCTTGCATGGCAGCTCTTATAGCATCTCTTACTGCAGGATAAACTTGAGCAGGACCTCTATGTATAGCGTCTTCATGTAACTTAGTATCAATCAACATAACTTTCATTTTTAAACAAGGTTCTCTTGCTAAAGGGCCTGCGTCAACCACTTGTTCGAAAGCGTCGCACACCATTTCTATTACTTCCCCGATATGAACCTCTCCTCTTGTCCTATCTTGCAAGACGCAGTTTTTATATATGTCCCTGTATTGTCGTGCTTCATCCGTCGAGATTCCGAGAGATTCTAATTTTTTCCATAGCTGTTCGTTTTTCTTTTTTATTCTACCTTCACTAATTTCGCCAGATTTTATTGCTTCATAAACAGCATCTTCAAGTGGTTCTACTTGTATAAAGAAGATGTTATGTTTATTTGGAGATTTCCCTTCAAACACTTTACTTTGTTTAGTAACAGTTTCTCTATAAACAACAATTGGGGGGGAAACGTTAACATCGACTCCTTTTTCCGTTCTGATTCTATTAGCTATAACTTCTAAGTGCAGTTCCCCCATTCCAGACAAAAGATGTTGTCCTGTTTCTTCATTAATCTCTACTTTGACTGTAGGGTCTTCTTTCTGCACTGTTTTTAAAACTTCTATTAATTTTGGCAGGTCTGTAGGTTTTTTTGCTTCTATGCTCTCGGTGACGACTGGTTCAAAAATATGTTTTATACTCTCAAAAGGTTCTATCTCTTTGCTTGCTAAAGTTTCTCCAGCATTAACCCCCTTTAGTCCTGCTATTCCTATAATATTGCCTGCAGGAACTTTTTCTACTATAATTCTTTGAGGACCTTTGTAAAGGTTTATCTGTTGAACTTTAACCGGTTTTTTTGCAAGAATCATTTTTAATTCTTGTCCTTTACTTATAGTTCCTGAAAAAAGCCTTCCTCCAGCGATTTCTCCTGCTTGAGGGTCTACAACGATTTTGGTTACAACAAAAATTACTGGACCAGAAGGGTCACACTTCAATAAAGCTCTTCCTTCTTCACTTTCTAAGTCTCCTTTCCATATTTTTGGTATTCTGTATGATTGAGCTTCAATAGGGTTTGGTATGTGTTTAACTGTCATATCTAGAATTGCTTTATGTAAAGGAACTTTTTTAGCCAATTCGTCTACTTTGTCTTCTTCGTAGGCTTTTACCACATCAGAAAATTTAATATTCAATTTTTTCATAGTGTTGAAGTTTATTGCCCATCTATCTTTAGCAGAACCAAAAGCGACGCTTCCATCTTGAACAGAAACTAACCATTTGCCTTTAAATTCCTTAGGAGTAATAGAATCAATATATTTGTTGACATTATTTATGATTTTAATAAATCTTTCTTGCATTTGCTCCCCTGTCAGCTTTAATTCTTTGATTAGTCTATCAACTTTATTTATAAAAAGAACTGGCTTGACCCTTTCTCTTAAAGCTTGTTTTAAGACAGTTTCTGTTTGAGGCATCATTCCTTCTGCTGCACATACAACGACGACAGCACCATCTGTAGCTCTCATGGCTCTTGTAACTTCTCCTGAAAAATCTACATGACCAGGGGTATCAATTAAATTTATTAGATAATCTTCTCCTTCTACTTCATGAATCATATTTACATTAGCAGAGTCTATGGTTATTCCTCTTTCTTTTTCATCTTCATGAAAATCCATAACTAGAAGTTTTCCAGCTAAATCACTCGAAATCATTCCAGCTCCCGATAGGAGAGAATCAGTCATTGTTGTCTTGCCATGATCTATATGTGCCACTATTCCTATATTTCTTATTTTTTCTGGTTTCTTCATTAATTCCAAAATTTTTTTTATTTTTTCTTCTTCTGATGCCATCTTAATTTATGTTTATGAATGATTTATTCTTAAATTTTATCTTGCAGAATCTGCCTGTTTTTCTGATTCGTTTTTCTTTTGTAAAGCGAAACTTTCTGTTTTACCTTCTGCTGCAAAGATAATTTCAGAAGCTAATGCCTCTTCTATTTTGGTTTTTTTATTAAAAGCCTTATCATAAGCTCCATGAACTATGTTTCTCAAGGAAATATTAAGCCTCCTTAAAGGAGAGATGTCTACAGCTTGAGGATATCTCGCTCCCCCATATTCTATTACTGTTACCTCATCTCTGGGAGCGGCATTCACTATTGCCTTAACTAAAACTTGAATAGGGTTCTGTTTTGTTTTTTCTTCAATAATTTTTAAGCATTTTAAAACAATCTTTATATTTTTACTGTATTTTCCCGAAGAGTGACCTGTTATTATCTTATGTTTTTTTCCTCTGTGTCCTGGAACAGCAAGCAAATTAGACAATCTTTCAATAATATTAACTTTTGCTTTTGCAAATCTTTCCCTCGCTCTCCCAACTGTTCTTAAAACAAGTTTTTCATTTAGGTTTAAATAACGTTTTAATCCAGGGTCCTCTACTTTAACATTTTCTGTTGAATAAATATCGAAAATTTTCATTCCACTCATTTTATTCATTACTAATTTTATATTCGGTATCAGATTGAATTACTGTTCCTTCATAAATTGCGTAATGTCTATACCGGGTAACATTTCCTTCTGAATATTCTTCATTTAAAAAAGCAGCAGAAACGCCGCTATTTAAAAGATTGATAAAGTCATCTGGAAGAATAATAAACTTTCTACTTGATGTATTTTGTTGCAAATTTTCAATTCGTTTTTTTGAGTTTTCAATTAATTTTTTTAAATTAGAGTTCATTTTATCTTCTTCCTTTTTCAATCTTGCCTTTAACTAACATTTTTAAAGGCTGATCATTTACTTTGATAACCTGAAATCTTACTCCTGGAATATCTCCTTTACTTCTTCCTTGTTTTCCACCTATTCTTTCAATAATAACTTCATCATGCTCATCAATAAATTTTTGAGCAAGATTTCCTGGAATAAATGCAGTCACTTGTTTACCATTTTTCATAAGCTGAACTCTGCAACATTTTCTCATAGCAGAATTTGGCTGTTTGGCTTCTTTTTGGATTTTTTCTACAACAATCCCTTTTCCTTGAGAAGAACCTTCCAAAGGATCTGCTTTCACATCTAAATTGAGCGTTCTAATTTTATAAGCTCTATCTTTCCATCTAAATTTTTTTCTTTTTTTAATAAGTTTTCTTGCATTCATCAATCCCATTTTCTCATATTAGTTATTTAGAATATTTAAGCATAATAAAAGCAGTTTTTAAATGTTATTAATTTTAATTAATATATCTCATCAATTAAGTAATCTTTAATTCTTTAATTCCAAAATGTTCATTTAAAATATTTTTCATTTCTTTTAATCGGGTTTTATTTCTTCCGATTAGTGTCGCTTTGCTTTGCATGCCGGCACTTATTATAACACAATCATCCTTAACTTCTATACTCTTAAATTTTACAGGATAGATTATTGCTTCAATGAATTTTTTTATATCTTCTTTTACACAAGGCATTTCTATTACTTTAACTTTCTTCTCTAAAATTTCTGATAGTTTTTTAATATTTTTTCCTCCATTCCCTAAGGCTTTAGCTACTTCCTGTTTTGGGACAAGAAAAATTATTGTCGAATTGTAACAGAAGCAATGTCTGGCTCTCACTTTTGCCACTCTTTCAAATAAATTCAAATATCTTATAAACTTCATATCAAGTGTTGTTCTGAGCATTTTTTCTATTTTTCTCTTTTATTTTCTTCTGCTTTTCTCTTGCTTTTTGCAAGACTTCCTGTAATTTTTACCATTAGTCCTGGTAGTCCTGTTCCAACAGGAACTGGTTGGTTCAAGATTATATTTTCTATAACTGAAGCTAATTCATCTTTTGACGCTTTTATTGTGGCTCCTACAAATTGTTTTATAGGAGTCTCAAAAGAAGCTCTAGCCAGAATACTTCTTTTATCAGAGATAATTCCCATTCTCGTAATACCTTTTACCTCTCCTGTTGAAGTCATTGCGTCTGCAATCAATTTTAAATGTCTATCATCTATGTCCAAACCTTGCGATTCTATAACTTTCTTGACCTCTCTCATTATTGCTTCTCTGGCGGCTTCTATACCCAAAACACTCGCTATTTCGTGTATGTCATTAGTTATTACTTTCTCTTTATTCACTCCTTTAATTTTAAGAATGTCTTGCAAATTTGAGCCTGCAGTTAAAATTACATAATTCTTGTCTCTTTTTACAACTAAAACTTGTTCAATTCCTTTAACTCCAGAAACAACTACTTCTTTTAACTTTTCCTTTATTCTATAGATAGCCTTAAAATCCTGCTTATCTAAATTTATAGTTAATGAGTCTTTTTTTAACTTGTTTTTGAATCCTTTTTCATTTAAAATTTGTGAAATTGTAGAAGGAGAAGTATGAATTCCTTTAATTGCATTATTATCTAAGATTATTTCAATTTTCTTTTCTGAAAAACTAATTTTTATTTCCGAAATAATATTCTTCAACTTGACTTCCCTAATTTTTTCTGCTATAATCTTTGCCTGTTTTTCGTTGTTGTGTTCTTGATCAAGATAAATTTCCATCAGAGGAGTACTTGGCTTTTTTCTTGCATCGAAAATTTCTATTAATCTAGGAAGTCCTAAAGTTATCTGCATTTCTTGGACACCTGCAAAATGAAAGACATTTAATGCCATTTGCGTTGAAGGTTCACCAAAAGATTGGGCTGTTACTATCCCTACAGCCTCTCCAGGGGAAATTTTTTTCAATTTATGTAAACCAGAAACATCATAACCATCGTCTCCATAAACAAATTGAACTATGTTGCCCGAAGCGTCTCTTACAGTTCCATCATACTCCACTTTTAAATCTTGTAATGCATTAGCTAATCTTCTATAAAGATATCCAGATTTAGGAGTTCTTAGTGCAGTATCCATAAGAGCGTCTCTTCCTGTTATAGCTCCGAAGAAAAATTCGTATGGCTTTAGACCTTCCATATATGACGAATAAATAAAACCGTGTGCAACAGGTGACAAATCATGCTCTTTGAAAAAAGATAATGTTCTATTTGTGTATCCAAGATTAATTCTCTTTGCCCATAACGCCTGTTGCCCTACACAACAAGCTATTTGAGTGATATTTAGAATATTGCCTCCAGCTCCAGAAAGAATCATTGTATTGACTGGATTTTCTTTTGGAAATTCTTTTTTAACAATTTTTCCAATTTTTGTTCTTACTTCATTTAAACTTTGCAAAATTTTTATTTCTCTTGACTCCTCTTTATCTTTTCCAGGAATAGGTTCTAAACTTCCATTATAGTACGCTTCAATAATCTTATTGGTTTTTTCTTCCGCTTCTTTAATTATCTTTTCTGTTTCTTCTTTTGTTTTTTCGTTTACATTTAAATCTCTTAAGGAGATTGTAAATCCGGTTCTTGATAAATATGTTGTACCTAGTGTAAACACTTTTCTTATTGTTTCAAGAGTTTCCTCTCTCCCTGCTATTTTATCCAATTGTTTAATTAAAAGTCCGTCCTCTACTCCAAAGGTATTCTTATCTATTACTCCAGATAAAAATTTTCCTTCTTTAATACTGAGATAGGCATTATTAGGACATTTCTCCTTTTTACAATTTTTGTAATATGGGCAATCTTCTCCTAAGCATGCTTTAGTTTTTATCGAGAAAGTTATTTTTGGTAAAGTTTCAGAAAAGATTTCTTCTCCTTCAATAATTTTCTTTCCAAATTCGCTTTCTATCCCCGATTCATATAATACTTGCGATGCTTCTTCTTTACCTATCTTAGTAGCACTTAATAAATAATTTCCAGTTATGGCGTCTGCTATGCAACCTAAAAGATTTGCATTATTTTTTGGAGATATTAAATTTTGTTTTACATCTAATAAGACCTTTGCTTCACTTCTCGCTTCTTCTGTTTGTGGACCGTGTATATTCATCTCATCACCGTCGAAGTCAGCATTATATGGGAAAGTAGTTGCAGGGTGTAACCTGAAAGTTTTGTAGGGGAACACTCTAACAAAATGTGCCATTAAACTTGGCCTATGCAAAGATGGCTGTCTATTAAAGAGAACAACATCTCCGTCTTGCAAATGTCTTTCTACAATATAACCCGGTTGTAGCTCTTTAACAATTTCTTCTTTCAAATCTTCTGTTATCCTTTTTCTTTTTCCGTCAGGTCTTATTACATAATTTGCTGCAGGATAATCTTTTTTTAAAATTAATTTTTTCATTCTCTCTATATTTAAACTATTAACCGTTTCTTTGACAGTAATTACTTTGGCTACTTCAAGGGGAACTCCAATTTCATTTAGGTGTATGAAAGGATCTGGAGAAATAACAGATCTTGAAGAAAAATTAACTCTTTTTCCAGCGAGATTATGTCTTATTCTTCCTTCTTTGCCTTTAATTCTTTCGGTTATTGTTTTTAATGGCTGTCCACTTCTATGTCTTGCAGGAGGAATTCTTGTTATTGTATTATCAAAAAAAGTTGTGACATGATATTGCAATAAATCCCATAAATCATCTATAATTACTTTTGGAGCACCCGCATTTAAATTCTCCCACAATCTTTGGTTGGCCCTTATTATGTCCGATAATTTGTGAGTTAAGGCATCTTCACTTCTCTCTCCACTTTCTAAGGTGATGCTTGGTCTAACAGTAACGGGCGGGACTAACAATAAGGTTAAAACAGCCCATTCTGGCCTGCATGTTTTCGGATTAACTCCTACTAACTTGACTTGCTCGTCAGGTATTTTCACAAGAAAGTCTCTGATTTCAGTAGGGAAAATTCTACTCTTTCCCATGTAAAAAGTTGTTGGCTTACTTAACTTAATTTTTTCCTGTGTTGTATTGCAATGAGGGCATTTTTTAACATCTTTGCTTTTTTTGATTCTCTTTGCAATATTATGCTTACTTATATCCTTCTCTTTCAACAAAATTTTTCCACAGTTTTTACAAAAACATCTTAAGAACATTTCTATAAGTGGAACATACTTAACATGTAAGACAGGTCTCGCTAATTCTATGGAACCAGGATGGCCTAAACACTCTTTCAATCTTCCTCCACAGGTTCTGCATCTTACTCCTGGATCTATAGCTCCCAATCTTAAATCCATTAAACCCCCATCAACAGGATATCCGTCAACATCATAGAGTTCAGGAGTGACAATTTTAGCTGCAGAAATTTTTTTAATCTTTTCCGGACTAAGTAAACTAAATTTCAAACTTTTAACCTGTTTTCTTATTATTTCTGGCATTTGATTTTATTCATATTTGTTTTTTAATTCAAAATGTGTCATGATATGGAGGCCTTGAAGTTCTTCCACCAACAACTTGAAAGCATATGACATTTCGACTGACTCTATTTCTTGACTATTACAAGCAGGACAAAATAGTTTGTTATGAATTGTATCATTAATAGCAATAGCTCCACATTTTGCACATATGTGTACAATAACTTTATCAGAATCGTATCTTTCTTTAAGTAAAAGAGCAGAACCGTGAGCTACTAATGCTTGTTGCTCCATTTCTCCTAATCTGAGAGCACCTCCAACAGCTCTTCCTTCTATGGGTTGCCTTGTGAGAAGAGTGACTTTTCCTGAAGCTCTCGCATGCATTTTATTTGCAACCATATATTTCAGTTTAAGATAATACATATTTCCAATGTAAATCTTAACTTTCATCATCTTTCCAGTTATTCCATTATACAATGTTTCTTTTCCATCATATCTAAAGCCTAATTTTTCCAATTCTTTCTCTAAATCTTCCTTACTTTCTCCCGAAAATGCTGTTCCATCTACTACCCTGCCAGCTAAGCATCCAACTTTTCCAGCTAATAATTCTAACAGATAGCCAACTGTCATTCTTGAAGGAATTCCGTGGGGATTAAAAATTAAGTCAGGTTTTACTCCTCTTGAAGTGAATGGCATGTCATTTTCTTCAACAAGTAAGCCGACAACTCCTTTTTGTCCATGGGAGGTAGAGAACTTATCTCCAAGCTCAGGAATTCTTTCATCTCTCGTTCTCACTTGCACTATTTTGTTTCCTTCAAAATCTGTTGTTATGAATACTGCATCAATAGTTGCTTTTTCTTCTTGCTTTATCACAGAACTTGATTCTTTTTTTGTTCTAATAGTTATTTCTCTTGCTTCAGATAAAAATTTTGGAGGAGAAACTTTTCCTGTAACTACTTCTCCTTCATTCAATTTTGCTTCAGGGTAAACTATCCCATCATCTTCTAAAAAACGATAGCTTTCTTCTGTTCTGTAACCGACAGTATCTTTATCAGGAATGCAAATTTCATCTGATAATCCACCAGCATAATGTAATTCTGTTGTTGTATAAGGTCTAAAGTAAGTACTTCTGCCAAGCCCTCTATCGACACTCCCTTTATTTAAGATAATAGCATCTTCTGTATTATAACCTTCATAAGTCATTACAGCCACTACTAAATTTTGTCCAGCCGGATAAATATTTAAAGTGTCATAAACAAAACTCCTTACTATCGGTTTTTGAGGATAATGTAAGATGCTTACATCGCTATCTACTCTACATAAATAATTAGCAGAATAAAGACCGAGAGCCTGTTTTTGTGTTTTACTTCCTCTATTTAATCTTGAACTTTGGTCGTGATTTGCATAAGGAACAAGACTTGTAACTAATCCGAACAAATCAATACTATCTATTTCTAAGTGTGTATGTTCTGGTTTTAATTCTTCTTTGCTTAGTGCAACTAACGCATTTTCCTCTTCTGCAGCGTCTAAGTATTCTATAATTCCTTGCCTCAATAAA
Source organism: Candidatus Pacearchaeota archaeon (assembly GCA_017609085.1). Classification (GTDB taxonomy): domain Archaea; phylum Nanobdellota; class Nanobdellia; order Pacearchaeales; family GW2011-AR1; genus JAFCEO01. The sequence goes on along the minus strand of JAFCEO010000004.1, from coordinate 18,791 downwards.
TCATCCCACTTCATTTTTTCTTCCTCTATTAGAACAAGATGCTCATCTTTTAGTCTGGGGACCCCATTATCGACTATAATTAATGGTCTTAAAACCCTTCCTATTTCAGTTGAAATTGATATTGTATTGAGGTATTTATCATATCTGATACTTGTTTCTATGGGCAATTCTCCATGCCTTCTTTTTTCTCTCAACTGCGAAATAAATTTCTCATGCTCATCTACATGTCCTATGAATCTTCCATTGTAAAATATATCTATCTTGCCTTTTTCTTTATCCATCCCTAATTCTTGTAAAATACTCAAAAATTTGTCTTCATCTAATGAAACAGCTGTGGAAATTTTAGACAAAATTGCCAAGTTCTTTCTTAGACCAATTTCTGTTCCTTCTGGTGTTTCGACGGGACAAAATCTTCCATAATGTGTTGGATGTAATGTTCTAGCAAGAAAATTTTCTTGCTCTCCAGGCAACATAGAAGAAACTCTTTGCAATTGTGAAAGAATAGCAAGATAATTAGTTTTGTCCATATTTTGTGTTACTCCTGTCCTCTCTCCAATCCAGTTTCCTGTTGCTATAGCCGATTCAATTCTGTGGCTGAATAAAGTGGATTTTGCTATTGTTTTTATACTGTAAAACTTTTTTCTTTTGGAAATTTTTTGTAAACTATGTTGTATGTCTCTTACCAAAATATTTAGATTAACTCTAAATAGGTCAGCTAATAAATCACCACTCAATCTGACTCTTTTATTTGCATAGTGGTCTTTGTCTGTCAAGACTTCAGGATTCTCTTTAGCTATTAAAAATTGCTTTATAAACTTACATAAGCTAGTTGCTTTTTCTTTCCTATATTCTTTGGTTAATCCTATGTGAGGTAAGAAGTAAGAGTCAATTCTTTGTTTAATTCTATCGAGTATCTCTTTTTTTGTTCCTTGTAAAGCTGTTATTTCGGCGATTTTCATCATTGCTTCTTCAGGTGTTTTGATGGTTGCATATTCATATAAATTAACAATTAAACTATCCGTTTCTTTCCCTATCAATTCGGATATCTTATCTTCTCTGGTTAATCCTAAAGCCTTTAGCATAATCATGGCAGGAATATTCCTGAATCTTGAAAAACTAATTTCAAGTATTCCTTCATTTGTCTCAGATATAGAAAGAGGTATCCTGTAACTTCCTCTTTGCGAGAACAACCTTAGCATTAATTTTCCTCTCGATTTTTCTATAAACGGTTGGTTAGCAGCCAAATCTTCTGTCATAACAATTACTCTCTCATTTCCATTAATAATAAAATATCCTCCTGGGTCAAGAGGGTCTATGTAGTTTTTTTCAAGTTCTTCTTTTGACATTCCATAAGTATTACACACTTTACTTTTGACAATAACAGGGATTCTCCCAATTTCTACGTCATGACTTTCTATTTGTCCTTCTTGTTTAACTGTTATTTCAAGATAGACAGGTGCAGAATAAGTAAGGTTTCTAAGCATAGCTTCTGCAGGGGTTATTAACTTTTGACTACCATCAGCTTCGATTATGTTTGGCTTCTCTACTCTTATTCTTCCTAATTTAATTTCAACATCTTCTTTCTCTAAAGAATCATTTAACTCATTAACAATTTGTTGCATTCTTTCTTCAATAAAATCATTAAAAGAAGTGATATTTGATTCAACTAAACTGTGCTCTTGAAGATACTTTTTTACAAGCAAATGTTTTCTTTGCACCTTTTTATCCATTTTATCTAAATGTTGGGATTCTAAATTTTCCATTTTTAAATATTTTTATTTTTTTAAGCTACAACCACTCTAAAGTATTCTATTGTCTTTCCGTCACTTTTCCTTTCTATCTTAACAATATCTCCAATTTCACAATTTTCTGGCAAAGCAGGGTCATTGATTTTTATTTTTGGCAGCTGAGACAAAGAAATGTTGTATTTTTCAAGTAACTTATTTGCCTCCTCTTGTTTTAGTTTAGAGTGTTTCGGCTGTAAGATGTGCATTTTAAAATAAGCAGGATTTAAACATATTTAAATTTTGCAGAATTGTCTTTAACAACTCTGCAATACTAAAAATGAATTAAAGCAACGTTTATAAATCTTTTGGTTAAAATGCATTACCCAAAAATGGCCCCAGGGGGATTTGAACCCCCGACACCTGGCTTTCTTCACTCTATTTTAAGGTATTTTTCTTTAATTAACAATATTAGCTCGTCTATTTTATACAATCTTTATTGAAGATTGTGTAAATGTAAAAGGCCAGTGCTCTAACCAGGCTGAGCTATGGAGCCTTAAATCTACAAGCAGTATTTAGTTTAAAAAACTTTTTAATTTAAATTTTGGGATTTAATATTTCCTAACTATTAAATTTGTTAAACTAATTTTCAAAAGACTCGTTTTTTCCTGTTCTTATTTTTTTATTTAGAATACTTCATTAATTTCTCCTCTAAAATTTCTGCTGGCAAAGCTCCTAGAATCCTTTCTACTTCTTTTCCTTGCTTAAATACAACTAAACAGGGAATAGAAGAAATATTAAATTTATTTGCTAGCTCTTTATTTTCGTCAACATTGATTCTTGCAAACTTAATATCCTTAAATTTTTCTGCCAATTCTTCAAAAATAGGCGCCAACATTAAACACGGCATACACCATTCTGCATAAAAATCAACAATGACAACTTCTTTAGAATTAATTGTGTCTTCAAATTCGTTACTTGATATTTCAATCGCTTTATCATTATTTACTGCCATTTTACTTTTCTTCTTTTTAAAGCAATAATAAATATGAAAAGTAGAAATAAGAGATTTAAAAGTGTTTCTATTATCTTTCTTCTGCCATTTCAAGCCATATTTTTCTTTCTTCTGGATTGTGCCATAATAAAAATGGATCAGCTTCAAGAATTCTATTTTCTAAATCTATTCTTGGCCCATCATAAAATACAGAATATTTTTCACAAGGAACTTTCCAATCACAATCTTTGCAATGAAAACCATAAAAAGGAACAAATTCGTTGTTTTCTATTCTCCTTTGGGCAGTATCCATTAGGGCTTTCACATAATCATAATCAATTTGATTTCTTTTTGTTTTTAATACATTTCCTGTTCTTAAATGATAATAAAGAATATTCTTTTCAACAACTTTGCCAAATAAGTCTTTAAAAACTTCTCTGAACACAGCACTATAAACAGTAAACTGAGGATGTCTATGGAGGATGAACGAATCTTTTAGCGGACAGAACTTATCTGTTTTGTAATCAGTTAAATAATATTCTCCATTAATCTTATCCACTCTATCTAAAATTGCGACAAATGGATGACCAAACAAATTTATGTAATATCTTTTTTCTCTTTCAATCGGTGGTTCTTTATTGATATGCCTTTTATAAAACCTTTTTAATATATCCTCTCCTATTCTCATATAGTTAAAAAATTCTCCTACAGGATCTTCTTCATATACTCCTTTTTTGTTTTTCTTAATAGGATTAAATTTTACATGATTTCCAACGACTAAAACTTTCTCGGTCTTTTTCCCACTTTTATTTCTCCCCATAAAGGGATATTCTAAAATCTTTAATCTTTCTTTATCTTTTCCTTCTAAAAATTTTCCAGAAATAATTCCAGACCAATAATATTTCCAAAAATTGGAAAAACTTTCTGCACTTTTGTAACTAACTTCATAAAATCTATCTAACATATAATGGATAGATTTTCCAAATAAAAGTCTGATATTTTGTGGGATCCACTCATGTTTCACATATTTTAAATAATAAGCCATTGGACAGCCAAAGAAGGTTGTCAATTTAGAAGCACTTAGTCTTCCTACTTCTACCATAAATTAACGCATTTTTTAAATTTAAAATAATTATTGTTTAAGAAAATATGGATTGTAAATAAGTTCAAAATATAATTAATTTATTTCCAAAATGCAAGTGCCGATAAAAATAACAATAAAGCAAAAACTGTTGTAAAAATATAAACCATTTTATTCCATTCATAAACTTTTTTTCCGTCGAATGGCGCAAGTGGAACCATATTAAATAATGCTAGAAGAGAATTTATTGTTATTCCGTATTTTAAAAAAATTCCGAATATTCCTGAGATTTTAAAAACCATAATGAGAATAAAAAATATTAAAGTTAGGAGTATATTAGTTAACGGACCTGCTAAAGAAATCTTTCCGTTTTTCTTTTTATCTATCCAACCTTTAATTACTACAGCACCGGGGGTAGCTATAATAAAGCCAAAAAATGATAATAGTAAAGCAAGGAACAGCATTTCATAAAAAGCTCTAAATTCGGCCCATAAACTATATTTCTGAGCAACGTATTTATGAGCCAATTCATGCAATAAAAAACTGACTCCTACTGTAAAGATAGAAATTATAAAAGAAATAATAAATAAATTTAGAGACATAGAAATTCCTCCAGAAAACAATATAGCAAAAGCCAAAGAGATTATTAGCCACGCAGTAAACAAATCCCCTAATTCTTGTTTTGAAAATTTCATTTTTAATTTTCTTTTAAGAAACTTTATTACTTTTCTCTTATATCTTTAAATTCAAAAGAGAACATTTTTTACAGACTTCATTTCTGCTTGGCTCCCTGCATATTTTGCAGTAAACAAGTTTCTCTTTATAAAGATGTTCTCTTAACTTTGGAATCATTTTTAAAAAATTTTTTACTATTCTTAATTTAATATTTTCATCTTTACTGTTCATAAATGTTCTTGTCTTTATTCTTAAAGAAGAAATAGTGCAAGGGCAGGGTTCATAAACGACGGGGAAATTCTTCATCTTACTGTATTTTCTTATGTCATCCTCTGATACAAAATAAAGAGGCTTGATTCGTGGAACAAACTTTTCATCACGAATACTGCCTGTTTGAGGTCCAGAATTCGCACCCAACATCAAATTTCCTTGCAGAAAGTTCATTATAACTGTTTGCGCCTCATCATCTAAATTATGGCCCGTAACTATTTTGTCGACCTTTAATTTCCGCGCTTCACGATTTAGCAACCATTTTTTAACTATACCGCACACCATACAATTACTGGCTTTCAACTTTTGTTGGACTTTACATCTTATACTACACATTCCCATTCCAAATTCTTTTTTCATATCAAGAACATGCAGTTTAACTTTCCATTCTTCACACATTTTCTTAAGATTGATTAAACATTTCTCACTATAATCTCCGAGGCCAAGATTTAAATGTAGGGCACTTACTTTATAACCAAATTTTTTTAGAAGGTATAAGATGGTTGTAGAGTCTTTTCCTCCCGAAACTGCAACTAGAACTTTGTCTTTCTTTTTTATTAACCCGTAATCTTTTATAGTTGATAAGACTTTTTTTTCAAATTTGTTTAGAAATTTTTGTTTTTTATTTTCCATCATAATTTTTCAGAAAAATTTATTCTCTTATTATAAAATTCTGAAATATATTTTTTATGTTTATTTATATGCGGATTTTTATTATTTTCTTTTAGCTTTTTTCGATTTTACTTTTTGCTTCTCATCTTTCTTTTTTTTATCTTTTTCTCATATTCTTCAATTGCTTTTTTTAAAGTTTCTTCTCCTAAAACAGAACAATGTATCTTTATCGGAGGTAAGTTGCCTAATTTCTTCAATATCTTCTTTTTGTCTATTTTTTTAGCTTGTTCTAAAGTTTTTCCTTTTGATAGTTTACACAACACGTCTGAAGAAGCTATTGCAGCAGCACAACCAAGTGTTTGAAAGCTTATATCTTTAATCTTTCCTTTTTCAATCTTTAGATAAATTTCCATTATATCCCCGCAATACGCATTTCTTATTCTTCCGACAACGTCCGGATTTTTCATTTTTCTTGCATATTTTGGATTTAAAAAATGTTTCATAACTTTTTTATTATACATGGAGAATTTTTTTGCCATTTTTTCCTTTAAAAATATTTATTATAAGCTTCAATTTCTTTTAGCTCTTTTGGACTTTGTTTTTAATAACTCGTTAATTTCTTTAACAAGTTTATTTGGGTTAAGACCATGAGTTAAACATCCTTGTTCAAGAGTTTCTTGCATTGCCATTGGACAACCAACACAATGCATTCCTTTTTTTGTCAATATCTCCATTGCTTCAGGATATCTATGCATTATTTCAATGAAACTCATTTTCTTGTTTATTTTTTCTTCTTTTTTCATTTTGATTTTTTCTTTTGGATTTTATTTGACTTTAATAGGGCAACTAATTTGCTATGCTCTTTTAAAACTAAATCGACAAGCTCGATTTTTTCATCATTTTGTTTTGCAATTGTTACATACTTTTTGACTTGTTCAAAACCAAAAGCATTCTCTGTTTTTTCTCCATAAGTTATTCTGTAATATGGTTTATTATATATCTGTATTAGTTCTATTTTCATTTTAATCATTTGAATGGACTTATCTTCCTTAGTTTTTTAACTATTTTTGGCAAGACTTCTAAAACTTTGTCTATTTCTTCTTTAGTATTTTCTCTGCTAAGACTTAATCTTATTGAGCTATTTGCTTCTAATGCCGATAGACCAAGGGCAAGAAGAACGTGGCTCGGCTCTAATGTATGACTCGAACATGCGCTACCAGTCGAAACATATATTCCTTTTGAGTCTAAATAACCTACAATAGCTTCTCCCTCTATGTCATTAAAGCAGATATTTACATTGTTGCATAACCTTCTTTTTCCAATAGGTCCGTTTAATTTTGTGTTTTCAATTTTTAAAATACCTTTTATTAGTCTGTCTCTTAATTTTTCCATGTGTTTTATATGTTTATTTTTTGCCAACTCAACAGCTTTTGCAAAACCTACAATTCCCGCAACATTTTCAGTTCCGCTTCTAATGTTTCTTTCATGACCTCCGCCGTGAGCTAAAGGAACGATTTTTATTCCATTTCTAATATATAGTGCCCCTACACCTTTAGGTCCGTGAATTTTATGCGCATTAAGAGTAACTAAATCTAAATTTTGTTTTTTGACATTAATCGGAACTTTAGTATAAGACTGACAAGCATCAGTATGAAATAAAATATCATTTTCCTTGCAGATCTTTCCAATTGCTTCAAGATTTTGAATTGTTCCTATTTCATTATTTCCGTGAATAATACTGACCAAGAGCGTATCTTTAGTTATTGCCTTTTTTAGTTCATCTAAATTTACAAACCCTTCTCTATCTACATTAAGATAAGTTACTTTAACTCCTTGTTTTTCAAGCCATTTGCAAGAATTTAAAACACAATCATGCTCAATTTTTGTCGTAATGATATGCCTTTTTTTATCTTTATTTGCGAAAAAAAGCCCTTTCAATGCTAGATTGTTGCTTTCTGTTCCTCCTGATGTAAAAATAATTTCTTCACTTCTTGCACCAATAGACTTTGCAATAATGCTTCGAGATTCTTCTAAATCTTTTTTTACTTCTTGCCCAAATAAATGTTGAGAAGACGCATTTCCATATTTTTTAGTAAAATACTGTTTCATAACTGATAAAACTCTTTTATCAACCTTTGTTGTTGCAGCATTGTCTAAATATATCATCTTAAAATTTTTCAATAACCTCCATATTTTCTTTTAATTTTATTTTTTTGTTTTTATTTTTCATTTTTGCATCCTTTACATTTAATACAATTTTTAGCATGGCAATCAATTAGATTCAAAATAGGAATAATTGTTTTGCTTAAACTATATATCCTTTGTTTACCTTTTTTTTCGAATTTAATTATATTGCAGTCTCTTAATTCCTTCAATGCATGACTAACCTTACTTTGTTCTGTTTTTAATTCTTTAGAGATAGCAGTCGCAGGTTTAGGGCTTTTTTTCAAAATTGAAATTATATCTATTCTTAAGGGATTAGAAAGTTTGCTGAAGAATATATGATATGTAGATTTTTTCATATGAAAGAATATTCATATATGTTTTTAAAACTTTCGGCAATTAGAACTAAAAATTGTATTCTTAGTCAAGCTTTATAGCTTGAACAGGGCAAGATTCTTCAGCTTCTTTTACGCATGGAAGGGTGGATTTTTCTTGTCCCGCTTTAACATAGGATTTCCCTTCTTTTAATTCAAAGACTTCAGGACATACAGCGCCACAACTTCCACATCCTATACATTTTTCTTCATCAACTGAAACCATTTTTCCCTCCTTTCAGATTTTATCTTGATATTCAGATTATTTAAAGAGAGTTTATAAAGTTTTTTAATTTTATTCTTTTTTCTGATTGTTGTAAATAGCCAATATTTCTTTATCTGAGAGAACTTTATTGAAGACCATAACATTATCAATCCTTCCTTCGAAAGAGGAGCCCGGTCTTCCACCAATAAGCCAGTCTCTCTCGCTAGTGCCTGAAAAAAAAGAACTGGCTCCTTCTCTTCTTCCTATTTCTACACCGTTCACATATATTTTTAAAATCCGCTCATTTTCATCAGCAGTAAAAACAAAATGGTCCCATATATTGGTCCATCCATTATTGTAATCTACACTTACAGAGCTAGTCGTTGGATTACCAAATTGCCAAATAATTTGATATCCTATATTTTCATCTAACCAAGGAAGATGAACTGTAACTCTATCATTGCCAATAGGTTCTAGAGAAAATAAGTCATAATTTCCAATGGGTTGCGGTTTAGCCCAGATAGAAATGCTAATCTTCTCTGTAGGAATTTTACTTTCAAAGAGAGAAATATTGACAAAACTTTTACCTGCTCCTAGAACTAATTCTCCATTTTCAATTTCGATATTTCCTTCAAGAATTCCATCATTTCCTCCTACACTATCTCTCGCATTTCCGTCAAACTTCCACCAGCTTACCATACTATTATCTTGAGGAGGATATAAAATTCTCTTCCCTTCTGAATCTTTTTTTAAAGCCGACTCAGGTTCAGAGACAATAATCCCTGTAGAAGAGCCGAGCATAGGAGCAAGAGAAACTTTTTCTATATTATAAAGCCCAGGATAATCAGTAATAGAAAAATCATAAATTTTGGTTTCTAATTCATCAGGCATTTCATAACCGTCTTCTCTTTCTTTTTACTGTTATTTTTGCTCCTCCATCAACGAATAATTCAACATTTTTAATTTCTAAAGAAACAGTAAAAGCTTCTGTCCCTATTTTACTTACAGATTTTTTGATTAAAGGTCTAACGACATTCCAAACTATAATAACGGATATTAAAGCAATCATAATTAGTAAAACTACTGTTATAATGTTTGCCTGAGATTTTTTCATTTGAATTTTCCTCTTTTTCTTATATCTTTAAAAAAAGAAATATATAAATTTTTTGTTTTGAGGGAGGACAAAATTGCAACAACTATTTCCAGTATATTTAAAAACCATCTTTTCTACATATAATCGAATAGATAAAGGAGGAACAATGAAACATACTTGGAAGATAACGATTATTCTTTTAATTATGTTTTTAATAACGCAGTTGATTGGGTTAGCTGTTGTAAAGTCTTATCTTTCTGAAGAAAGAGGATTGCCTTATGGAATGGAGCCCCCAGAAGTAAAGCCAGAAACTTCTATAGTATCAATAATAATAGCATTTGCAATAGCAATATCTTTAATTTTCTTATTAAGTAAAATAAGGGCCATACTTTTTTTAAAATTATGGTTCTTTACAGTTGTTATTTTAGCTCTCGGCATAACTTTTAACAGTTTACTCTTTTGTTTTAAGATTCCTTTTGCATCTATTGTTGCAATTTTAATTGCTTTTCCTTTAGCCTTTTTAAAAATTTTTAAACAAAATCTATTTGTGCATAATCTTACTGAACTTTTGATTTATCCTGGAATGGCTGCTGTTTTCGTTCCTATTTTAAATATCTGGACAATAATTCTTCTTCTTTTATTCATTTCCATATATGACATTTATGCTGTTTGGCATTCTGGATTCATGCAAAAGATGGCGAAATTTCAAATCAATCAGCTCAAAATTTTTGCAGGTTTTTTTGTCCCTTATTTAGGCAAAAAAGAAAGAGACAAAATCAAATTATTAAGACAGAAGTACAAAAATAAAATTCCTGAAAAAGTCTTGAAGAAAAAAAGGATTAGGGTAAGTTTAGCTATTCTTGGAGGAGGAGATATTGTTTTTCCAATAGTTGCTTCGGGAATTTTCCTTAGAAGTTTTGGATTGGCTTCAGCTTTGTTAATAACTTTTGGAGCAACCCTCTCATTATTTATCCTGTTTACAAAATCAAAAAAAGGAAAATTTTATCCAGCAATGCCCTTTTTAACCGCAGGAATTTTTGCAGGTATGCTCTTAAGCTGGATTTTACAGCTTTGAAGCCTATTTACCAAAGAACACCTATTGTAACATATTTGATATCTTTAAATCTTATTTTTCCATCTACAATATTATTATTGTCTCCTTTTGTTATAAAATAAACTCCTTCCTCATCTTCTCTTATTTCCACAACTCTATGAATGATCATTATGTCATTTTGTTCAAATGTAACAATATCTCCTACTTTTATATCTTTCTCAGATTTTGGCTTAATTCTTATTCCATTGCTATTTTCATCTAAAACAGGTTTCATACTTCCTGTAGCCGCGTATCTGCCGAGAGAAGCATTTTCTACATCAATAACAATTGCATTTTCATAAATATGTATCTGGCTATCTTTTATCCAGTCCCCCGGAGTTTCTAGTTCTGAAGAAAAATTAAAACCAAGGGGAATCTCTATTTTTGAAAAAGAAAGAAACGCACAGCTTATAAATCCTATTAAAAATACCAAAATATAAGATAAAATTTTAAGATAGTTCATTTTTTCTCGTTTTTCAACGGAAATTAGAGTATTTAAACCTTTTTATTGTATTAATTATTTAGTAATAACAAAATAGAAAGATTTATAAAGGTTTTTTCTTTAAGATAAGTAGTAAAAATTAAAATGGAAGATAGAATATATTTTGAATTTATAAATCTCGTTTGTGAAGGGAAACTAAAATCTGCGAAGGAACTTGTAAGAGACCACCCTTTCTTATCTGAAGATTTAGAGTTAAGGGTAAAGAAAAAAACAGGGTCAATTTCCATTCCTTCTGACATAGCTAAATTGTCAGAAATTCTTGAAGAAAATATAACTATTTCTTCACACAATAGTTTCGAACCAGAAATTTTGAGATTTAAACTTCTTGATTACAAGGGGGATGTAAACTATCTATATAATGTTTTAAAAAAACTCGAAAATACAGAATACTCTATTCAGAGGAGGAAAGATGATGATTAAACAAGAGCTTGTTAAAAAAATAAAGGAATATTTTAACTTGAACATTTACGAAACTAAAGTATGGTTGGCTTTACTGAGCCAAGGAGTAGCTTCAGCAGGAGAAATTGCAGAATTGAGCGGAGTTCCAAGAAGTAGAACTTATGATGTTCTCGAAAGTTTAGAGAAAAGAGGATTTGCAATAATTAAGGTTGGAAAACCAGTTAAATACATGGCTGTTAAGCCGACAACAGTTATAGAAAAACTTAAAACAGATACTTTAAGAAGAGCAAAAGAGAATCTTGAACTTCTTTCTAATTTAAAAGAAACAAGAGAATATGCAGAACTTCAAGAACTTTATAATAATGGAATAGAACCAATCAAGCATCAAAATTTAAGTGGGGCTATAAAAGGAAAGACAAATGTATTTAATCACTTAAGAGAACTTCTTGAAGGGGCTAAAAAGGAAGTTATTATATGTACCACGGCAGAAGAAGTAAATGAAAAATCAAGACTCTTCTCGTCTCTTTTTTCAAATTTGAATAGAAAAAAAGTAAATACAAAAATAGCTTTATCTGGAGATGAAAAAGAAATTAAAAAAATAAATAACAAATTTAAAATTAATGCTCAAAAAATTGATATTAATGCTAAATTTTTCATTGTAGATAAAGAGCAAGTTCTTTTTACACTTTCAAATTCTAATGAAGATGAGCTTGCTCTCTGGATAAACTCAAACTTTTTTGGGAATTCTCTTGCTTATATGTTTGAGCAGGCTTGGAAAAACAAATAAAATTTCCTTTTTATTTTTATAGATTATCTAATTAATTTTATATTAGTTATTCCCATTTCCTTAATAGCTTCTTCTTTTCTTAATCTTTTTAAAAATTCATTAAAACTTATTTCTTTTTCTGTAGCATAAGCTCTTTTATTCCTTATAAAGCAATTTTCATGTTTCTTTTTAAATCTTGCAAGATGTTCTACTGCTGTTATTGGAGGTCCAGAAAGAATAATCTTCTTTCTTTTTTTTAAAGACAGATAAATTTTCCCGATGTTTTTATTTTCTATATATTCAAACTCTTTTACCTTTATTTCGAAATATTTCTTAGCCTTACAACAAAGAAATTCGTAAAACTTTTTTAACTTGCTTCCGGCAATATCCCCTTTTTGCCTATTTGTTTTGGCCATTACAATTATCAAATTTTTATGTTTTTTTCTTAGTTGTTTTTCTAACTCTTGTTTTTTAAAAAACTTAAGAGAGGGATTTTTTAAAAAATCTTTGCATGCTTCTTGAAATTTTTTAAAAGTTTCGTAAGATAGAGCAGCCAAGGCGTTTCTTTCTCTAAATGTTGGGTCTATAAAAATTATTGGGCTTTGTAATTTTGCTTCATTTAATTCCAACATTACTTCTTTTTTATTTTTGTAAAATTTTGAGGGATCGATAATCACCTGTTTTTTATCTTTTACAGCCTTAATAAATTTCAAGAAACTGCCATAATAGCTAACTAATAATTCTAGAGCATAACCAGAAAATCCTTTTATATAAGATTCAGCGCCATAGCAGTTTTGAGCATAACAAAAACTCTTAGCCAATTTTATTTCGTCTGCCAATTTTTTATTCTTCTTTATTTTATTTTTTATATAATTGACATGAAAATAACTTAGGTCCGTGATATTCTTTGCTTCTTCAGGCTTATTTATTTTTAGAACAGGAATTACCTCGAAGATAATTTTGTCCTTTTCGATTTGAAAGTAGTTTCTTGAGCCAGGGATTCTTTTTGCTTTTTTTAAAATTTTTCCAAGAATGTCAGAGATTTTTTTATCATCGTAACTTTCATCAAATCTGACGAAAATATCAATATCATACTTATCTTTCTTTATTAAAGTGTCTTTAGCCAAACTACCTCCTATAAAAACATCTGCTTTAATTTTCTTATTTTTTATTTCTTTCTCTAATTCTCGAACAAATTTTTCAGTTTCTTTGTTTATTTTCTCTTTCTCTTTTTCTTCAAGCTTAATAAGCTCTCTTTCTTTTTTAAGAACCTCTTTTATTTTTTCCATCTTTATCTCATTTTTTTTTGGTTTTCTTTTTTATCACATCTGTACTCGCTTTTAATGTTGAAGCTAAATCTATAATATACTTTCCTTCTTCTAATTTGTATATGAGTGGGCGGTTTTTTAAAAATAAATTAACTAAATCTATTTCAAATTTTCCGGGACCGGCAGTTCTTATCGATTCTAAATCCAAGATAACTGGAATTTCTTTTTCTTCTTCCAGTCCAATCATTTCTCTGATATCTTTCTCTACTTGTTTTTTATTTACCTCATCTAATTCAATAGTTTTCTTTTTAAGCTCTTCTAATTGTTTTTCTTTAACAAAAAAGAAAAAGTGGCTTCCACAACTGCATCCCTTTAGCAATTCAGAAGCTGCATCTTCATACATCTTTCCACAATGAACACATTGGTGCGGCATTTTCAATTTTTCATCTTTTATATCAAATACAAAAATATAATTAAATGATTCAAGGAATGAACATATATAAATTTTCCTGCTGTATCTCTTTATTCTCTCTTTAAATTATTTTTTCAGAATTCTATGCTTTGTTATTTGTTCATTAGTATTTCCACTTTTTTTGGATTTCTTTTCATTTCTCTTACAATAGAAGCAGGTCCAATTATTGTTATTGCTTCTTGAGCTCCCAAAACACGAGCAAGATTATGCTTCATTTTTTCAAAAAACCCTTTATCATCAAGACTAGGATTTAAGACTGCAAGCTCGATTCCTTTAAAATTTTTGACATGTCCAACCATTGCCATGGTATCTTCTATTAATCTGGTTTCTTCTTCAGGTAGCAATTTTCCTTGCAGAATAATTATCTTATTTCCCAAGATTATATCCAATATTTTTCTGATCCTTTCTCCACTTTCTAAATTTTCTATTTCAGCGAAGGGTATAAACTGGATTGTTAAGCCTTTTACTTTTTTATTTTTTTTCTTCACCATCTTCTTTTTTCGAATTTAACTTTTAGATTTATTTTTAAGCTTTTTTTGCCAATCTAAAAAGAGATTCGTAAAATTCTTCCATGTTCTTGCCGTATTTCGCTGAAATTCCAACTACTTCATATTCTGGAAATGCCGCTTCAACTCTCTTTAAATCGCTTTTTCTTAAATCTATCTTATTTCCAACGATTAATACAGGTATTTTTCTAGCTACTAAATTTCCGATAATCGTTATATTAACTTGGCTATAGGGATTTTTAGTAGAATCTAAAACAACAATTACAGCATCCATATCATCTAACCATTTTATAGCGTCCACTACCCCTTGGGTGGCCTCTTTTGCTCTCTTTTGAGCATCTTTTTTCTTAAGTTTAAATTTCATAAAATCTTCATAATCTATTTTTGTTGCAATGCCCGGAGTATCAACAATTTTAAACGTAAGTTTTTTGCCTTTATATTCTATTTCTACTTTTTCTTTAAACTGTACACTTCTTGTTTCGTGAGGTATTTTACTTACTTGTCCTATTTCCTCTCCTGTCCAGTCTTTACATATTCTATTGGCAAGAGAAGTTTTTCCTGCATTTGGAGGCCCATAGAAACCTAAACTTATTTCTTTTTTACCTTTAAATATCCCAGAAAAAATTCTTTTTACGAAATTTCTTATTATTCTTATCATCTTTTTAAAACTCGTTCCACGTTTTCTTTTTTTAAAAAGAAAATTAGTTTATAAATTTTGCTTTGTTAATTTTATTATAATCTCATTTATTAAAATTCTGATTATTTTATTTGTTGGGGTGGGCTTTTTATTATTATTCGTTGTCTTTTTTCAATTTCTTCTTTTAACTTTTTCTTTTCCCAATATCTAAAAATCGGAATTTCCCACATCCCTGTTCTTTTTCCCTGGACTTTTTTGAAAGCATAAACTATCTGCTCCCCGCTCCATCCATGCTTTTTCAATTTTCTAATTATCTCTTTTTTTTCTAAACCTTGACGTAGAGCATTGCTTATAAAATTTACTAAGTTGAATAAATCATTTCTATTTCTGAATAAATGGCTTTCATAATATCTTTTATACCATTCTTGCAGTATAATGTAAACTATAAAAGCTACAAATAACAAAATAGCTAAATAAAGTGCGGTTTTTTTCCACGGTCCGCAATCAGAAGGACAGTTTTCAGAAGTTTCTCCTAAATCTTTCTCACATCTTCCATCATAATCACAAGGTTCAATTTTTCCTTCTCCAACTCCAAAGTCAGACAATTCAGAAATCCTTGGAGAAATATAAAAAGGAAGCTCTACAATCTCGATTTTTTCTGGGAGGATAAATTCAATGACCTTTTCTTCTTTAAGTTCAGGGAAAGTTATTATTGTTCCTGATTTTATTACTTTTTCATTATAGTCTTGATTTGGATTGAAGATTATCTCGTCATAACTTTTATCTATAATTAAATACGACTCATCTGTTTCTTGTTTCGGTTTTATTTTTAATGTGAAAACAGTTAACAAAGGCGTTTCTTTGTCATTATAATTTAAAAAATAATTTTTGCTTTCTATATCTATGTCAATATTATCACTAAACCACTTTAAAAGGGCATTCTTGTATTCTTCTGCATTTTCTACTTTCTTCCCAACAAATTCTTCTAAATAATTTAAGTTTATATAGTCTTTATTTAGAAAATAATCTTCCATATGGTTTTGATTTACTCTTAAAGAAGGAACTTCTATTTTTATTAAATTACTCATTATTTCAACATAATCTTCAGGTGATGAAGCAATTTCATATTGTTTTTCTAAATTGTCTAATTCAATTTTAATACTCTCTAAGTCTGCCACTTTCTTTATCTCCGATTTATACCATCCTGTTATACTCTCCAAATCTTCTAGGGTTTCATTTAATTTTTTTCTCTTAATTCCGAATGCGTTTTTAATTTCATTTTTAGGACTTTTTACATTTATGTAAAATACTTCACTCGATTTTCCAAGATTGTTTTCAACTTCTATTCTAAGCGTATAATTACCAAGTGAAGAATATGTATGAAAAATTTCATTTATTTCTGTTTCTTCTATTGTCCCGTCACCGAAGTCCCATTTATATTTAGTAGCATTTTCAGATACATAAACAATGAACTTGACAGGTATAGCAGCTGGCACTTCTCGGATATTTATACCCTCAATTTTAATAAAATTACTCACATTTATTTTTTGACTCCCCAGTAATTCATTATTCAAATAAATTTTCGCCATATAGCTACCTATTGCAGAGGGGACATTTAAATTAGCTTTTTTCAAATCTAATTTCTGAAACTCCATATTGATTTTTACAGAAGTTTCAACAACATCATAAACTCTGGAAGTGGATGTAGGTCCCGAAATTGTATTATATCTTAGACTTATATTAGAGAGAGTTATTGTTTGTTGTTTTCCAGATAAGAACTTGATTGGTATAATACATCCTTCTTGACAGTCGTAATTATACTTATCATAAAGATATTCATTTAAGTAACCTATTAAACTTTGGTCATTAAATTTTTTAAATTCATCATCATTCATTAAAAAACTTCCAATTTCTTTGTACTTGCTTCCTTTAACAAAAATATCATAATCTTTTGTGAAGCCGTTATTCAAATTTTTAAAAAAGCCACAAGGTTCGTTACTTTCTGCTTCAATTTTGTATAGCCCATCATAATTTGAGGAAGAAGTTTTTATACACACAAAAAAATCTTTTCTTTCTGTTAAATTGGGGATAATAACACAACTTTTTTTTCCACTTCCTTGAGTGGAAAAAGTACAACTTGAGACTTCATTAAGATTTTCGTCCAGGACCAACATTTCAAATTCTGCAGATTCTGAACTTGTATTTGTTATGTTTGCGCCTATTTCGAATGAAGAGTAAGGTTCAAATGTTATTTTTTCGCATAAAGGAAATGAAGTTATTTCAAATTCTTCGTTTGCTTCTTCTTTCTTAAAACATCCACTTTCTTCGGGGCAAGTAAAAATATGAGCTGATTTTAAAAAATACCAATCTATTCCATCATTTAGAAAGTCTATTTGCAAAGGGTTATAACAGGTTTGTTGAGCAGTACTTGTAACTTGAAATGATATGTCAGTTATCGGATCATCTGTGAGGTTTCCATTTAACTTTAACCCTACAATTTTGCTTTCTCCGAAATTTAAAGAAAACGACTCTATTTCATTTAAACTCTCATAACCTTTTCCACAATCTAGTGGAACACAACTATATTTTGCCCCTCCTTCATTTAAAAAATCCAGAAGCGTTATATTGCTATCAAAAGCTTTTAATAAAGAGTCTCCTGCTTCATTTTTTAAGCTAAAATTAATCCATCCCCTTAAACTAGTTAACGGCGCATAATTTTCCTCTATATTAATGTTTCCTACTAAAAAAGATGCTGATACAGTATTTATTCCAATAAGAATAATCAATATTACTAAGATTTTCCACCTCATTTTATAATCCAAAAAGAATAATTATATTTATAAATATTACTTAAAGTGAAGTCTTTCTTATAATGTTATAATTTGATAAATTATTTTTTCTTCTTTTTTATTTTTTTCTTTCTTTCTTTTTTAGAAATCCAAATAATATAAATTATCCCTATAATAAGAATAGCAATTATCAAATTTGTTATTTTAAAGAAACTGAGAGCAATGAGGGACCTTCCACACATCCTTGTCACTGGTCCTCCATCAACACACCCTGCGCTTTGAAGTATGGATAGTTTCTCTTCTTCTGGAGGTTCAAGATCCCATTCTACAGTTGCTACCCAACTCACTTCCATTCTTCCTTCTACACATGCTGTTGAGCTATACTTCTTGGAACATGTAAATTTGTGGCCCCCACCACTAGATTCGCTTACGTCATATGCCAACCGACATTCTCCATCTTTCCATTCACATCTGCAGGAGTCATCTCTTATTGTTTGGCATATTATTTCTCCGTTGTAATCATAACAAATCACACTTCCGCAAATATCTGTTCCTTCTCCTCTTCCTCCTGCTACTCCAACCATGCATATATCATTTTCGCAATCTTCTTGCGTGGTATAATCAGAACAGCTTCCTATATCCATACATTCTTCCACGCCTTTTCCAGGCACACAACCAGGTTTTTCTCCTTCAACACAACCATATCCTACAGGGCAGCAATCATCAGCATTTCCAGCAATTTCATCTTTACCATAACAAGCCGTCCAATCTTCCACTGTTGTAATACGCTCTACTCCATTTTCATCATACCACCTGCTTCCCCCCTCCACACATTCTTCATATCCTGATATTGAAAATTCTGTGGAGGTTGAAGAAGAAATGCCTTTAACACCATTAAATGAAATTAAGAATATTATTAAAAAAACTGTTAAACTTTTCCACCTCATTTTATTTTTAAAACTCATTTTTGTTTATAAATCTTTTCTTTCTTATTATGTATTTATTTATCCTTCATAATCTACAGTTAAGTCAGCAAAATGTTTCCCAGGGGTTGCAAAATCCCAAGTGAAATTTGCTCCTATAAATCCTTTTTTAACATATATGCCAGCTTCACCTTTATCAAATTCCCATGAAAATTTTAATGAATCATATTTTCCTTTATTTCCTT
>JAFCEO010000003.1 GCA_017609085.1 Candidatus Pacearchaeota archaeon | reverse complement strand
CAGACAGCGGCTATTTTTGATTTAGACAATATAACATTCTATTTATGGAACTCTACTTCTGATTTAATTTATAATTTAACTAAAAATATCTCTGGAACCTTTAATTCGACAATTTTTAATTATAATTTTACTTTAGAGGGAAGTTATTCCTGGAATTGCTTAGCTTTTAACAACGAATCTAAATCTATAATGGCCGATACAAATTATACGATAAGTTATGATTCCACTATGCCAAATATAACTTTAATAGAGCCTTTCCCCTCTGATGAAACATCAAACTCTGCCTCAAAAACATTTTATTATAACGTTTCAGACTCCAATCTTGCAAACTGCTCCCTAATAATTAATAATGTTATTAATTTAACAAACTCTTCTATAAATCAGTCCTCAACACAAAGTTTTACACAAACATTTTCTCCTGCAACTTATACTTGGCAAATAAATTGCACAGATAAAGCCGGAAATCAAAAAAATAGTAGTCAAAAAAGTTTTACAATAACCGCACCAGTCCAGACAACATTTTCGGGCAGTAGTGGAGGTGGCGGAGGAGGAAAAATAACAACTTATAAAGTTTATACAATTACTCCTCAACAAGCTTCAGAGGGCTATACAAAAATATTGAATAAAAACGATAAAATTAAATTTACATTTTTTGACGAAAAATCCGAAGAACATACACTAACTATAAATGAAATAGGAAAAAATTATGTTAAATTAACAATTTCAAGTACATCGATAAATTTAACATTAGGAATAGGACAAAGTATAAAATTGAATCTAACAAGTGCAGATTATTATGACCTATACATTAAGTTAAATTCTATTCTCCAAAACAAAGTAGAAATCACAATACAAACAATTCACGAAAAGATTCTTAAACAGAGCATAACAATAGGACAAGTGGTCGAAGAGAAAAAGGCAGAAGAAAAGATAAATGAAAAAAACAAGAAGAAGGAAGAAAAAGCAGAAGTAATGAAGAATCTCGAAATTGTAATAGCTGTTCTAGTAATAATTATTGTTATTTTGATGTTATTAATTAAAGAAATAGTAAAAGAAAAAATAATAAGACGTAAAAAGAAATTTAAAAAACAAATAAAGAGAAAGAAAAATTTTAAAAGAGGAAAAAAGAGAAAACAAAAATTTAACTTTTTCAAGATAAATATAAAAAGATCTTGATTATTGTATTAATAAAATTAAAATAACTAAAATGAGATCTTTAAAGCCAAGTCACAAGGAAAGAAAAAGATATCTTTTGATAGAAGGGAAAAATGCTGATAAAGAGAGCATAGAGGAAGCCATACTTAATTATGTTGGTGTTCTAGGATATGCAAAAGCTAGCCCAAGAATTGTAAAACAAAATAATAGAAGAATTATTTTATCGATAAATAGAAAAGAACTTGATAAAGTAAGAGCTGCTTTTATGTTGAAGGGAGGAATAAAGATTTTGAATTGAAATAGTAACCTTTTTAAACATACTTTTCCTGATTTTTAGGTAAGGAGGATAGAGTTGGACTGATTATTCAGTTTCTTTATATAAAATGGTAGAAATTCCTGTAGATATGCAACATCAAGTGATGGGTTATGACAGAGCCGCTACTATGTTTTCTCCAGACGGACACATTTTGCAAGTAGAATATGCAGAAAAAACTGTAAGATTAGGAAGCGCCAGCATAGGAATGGTATGCAAAGATGGAGTAGTTATAGTTGCAGACAGAAGAATTACAGATAAACTCATGGTCCCGGAATCTGCAAATAAAGTTTATGAAATTGACGAGCATATAATTGCTAGTGCAGCAGGCATTTTATCAGATGCTAGAATTTTAATAGAAAAGGCTCAATTAATAAGTCAACAGCATAGAGTAACTTACGATTCCCCCATAGATGTAGAATCTGTTATTAAAGAGATAGCAAATATAATGCAAGCCTTCACCCAGTATCCTGGAACAAGACCGTTTGGAGTTTCGATAATGATAGGAGGAGTCAATAGAGAGAAAAAATTGTTTGTCAGCGATGTTACAGGGAATTATGTAGCTTACAAGTCAATGGCCATAGGAGAAAACGATGAAAAAATTAAAGAGCATCTCAGAAAAAAATATAAAGAAGATATAACGATAGAAGAAGCAATTAAGCTTTCTCTAAAAATTTTTAAAGAAGTTTTAGGAAAAAAATTTAATATAGAAAGGTTTGATGTAGGGTTTGTTGATATGAATAAGAAATTAAACAGAATTTCGGGGGATAAATTAAAAAAATATTTAAGATAAGAAGAAATTCTTCATTATTAAGATGGTAGAAGTTATAGCGAGAATAAAGATTAAAGGAAAAAACTATGAAACCCTTGTGAATGTTGACAAAGCATTACAATTGAAAAAAGAAGAATCAATAAATATAGATGAAGTGATAGTTGTAGAAAGAATATTTTATGATTCTAAAAAAGGTCTGCAGGCTTCTTCTTCTGACTTAGAAGAAGCGTTTGGAACGTCTGACATAAGAGAAGTTGCAAAGAAAATAATAAAAGAAGGAGAAATTCTTGTTCCTAAAGAGTATAGAGATAAAGAAAGAGAAAACAAGAAAAAACAAATAGTTGATTTTTTAGCAAAATATTCTGTTGACCCAAGGACAGATACTCCCCATACAGCAGAAAGAATCTCTTCTGCTTTGGCTGAAGCAGGAGTAAATATAGATAACAGGCCTGTAGAACAACAGATTTCAAAAATAATAGAGAAAGTCAAGGAAGTGTTGCCAATAAAAATAAAAACTAAAAAACTTAAATTAAGGATTCCTTCAGAACATAGTGGTAGAGTCTATGGTCTGCTCACAGATTATAAAGAAAGTGAAAATTGGCTTTCAAACGGAGATTTAGAATGTGTGGTTAATATCCCTCTTGGTCTCCAAGAGGATTTTTATGATAAATTGAATTCCGTCACTCATGGCTCTGTTATAAGTCAGGAGATAAAAGAAGAGGAAGAAAAATAAAATGATGGCAAAATCGCAAAACAAAACAGAAACGAAAAAAGCACAAAAAGAAAAAAGAGAAATTGTTGTTCCGGGGGAAAAAATTGCTTCTGAAGAAGATTATTTACCGGGAGAATGGACAAAAAAAGAAGGCAATAGCATAATCGCTTTAAGATTCGGTTTGGCAGATAAATCTGGAAGACTTGTTAAAATAATTCCCCTTTCAGGAATTTATATGCCTCGAAAAGGAAACATTGTTATAGGAAGAGTAATAGACATAACTTTTAACGGATGGATTATTGACATAGACTCTCCTTACCAAGCTTTTTTACCAATTACAGAATGCTCGAAGTTTGTAAACAAAAATGACCTTTCAGAATGCTATGATATTGGAGATACCATTGTTGCAAAAGTTTTAAATGTAAAAAGAAAAGGAATTGATTTAACTACCAAAGGTAGAAATTTGGGAAAGTTAGAAGAAGGAATGGTTATACAAATCAATAGCAATAAAGTTCCAAGAGTTATCGGAAAAGAAGGAAGCATGATTAATTTAATAAAAAAAGAATCGGACTGTGAAATAATTGTAGGTCAAAATGGAGTAATTTGGATAAAGGGTCCTAAAGTAGAAAATGAACTTTTTGCACAAAAAGCAATTTTATTTGTGACAGAAAAATCTTATATAGAAGGACTCACTGAAAAAACAAAAGAATGGTTTGAGAAATCAAAAAATAAAATTGAAAAAAAGAATAAGGAGGAGTAAAAATGTATACGAAAAGACCCGACGGAAGAAAATTTGATGAAATAAGAGAGATGAAAGCAAAAGTAGGAGTTGTACCTAGAGCCAATGGCTCGGCATTATTTGCTTTTGGAGATACTATAGCTATTGCCTCAGTTTACGGACCCAGACCATTGCATCCTCAACATTTACAAAACCCGGAAAAAGGAGTTTTAAGAGTGAATTATGATATGCTCTCTTTTTCTGTTCCTGAAAGAAAAAAGCCCGGACCAACAAGAAGAAGTCAAGAAATTAGCAAAGTTACAGAGTGGGCTTTACTTCCAGCTTTACAAATAAAAAATTTTCAAAATACAGTAGTTGATGTTCATATAGCGGTTTTGCAAGCAAACGCTTCAACAAGATGCGCGGGAATAAATGCAGCTTCTTTGGCTCTGGCGCATGCAGGAGTTCCTATGACTGAATTAGTTTCAGCAGTTTCTATTGGAAAGATAGATGATAAAATAGTTGTTGACTTAATTAAAGAAGAAGAAGACCACAAAGAGGGGGAAGGATCTACGGATATACCTATGGCTTTTTTAAGTGAAAGTGGAAAAATAAGTTTATTGCAATTAGATGGAAAAATCTCCTCTAAAAAGTTAAAAGAAGCTATTGAAGCCGGGAAAAAAGCCTGTAAAAAAATCTATGAGCTGCAGAAAAAAACACTGAAGGAAATAAGGGAGGAATAAAAATGGAAATATCTAATCTCACAAAAAAAAGAATAAAAGATTATCTAGAATCTGGAAACAGATTTGATAACAGAAAGTTGCTTGATTATAGAAATATAGAAATAGAAACTAACGTATCTAAAAACGCAGAAGGTTCTGCTCGTGTAAGATTGGGAAATACAGAAGTGGTTGCAGGAGTAAAAATGGATATTTCAGAACCTTACACAGATCACGAAGACGAAGGAACGATGGTCACTACAGTGGAGCTTTTGCCTCTAAGTTCAGAAGAATTTGATTATGGTCCTCCAAGAATAAATGCCATAGAGATGGCAAGGATAGTTGACAGAGGAATTAGAGAGAGTGGCTTTATAGATTTTAAAAAATTGTGTATTAAAAAGGGAAAACAGGTCTGGACCATTTTTATTGATATTTACTCCATAAATGACGATGGCAATTTGTTAGATGCAGCCTGTCTTGCAACTGTTTCAGCTTTATTAACGGCAAAAATGCCGAAATATGACGAAAAAAAAGAAAAAGTTTGTTATAATGAGTTAACTTCTAAGAAGATACCTCTAACAAAAAATGTTCCTTTAACATTTACATTCCACAAAATAGGAAAAAGCATTATTTTAGACCCTTCAAAAGAAGAAGAAGAAAGCAGTGAAGCAAGATTAAGTATAGCACTTTCATCTAACAAAAAAGAAGTGGTTATTAATGCTATGCAAAAAGGAAACGAAGAAGTATTTAGTGAAGCTGAAATTCTCAAAATCATAGAACTGGCTGAAAAGAAATATAAAGAAGTAAAGGAAGAAATAATAAACAAAATAGAGAAAAATTTAAAAGAAAACAAATAATAAAATTAAAATGGTAGAGAAAATGGAAGAGTTCACAAAGTATGAAATTGCAAGAATTTTAGGAGCGAGAGCCTTGCAACTCGCGATGGACGCTCCTGTTTTGTTGAAAATAGATAAAGAAAAATTAGAAGAAATAAATTATGATGTTTTAAAAATAGCAGAACTCGAATTACAAGAGAGTGTTCTTCCTATAACAGTCAAAAGACCTCTTCCTAAAAAAGCAGAAGAAAAAATCAAAAAATTGAGTAAAAAAGAAATAGAGAAAATAGAGAAAAGCAGTGAAAAAGAGGAAGAAGACGACAGAGAGGAAGAAAGAAGAGAAAGAAAAGAAGAGAAAGAAATAGAAGAGGAAGGGGAAATTATGGAATTAGCAAGACCGAAAGACGAAATAGAAGAAGAAACAATAGAACAAGAAGAAGAAATTTAAGAAAAACAAAAAGTCTACGGTTAGTTTTAAATCCAAAAATTTATTTTTTGACATCTTCTCAAATATTAGAAACTTAAAATAATTTTAACAAACCTTTTTATATCTTGATATCTTTTTTTTATTTATGAAAATAAAAAAAATTGGTGCGAGAAGGATTTTAGATTCTAGAAAAGAACCAACAATAGAAATCTCTGTGAAAACTGAAAAAGGTAATTTTGTTTCAAGTGCGCCAAGTGGAAAAAGTAGAGGAAGATTTGAGGCTAAACCGTATGCAAAAAGCCTTAAAGAAGATATTTCGTTTTTAAACGGCTTAGAAACTGAATTTAAAAAATTAAGAATAGAGAAGTTTAAAGATTTGAAAGAAGTAGAAGGAATTATAAACAAAAAAATAGGGGCCAATAGTTTATTTGCGCTTGAAGCAAGTATCCTAAAAGCTCTTGCAGCTGAACAGGGACAAGAGCTCTGGCAATTTTTATCGAAAGGAAAACCAAAAAAATTTCCCTTCCCAATCGGGAATGCTATTGGTGGAGGATTGCATTCTTCTAACAAGAAACCAGATTTCCAGGAATTTTTATTTATATCCAAGTCAAGAAAATTTTTTGATAGAGTTTTTATCAACAAACAAGCTTATAAACTTGCTGGGAAGATAATTAAAGCTAAAACAGTAAATGACGAAGGAGCGTGGCAAACCTCTTTAGATAATGAAAAAATTTTAAAAATAATGGATGAAGTAAGGTGCAAAGTTGAGGAAAGAATTGGAGAAGAAATTGAAATAGGAGTTGATGTAGCAGCTTCTACGTTTTTTAATGGAGAATTTTACAACTACAAAAACAAACCTCAAAAATTAAACAGAAAAGAACAAATTAATTACATTTCTAGATTGGCGGAAGATTATAATATAGGATATATTGAAGACCCTCTTGAACAAGAAGATTTTTATGGTTTCTCCGAGTTAAAAA
The DNA here is from genome assembly GCA_017609085.1 of Candidatus Pacearchaeota archaeon. Lineage (GTDB taxonomy): Archaea > Nanobdellota > Nanobdellia > Pacearchaeales > GW2011-AR1 > JAFCEO01. The sequence continues at coordinate 28,399 of JAFCEO010000003.1, read as the reverse complement.
ACAAAACAAGAAGTTTAATAGTCGGAGATGATTTAACTGTGACAAATTTAATAAGATTAAAAAAAGCTTTTCAGAATAAGTGTATTTCTGCCCTGATAGTTAAACCTAATCAGAATGGCTCTCTTTTGAAAGTTAAAGAGATATGCGATTATTGTAAAAATAAAGGTATTGCAATAGTTTTTTCTCACAGGAGCGGAGAAACTTTCGATAATACAATAGCCGACCTTTCTATAGCATGGAAAGCTGATTTCATAAAAACAGGAATTTTTGGAGAAGTAAGAGAAGTTAAGTTAAATAGAATAATAGAGATTGAGAAACTTATAGAATAATTAAATTCATTAAAGTATTCTCCAAAAGATTTAAAAAGGTTATTTACTATTTATTGATGTAAATTCTAAAGATTTGAGAGCTTTCTTAAAAATGGAAGAAGATTTAAAAAAGTCTGTTCTTAAGACAGGAACGAGTATAGTAGGTATTGTATGTAAGGAAGGGATAGTATTAGCCGCAGATAGGCAAACTACGGTAGGAAACATAACAATTAATAAAAACACGAAGAAAATTGTTAAAATAAATGATTATCTTGTCTTTTCAGGTACAGGAATGGCCTCTGACGTTGAAATGATAAAAAAACTCGTTAGGGCAGAACTAAGATTAAAGGAATTAAAAAGTAAACAAAGGCCGACAGTTAAAGAAGGAGCAAATCTTATTGGTATGATTGCTTATCAAAATATTAGACAGATGTCGATGTTGCCGTTTGTTGCAGGAACACTTGTTGCAGGATATAATGAAGATGGCTCTTTTGAATTGTATAGTATAGAACCTGCGGGAACAGTTACTAAAATTGAAGATTATGACGCTAATATATCCTCAGGAATGCCTTTTATTCTTGGGCTTTTAGAAAGAAAATACCGGAAGAATATGTCAGTTAAAGAGGGGATAGAACTAGCTGCGGAATGTATAAAAGCATCGACGCAAAGAGATATTGGTTCTGGATTTGGGATTGATGTTTTCACCGTAACAAAAGATGGGATAAAACAGGTTGTTGAACAAGAAATTAAAACAGTCTATGTGGGAAATTGAAAATTTATAGACGAGTTAAATTCTAAATTGAAAAATCTTTCAAGAGAATAAAAAGTAAAATGACTGACATTCTAAAAAGCATTCAGGAAAACTTGCCAAAATGTATAAGCTCTGCTAATTTTGAAGGGGCCAATATAGTTCTTTATACAGATGATGCAGAGTTCTTTAAAAAAGGTGAAAATAAGATTAAAGAAGTTGTAAATAAAATTAAAAAAAGAATCGAACTTAGGGCTGACAACAAAATTTTGATGGACAAAGAAGAAGCTGAAAAAGAAATTAGAAAAATAATTTCAAAAGAAGCAGAAATAACAAATATAATCTTCGATATACAAAGAAGTATTGTTATTATTGAAGCGAAAAAGCCCGGCATGGTTATAGGCAAGGCTGGTTCTGTTTTACATGAAATAAAACAAAGAACATTTTGGACACCCCAAGTACAAAGAAGCCCTTCGATACAAAGCAAGATAACAGAAAATATTAGAGAAGTTTTGTACGAGAACAATAGTTATAGAAAAAAATTCTTGAATTCTATCGGTAAAAAAATTTACAGAGAGTGGAGCCCCGAAAAGATGGACGAATGGGTTAGACTAACTTTTTTAGGGGGTGCGAGACAAGTTGGAAGAAGTTGTTTATTATTGCATACGCCCATATCTAAGATACTCCTAGATTGTGGAATTGATGTGGCAGCCCAAAACAGAGAAAAATTTCCTTATCTTGATGTTTCTGAATTTAACATCAAAGAAATAGATGCGATAATTGTAAGTCACGCACATCTTGACCATGTTGGTTTAGTTCCATATTTATTTAAAATGGGATACAGAGGGCCTGTTTATATGACTCCTCCTACAAGAGACATAGCTGCTTTGTTAGCTTTGGATTTTATTGGAGTAGCTTACAAAAAAGCTACCCAACCTTTATACTCTTCAAAGGATATTAAAGAAATGGTTAAACATAGTATTTGTTTAAATTATAATGAAGTTACCGACATCACCCCAGATATAAGATTGACATTTTACAACGCAGGCCATGCCCTTGGTTCAGCAATGATTCATTTGAATATTGGAAACGGATTGCATAATTTGCTTTATACAGGAGATATGAAATTTGGTAAAACGAGGCTTTTAAACGCTTCTGTTGTGAATTTTCCAAGATTAGAAACAACAATTATTGAGTCTACATACGGAAGCAAGAATGATGTTCTGCCTTCAAGGAAAGATGCAGAAACAATCCTGCTTGAAGCAATAAAAAAAACAATTGAAAGAAAAGGGAAAGTTTTAATTCCAGAACTTGGTCTTGGTCGTGCGCAAGAAACAATGTTAATAATTGAAGACGCTTTTAAACAAAATTTACTTCCAAAGGTTCCAGTCTACATAGATGGGATGATTTGGGATATTAATGGAATACATACAGCATATCCTGACTTCTTATCTTCAAATATTAGAAACCAGGTTTTCCAAGATAAGAATCCATTTGCATCTGAAATATTTAAAAGAGTAGGTTCAGCGGCAGAAAGAAAAAAAGTCATTGAAGGAGGTCCTTGCATTATTTTAGCTACCTCTGGTATGTTGGTAGGAGGAGCCTCAGTAGAGTATTTTAGAGAATTGGCTGACAATAAGAAAAATAGCATAATTTTTGTTTGTTATCAGGGTGTGGGCTCTTTAGGTAGACAAGTTCAAGAAGGTTTGAAAGAAGTAAAGATGACGAATGAGAGTAAAGAAGAAATTGTAAAAATAAATTTAGAGGTCCATACTATAGATGGTTTAACTGCCCATTCTGGAAGAAATCAACTTTTAGCGTTTATTAATAGAAGCCAACCAAAACCTAAAAAAGTCATAGTCTGTCACGGCGAAGCATCTAAATGCGTTGATTTAGCTTCTACTATTTATAAATTAAATAGAATTGAAACTTCTGCTCCACGAAACTTGGAAACAATTAGAATAAAATAAAATAATTTGAGTCAAGGGTCAACTTTTTTATTTTTATCAAAAATGAGGGGAGAATACCTACCTTCTTTTAGAAGATTTGGTTGGTCTTCGAAGTTGTATTGACGATTTCTTTCTGTATATCAATAAATAAACTATAGCCAAAATACCCAAATCACTAAGTAAAAACGTTGCAATAAATAAAACAACGAACCACACTAATTGTTTCCTCTCTATTGTTTTATACAAAGCTATTCCATACCAAACAAGTTTCCAGACTGTCACTAAAATAACTAAAGCTAAAAGACCTATTGTTAAACTTCCAAGTCCCATACCTCCCAGACCGATATCAAGTAAACTGTTCAAATCATTCATTTTTACCTCCTTTTTCAAATAAAAACAAGAAGGTTTTTAAATGTTTTTAAATTTAAGCAGTTTGCAAATTTTTATAACTAACAAGATGTTTTAAGTTAAACTTCAACAACAATACAACTTCTTAGGAACTTTGCCCTCTTCTAGTTTTCCAAAAGGGTTTCCATACTGCCTTACATTTTTTACCATTTCAATAACTGTATCTGGCGCTATTTTTTTATCTGATAACTGTTTTCTTAATTTTCTAATTAATTCTGATAAATCAATTTTCATAGGACAATTTTCCCCACATTGTTTACAGGTTGTGCAAAAAAAAGCCCCATTTTTATAAGCATTTTTTCCAGAATCTTTAAAATAAGAAATTATGACTCCTTTAACTCCTGGAAAATCTGAACCGTATCTTCTAAAAATTTGATGATAAACTGGGCAAAAATTTAAACAAGCCCCACAGTTTATACAGTATAACAATTCTTTAAATTCTGAATTTAAAATCTTGCTTCTTTTATTATCTAATAAAATTAAATAAACCTCTCTTGCTCCTTGTGCTCCTGTAATTAGTTTGTCTTGTATGTCTGCTGTCTTACTTGGTCCTGAAATAATGTTTACATAAACAGGATAATCCTGTCCGGTTCCAAAAATTGCTCCTGCTTTTACAATCTTCAAGGCATCTTCTCTTGAAGAGACAATTTTATCAAAACTTGTTAAAATTATATGTTTGTCTGGAATTCTCGAAGTCAAAGAGATATTTCCTTCATTTTCCAAGATAAAGATACTTCCATCTGAACTTATTACATTGGCTCCTGTTATTCCTATTTTAGCTTCGTACATTTTTTCTCTTAAATATCCTCTAATGAATCTAACAATTTCTTCTGGATCTGCCTGAACATCTTTTCCAAATTTTTCTTTTATTTTTTTAGAAATCTCTTTAGGCGTCAAATCTGCAGAAGGAAGAACAGGATGTATCTCTTTACCTTCAAATATTTGAACAATAAAATCGCCTAAATCTGTTTCAATTAATTCCTTATCTTTCAAGGCCTCATTCAAATTAATCTCATTTATAGTATTTGATTTTGATTTAATAACTAATTTCTCTTTTCCAATAATCTCTTTGATTTTTTTATTAGCATCTTTTGAATCTTTTGCCTCTATAACTTTAATTCCATTTTTTTCTAAATTCCTAATTGTTCTTTTCTTTAATTCCCCAATACCATCGATCGCCTTTTCCTTTATTCTTCTTAACTCTTCTCTAAATTTTTCTTTTTCTTCTTCATTTAAAATTTTATCTCTTCTCTCTTTATAAGAATACATGATTGGCAATATTTCTTTTTTAGTTTTCTCGTTTTTTTCAATTTCCTTTGTTAGATTAAGTGGTTTCATTTTTCTTTCCTATCTTCAAACAATTGACTTATTTCTTTTACTTCTAAACCGCCAGAATTTTCTTTTAAATGAAGATAACACATAGGACAAGAAGTGCATAAAACTTTGGCATTTGTTTCTTTTGCCATATTGACTCTTTCTTTCGCAATTGAGTCTGCAAGATTTGGTTGATTTGACTTAACTCCTGAACCACCGCCACAACAAAAAGAATAATTTCTTGCAAGTTTCATTTCTTTTAAATTTCCAGCTTTCTTAATTATTTCTCTTGGTTCTTCATAAATTCCTTCGTATCTCCCTAAATGACAGGGATCGTGGTAAGTTATCTCTGTGTTTAATTTTTTTGTATTAATTTTGCCCTTTTTTATTGCTCTTGCAATCGTTTGAGTTATATGTTCAACTTTTATATCCCATTTTTTAATTAATTGAGGATAATTTTTATTAAACATATGAAAACAAGCAGGACAGGAAGTTATAATTTTTTTAACTCCTCTTTCCTTAAATAGTTTAAAATTTTTTTTAGCCAGCTCTCTTGCTTCTTTCTCGTGACCTGCATTTAAAACGGGATTACCACAACAAACTTCTAAATCTCTTAACACGATAAAATCTATTCCGATTTTATCTAGGATTCTTTTATAATTCTCTCCTAAGTCTTTAGCTACAAACTTTGTCAAGCATCCAGGATAATATAGCGTGTTTCCACCAAATAAGTTTAGTATTCCCATTTTACACCCAATTATAAACAGAATTCAATAAATAAAAAGCTAACCCTACCATTACAACTCCTGCTATTAATCTCATCCATTTTTTATTTGTTTCTACCCACTTCTGTATCTTGTCTGTCTTTGTCCCATAATAAGCACTCAAAATCATTACAATTAAAGGCAATACAAAAATTAAATTATAGAGTAATAAATAAGGAATTCCGAAAGTTTTGTTAATCTGCATTAAACTAAGTATCGCAAGATAAATTCCCCCTGTACAAGGCAATTCAACTAATGCAACAACTATCCCTAATAAGATGATTGCTCCAAGAGTTCCTTTTTGAGTTATCTTCTCTAATAAAGGTTTCGCACTAACAGGAATCCTTAAAGAAATTCCCTTACCATACCAAAAGAAATCTTTTATTTCTATTAATCCTCCGACAAAAACTAAAATTCCTGCAATTATAATTACATGATTCATAATTTCTGAAAACTCAGCTAAAATTTTAACAATCCCCAAACCTGCAGAAAAATAAACTAAAAATATTATGAAAACATAAATTAAACCGTATTTTAGAGCCCTTTTTGAAGACGCCATTGAAAGCATTGTTGCAAGTAAAAAAATTAAAACTCCAAATGCACAAGGATTTATAGAGTCAATTAAAGAAGCAACAATAATGCTTCCTATTGTTATTTTTTGAGAGTTAGGATTATCAGAGGAAACCCTTCCAGATTCAATTTCTTTTGTAGGATTGCAGTCAATTACTGCATTTTTAAGATTGCTAATTATTGGAATATCTCCTATAAAATAAGAATAACCTTTTTCACACTCTATAACGACAAAAGGGACTCCTCTCTGATATTGATTTATTCCGAATTTATCTGCAAATTCCATATATTTCTTTCTGTTTGATTGATTATAATAAACCTCTAAATAATAAACATTAACATTCTCTAGTTTGGCAACTTCTTCTAAAATTCCTGAATCCTTAACATTTTTACAATGAGGGCATCCAACACCCCAGAAAAAATAAACACTTTTTTGATTTTTATTGTTATTTAAAGCAGAAACATCTAAAATTAAATTTACGAATATAATTAAAAATATCAAAATACCCACTTCTATTTTCTTCAAATTTTTCATTCCCATACTAAATTTATGATCGAAACCCTTTATAAATATTGGTTTCAAAATATGAAACTATTAATTTTCAACAAATAAATGTTTTAAATCTTCGTCTAAAATAAGCAAGTTGGTCATACCTCTTTTTTCTTTTTTAATAATTCCTTTTTTTTCAAGTTGATTTATAATCCTTGATAGTTTCACTTTATCTATATTTAGTTCTTTTGAAATTTTGCTTTGATAAGTTTCTCCAGAATTATTTATAATAAATTCTAATACCTTTTCTTCATTATTCTCTAAAAAATTTAAAACTTTTAAGATTGATTTTTTGATACTCTTCTTTTCTTGTGAAATGCTTTTGCTTAATAAGTAATAGATTACAGAACCTGTAAACATTCCAAAAGAAGCGATTGAAATAATTATCACCCAAATTGGCAATTTACAACCGCAAACAGAAGAAAAGTTCTCTTTTGTATAAAAAGCAGTAAAAGAAATTACAAACACGAATAATGTTATTAAAATAATAACTAACAAAGAGTAATTGAAGTTATTTGTCCCTTTTAGTTCCATAACATATTTATAATTGCAGACGTTTATAAGTTTTTTGAGATTATTCTGAAATCTCATTTAAAATTATATTTTGCATTATAGAAATATTTATAAAGAGAAAGATGTTAGAACACTGTATATTGTATTAAAAGAAAAAGAGATATACAATATATTGTATTTACTTATAAGTTATAAATATACAAAATAAATATAATGAAATGTATTTTTTGTGGTGGGGAGACGAAAGTTACAGATAAAAGAGACTCTGGCTCTGAAACAAGGAGAAGAAGAGAATGTTTAAAATGCAAAAAAAGATTCACAACTTATGAAAGAGTTGAAGAACCTAATTTTATTGTAATTAAAAAAGATAAAACAAGAGAGCCTTTTTCAAGAGAGAAGTTAAGAGCTGGAATAGAAAAAGCATGCGAAAAAAGACCCATAGAAACTGAAAAAATTGATAAGCTTATTAGTGAAATAGAAACAAAAATAAGAAATAAAATTAAGGGGAAAGAAATAGAAAGCAAAATCATAGGAGAAGAGGTCATGAAAGCTTTAAAGAAATTAGATAAAGTTGCATACATCCGTTTTGCATCTGTATATCGTGATTTCCAAGATGTAGCTGATTTTAAAAAAGCAATGAAAGAAGTAAAATAAAATGAAATACAAAACAAAAAGAGAGGGGAAATTGTCAATACAACCATATTTCACAAAAAGTTACTCTATTCCTGAACAATCTGTTGAATGGGGCAAAAGAGATGTTCGGATAAAAGACGCTGACGGAAAAATAGTTTATGAAAGAAGAGATTTAGAATTTCCCACCAATTGGAGTGATTTAGCCTCTAAAGTTGTTGCAAATAAATATTTCTATGAAGGTGATGGGAAAAAACCTATAGAGAGCAGCCTTAAAAGTTTAGTTAAGAGGGTTAATGAAACTATGGCAAAAGAAGCAGTTAGACAAGGAATCTTTTCTAAAGAAGAAGCGAAAATATTTAGAAACGAATTATCTTATATGCACTTTAATCAGTTACATTCATTTAATTCTCCTGTCTGGTTTAATTTAGGATTAAGCGAGGCATACGGGGTTCGTGAGACATCTAAATCTTACTCTCACTGGGCTGTTACTAAAAAAGGAAACTTTACAAATAAAATAGATACTTATAAAAGACCTCAAGTTTCTGCCTGCTTTATTCAATCAATAAAAGATGATATGAGAAGTATTTTTGAACATGCGAAGAAAGAAGCAATGTTATTCAAGTACGGTTCTGGTACTGGTACTAATTATGGCCCTATCAGAGGAGTGGGCGAACCTTTAAGTGGAGGAGGAAAAGCATCAGGACAGCAGTCTTTTAATGAAATTTTTGATAAAATTGCAGGAAGTGTTCAATCTGGAGGGAAAACAAGAAGAGCTGCTAAAATGGTGATAGAACCATGCGACCATCCGGATTTATACAGATTTATTTATTGGAAAGTTAATGAAGAGAAAAAAGCTTTATGGTTATCTATCAATCCCAAATGGGCTCCAAAAAACGCGGGAGATTTAGAGAGCGAAGCTTATAGGACAGTTTCTGGCCAGAATGGAAATAATAGCATAAGAGTAACAGACGAATTTATGAATGCTGCGTTGGCTGGAGATGATTGGAATTTATGGTTCAGAACTGCAAATAGATTTAAAGAAGAAATTGAAATACCTTTAGAAAAGTATGAAGATGATAGATATCTCCCAGATAAAAGATTTATTAAAAGATTAACAAATAAGAGAAAAGTAATTAATGCTGCTGAAGCTTTAGAACATATAGCAAGAGCTGCAGCAGTTACAGGCGACCCTGCTTTACAATACGATACTACTATTAACAAATGGAATACATGTCCGAACTCAGGAAGAATAAATGCCTCAAATCCTTGTTCAGAATATATGTTTTTAGATGATTCTGCTTGCAATCTGGCTTCATTACGTTTAACTAAATTTTCAGAAAGAGCCAAGGATGGTGAAATCATTAATTTGGAAGCATTTAAGACAGCTGTCAGAAATTCAATCATAGCTCAAGAAATTTTAGTAGATTATGCTTCATATCCTTCTAAAGAGATAGCTAAAAATTCTCACTTATTTAGAGCTTTAGGATTGGGTTATGCAGATTTAGGCGCGTTATTAATGGAAAGAGGGATAGCTTATGACTCTGAAGAAGGCAGAGCAATTGCTTCTGCAGTAACTTCTTTAATGACTGGTTACGCTTATTTAACCTCTTCTGAACTCGCTGAAAAATTGGGTCCTTTTAAAGAATTCGAAAAAAATAAAGAGCCAATGCTACAAGTTATGAGAATGCATCAAGAGGCGACAAAAAAAATTAAAAGAATAAATAAAGTTAATGGTTTAGAGAAACTTATCGATGAAGCTGAAAAAGTTTGGGATGAAGTTATATTCAGAGGAGAAAAATATGGATTTAGAAATGCTCAAGTAACCTTACTTGCACCAACAGGAACTATTGGTTTTATGATGGATGTTGATTGTACTGGAATTGAGCCTATGATTGGATTAATCTCTACTAAAAGTTTATCAGGAGGAGGAGAACTCAAAAGACCTCTTGCTTCTTGTGTAATTAAAGGATTGAAATCATTAGGCTATGAAGGAGGAAGATTAGAAAAAATAATAGAATACATAACAGAAAATGGTAGTGTTATTAATGCACCAGGGTTGAAAAAAGAACATTATAAAGTATTTGCGACTGCTTTCGGAGATAATGCAATTTCTGTTGATGGACATTTAAAAATGATGGCTGCTGTCCAACCATTTTTGTCTGGAGCCATTTCAAAGACGGTTAACCTTCCGAAAGGTTCAACAATACAAGACGTTAGAGATGTTTATATCAAAGGTTGGAAACTTGGTTTAAAATCTATAAGTCTGTACATAGATGGAGCAAAAGGCATACAACCAGTAAATATAAAATCAAAACAAGAATCAAAAGAACTTAAATGGGGAGACAGAATTAAACCAGAAAATCCTGTTTTAAAAGGAGGACATATCAATAGGGCTGGTTGGAATGTTACAATAAATGGGGTAGGAGTCCATTTTATTGTTGGTGAATACGAAGACCGCCCTCCCAAAGATGCTCCTGCTGATTTTTTTGTTTTATTTGGTAGCTCGGGTTCTCCTTTAGCAGCTTCTTATTCAAGTTGGGGAAAAGAAGCTTCAAGAGGAAGACAGAAAGGTGGAACAATTGAAGAATTTATTAAGCACAATAAAGGAGCGAGTGGTACTATACATGGTATGACAGACCATCCTTTTATTAGAACGTGCTCTTCAATTGAAGATATGTTCGCAAAAATAATTCAATTAGAATACCTTGGAGATCTCTCGGTTTGTGATGTAAAACCAAGTGAAAAACAGATGAAAGAATTAAGATGTAATGTCCTTGCTCGACTGAGAAGATTAAGGCATTATCAATCAAGAATAGATTTTATTGAAACTGCAATGGAGGAGGGAAAATTAACAGAAGTATTCCCATTATACGAAGATGAATTAAAGAAGGGGGAAATTCCAATATTTGACATTTATTGTAAAAAATGTGGTCACAAAACAGTTCCAAGTGGAGCGAATTGCAGAAAATGCATTAATTGTGGGGATTCTGGCGGTTGTGGTTAGGAAAATGAAACTTAAAATTATAAAGGAGAAGAGGAAAATTTAAAAATCTTTATTTCTTTTTGTTATTGTAAGCAGGGTGGCTAACTTTCGGAACTCAGCCATAAAATGGCAAGATGTTGTAAATGAATCAACATCGAGTTCTGAGGAAGGTCCATCCATCATAAGGGATATAACCTTATCAACCTTTATGGTTGGGCCATCATCGAAAGATGATTGCCGTGAGGCAAAGCTCTGCCACAGAAACGACACAGCTTCTGCTGAGTAATGAATCATGCGAAGAACTTTGAAGCAGAAGATTTGATGAAACGCCGAATTCATAACATGAATTCGGGATGTCTAAAAACACATAGACATCGGCATCTTGGCTGATGCAAGGCTAAAACTAACTAAAAAGCCGCGTAGTAGAATGTTAGCACAATCTGTTCGTCTTCAAAAAGACGAAGATTGACAGAAGGTGGCCTATCCCTGCTTACAAAGTTTTATAAAAATAAACTAAATATCCCTTAATTTAAAAATTCTCTTCCTAATCTCTTATTAAATTCTCCAGCAATGTTCTTTAACATCACTTCTTTAATTTTATCTTGTGTTCTCCAAGACTTGTGTCCCAAAACCCATCCTAGTTTAACAAAAGCGGTTTCTGGCAATATATCTTCCAAATAAATAATTCCTATTTTTTCTAATTCTCTTCCTGGAGAATAGACATAAGGGTCTAATCTGCCATAAAGAGTTTGAGGAGCAGCGCAAACAACCACTCCCTTGTTTATCAATTCTTTTAGTTTTGGAATCCAATTATTTTTTCCTTCGGTAATAACATGCCCAAGCCCAGACATTTCTATAACCAACCCTTTATATCCTTGCTTTAAATAAAAATCAAGTATTTTTGGATCCTGACCAGGATAGAATTTTATTAAAGCGACTTTATCTTCAAAAACAGCGTCTAATTGTACTCTGTTTTTATTTCTCTTATTGAACTCGGAAATAATTTTAAGTTTATCGGGCCAAACTTTAGCTATAGGTCTACAATTTATTGGCCTAAAAGTATCTCTTCTTGATGTATGCATTTTCCTACATTTTGTTCCTCTCAGCGCAAAACAAAAATTATCATTCATATTCGCATGACCTACTAACATAACTTCAGCTATATCTGATAAAGCCACTTGTGAGGAACATTGTAAGTTAAGCTGCGCGTCTGAAGAGCCCCTATCTGTGCTCCTCTGCGAGTAAGTTAGAATAACAGGTTTGTTTAAATTTCTAAGCATAAACGATAGAGCTGCACTTGTATAATGCAAAAAATCAGTTCCATGACTTATTATAACTCCTTTAATATTATTATCAACTAAGGCTTTGGCCGTCATTTTTGCTAATCTAATCCAGTCTTTTCCATCCATATTCTCACTGGCTTTCATAAAAGGATTATCAAGTTTTACATCGACCTTATCAAACATTTTAGGGTAAAATCTAAATAATTGAGAAGGAGAAGTCAACCATTTTACAGCTCCGGTCCCAACATCCAAGGATGAAGAAATTGTACCTCCTGTTAAAATAAATTTTATAATAGGTTTCCCACTCATCTTTATTTTGTTGTCTTCTTTCTTTTCTTTTACTTTCTTCAAAACTTTAATAAATTTAACATCCCTCTTCCTTATTCCAATATTATAACCTGATTTTAACTTTAATAAAATAATTCCTTGTTCGTAACTCTTAAGCAAGATTCCTCTCTCTTGTTTTGTATGTGTTTCTACAAGAACTTCATCACCTACTCCTGCTTTTAACTTTTTCATGAAAAATTAAAGAGCAGAGAATATAAAAAGGTTTTTCTTAACAAACATTCATTTTTAATTTAAATTAAAATGGGTCAGCAGGAGTCGGACCTGGACCTATCGAAGCTGCTCCGTGATGGTGGTGGCCGTGCCCTCCTACAGATAAAACTAAAGGCATAGCAATTGAACCTCCTACTAAGATAATTTTTCCATATCCTCCAAATGCACTATCTTCTTCATTATACGCGCTCTCTACTCCTTCTCCAAACTCTCCTTGAAGAAATTTATCAATTACTTCGTTAAATGTTCTTCCTCCATAAGTTCCATCAAAAACATATAAAGCAAAATTCTTTCCATTTTCACCTGCAACAACCTCTAATCCTCCTGAAGTAACAGCTTTTCCGGCTCCGTTTAAAACAGCTAAGGTCCATGCACCCCTTGTTAAAAGATCTTCAAGAATTTTTCCTTGCTTGCTGTATTCCCTACATTTACAATCAAGTTCAGCTGCATAATTAAAAGGTCCTTCATATAAGTATTTCTGTTTTGTAATATCTTCTGGAATAGGTTTATAATTTGGACAAAAACATCCTGTCAAATTTGTAGATGCTCCCATTACACTTCCAAGAGCGACATATCTCCCAATTCCCATAAATACTCTCTGAAATAAACTTGCTTTCTTTCCTTTTACCATTTTAATAGAGTATTGTAGTAATTCTAAAATAACAACACTTTATAAAGATTTGTATTCTTTATTATATAAAATTAATCTTTAACCTAAAACACAATCGTTAGCAGTCCTTATCCAATAACCAAAACCAGGTTCAAAATTATCTACCTCACATCTGCACCTACTTATTCCGTTTTTAATAGTGCAATTTGAATATCCTCCATTGTATCCTTCAACTTCATTACAACTGGCAACATCATACCCATATTTAAGTATTCCAACATTGTTAAATAAAATACAATTTCCTCTGCTGAAAACTGTTAAATCTGTAGGTGCCCCCACAAGATTCCATCCTTCTTTTAGTTCTTTTGTTCCAAGATAACCTAAGTCCTTCGTTTCAATTTTCTCTCCAAACATTTCAACATAGCAGTCATTCTCCACTTTAATAAAATAACCTTGTCCAGGATATAAGGTTTCATCTAAACCAACGAAATTGTAATTAATTGTGCTAATATTTGCCCCGCTTGGTTTATAATAAGCTAAGTCTGCCCTTCCATTTTCTACAACAACATTACAATCTGTATTCAACTCGTTAAAGCTTTTCTGCTCATTTCTTGGCAATGAGAAGATATTATTTCCGGATTTTAAATAAATTCTGGAGCAAACATCTTCTACTGTTAACTGCCAAATATGCTCGTCAGTAAGTTTCCCGTCATTAACTACCGCTTTAACCTCATATGTTCCTTGAGAATTACAATCGCTCAAAAATTCGTAACTATTTCCAGTCTTAATCTCTTTCCCATCGAGATACCATTTAATTTCTAAATCAGTGTCATCTACATCTGAAACTGCGATATTAAATTTCTGACTTTGTTTTTCTTGAATAGTTGGATTCTCTAATGGGAAATAATCATCAATTACAGGAGCGTCGTTTATTGGATTTACTGTTATTGTAACAGTAGCTGTAGCTGTAAGTTGACCATCACTAACTTCATATTCTACCACATCTGCTCCAAAATAATTTAAATTAGGAGTATAATGTATATTATTATTTTGTATGTTAGCTAAACCATGGCTTGGTTCGCCAATTATTCTTATTGTTAAACTATCTTTTTCGACATCATAATCATTAGCTAAAACGTTTACTAAAACTGAATTATCTTCGTCTATTGTAACAGAGTCGTCATTAGCGACAGGAGCGTCATTTACTGGATTTACTGTTATTGTAACAGTAGCTGTAGCTGTTGCATCACTAAAATCTCTAATCTTATACTCAAAACTATCTTGACCGTTATAATTTTGGTCAGGAGTATAATCTATCTTGTCATCATTAATTACTGCTGTCCCATGAGCTGGTTGAATTGTGATTGCATCTAAGCTGACTGGACCTTCAACATCATAATCATTAGCTAAAACATCTATTATAACAGATGTATCTTCATTTGTTATAGCAGAATCGTCATTTGCTATTGGCAAATCATTTATAGAATTAACGACCATAAAAAAACTATCAGTTACACTTTCTATTCCATCAGAAACCTTTACCATAATTTCTGAAATACCATGTTGATTTGAAGCAGGAGTTGAGCAATCGATATAATGACTATAAATTGAACAAGAAATTAAAGTTGGATTTGATTGACTCAAAATCTCAAAAGTTAGCTCATCATTATCTTCATCGCCGGAATAAGTGTTTAAATCGATTAAGGAAGGTTTGACGTCCTCGTCTGTTTCTTGATTAGGAATGGACAAAGAAGGTTTCCTATTCTGAACTTTAAAAGAAAGCATATTACTTTCTACATCATTGCCAGCTAAATCTAGAGCGTGAAATTTGTAAGAAACAATTTGTTGATTTTTTAAATATTCAGCTGAGATTAAATAGCTGTATTTGCTACTTGAAGTTAATGTATAATTTTTCAAAATACCTGCTTTTTCAAAATCGCTTTCAAGCCATACTTTATCTATATTTTTATCTACAACATTAGCACTTAAAATTACATCATTGTTATTATAAGAAGGTTCTGGAACTTTAGATATATCGCTTATAATTGGAGAAGTAACATCAACTATAATTGTCTTTGATTCGTCTATAACTTCGTTTCCGTCTTCATCTTTTAATGTTACTTTTATTGTATAAATTCCCTCTACAGCAGTTCCTTCAACCATACCATTCCAGGTTTTCTGTCCAGAATCTACCCCGTAACCCGTCCACTCTTTAACTGTGTCTCCATCTGCATTAATAATCTCGATTTTATAATTCACTTTTTCTGAAAATTTCAAATTAAAAGTTACACTATCCTTAATACCATCGCCATTTGGAGATATATAAAGATTGTCAACACCATAACTTACAATCGAAGGAGATTCTCCTGGAATTACATTTATCTCTCCATCTATTGTGGAAACATTCAAAATATCATTTAAATTAGGATCAACTAAAGTAAGTTCAACAAAATCCAAATCACTCGCTCCTAGATTAGTGGATCTAAACTTAATCTGAGCTAAGATTCCTTCTCCTGAAACAGGGTTGGTTGTTCCAAGTCTTGTGTTTGCAAATTCTATTCTTCCAGCTGAATTATCTATATTAATGACAGGATAGGTTGCAACACCATCTTTTTTTAAGAAGCTGCCTTCTGTTACATTTAAAGCTGTAATTATTTCGTTATTAAAACTTAAAATAAAATCAACAGCATAAACATCAGCAGGGGTTGATATATTAATATTAATTAAAAACTCCTTGCCCTTTGTTACATTCTTAATTGAAGGAGAAACAAAAACAGGGTCCTCAATAGTCTGAGCATAAATTTTCCCATAATTTAAGCCAACTTCAGCTAAATCAAAAATATCTATTTCTCCAACAGTGTTGGCTATATCTACTTTCCAATTCCAATTTTCGTTGTTCTCATCTGTATTATAATATAATCCTATTGCGGCTAGGTCAAAAATATCGACTTTACCGTCAGCATTTACATCCCCATCTATCAACTCGAGTCTGTTCAATTTCAAAGCAAGCTCTTTAGAATTTATTGCCAAAGTTAAATTGAGAAACAATAGAGAGATTAATATCAAAAATATCGCGAAGCTTAAACTCTTCATCTTTTTTTTCATTTTTTTACTTATCATTTACCATATTTAAAGATTATTTTAATTCAAAAGATATTTTATTAAAAGATTGTTACTTTGCCATTTTCTACATTGACCTTAAATTTATCGACTTCTAAACTTGTATCAGTTATTTTAACATTAGTTAAAGATAGAGGACTGACTCCTTCAGAAATTGCCTTAAATTTAATTTGAGCTAAAATACCTTCTCCTGAAACTCCTCCTGTTTGACCAAGTCGTGTAGATGCAAAAATTATTTTTCCTTCTTCAGTTTTTATAATTTCATAAGTATCAGTTCCATCTTTATTAAGAAAATCTCCTTTAGTTATATTATCTTTAGACGTTTCTAAAATAGATGAATTATAGTCTAATTCAAACTCAACAGCATAAAGTTTCTTGTCTGTATTGATATAAACATTAATTATAAATTCCTCATCCTTCTTTCCAGAATACGAATCGATTGAAATATCTACAAGATATGTTTCTTGTTGTTCTCCTTCTGAAGCTGCGTTATTTTCTTTCTCTCTATCTGAACTACTACTTCCTCCGCTTGAACCGCCACCACCTCCCGAACTTCTAGAGATAAAGGATGTTTTACTGTCTGTACTAATTTTAATTGCATTTCCAGTAATCTTTGTGTCGTCTTTTAAATCGCCAATTGCGATTTGGTTATTATCTTCTTGACCGACTAACCTAAGATTATTTTTATATCCTTCATTAGAGTCTTTAATTGTAAAACCTGTCTGCCAAATAATTAAGCCACTCGTAGATATAAAAATTATTGCTATTAAAATTAGTAAAGCTAAAATTTTATTTTCCATATTTAAAATTCAAATTTAATTAATCAAAAACAACTTCTTCCATAATTTAAACCAACCATTGCTAGATCAAAAATATCTACTTTTCCGTCGCCTTCTGGCTCACCATTCATCGTTGGACCTGGAAAGATATCTGCTTGAACATTCCACCCCTCATCTCCTTCTTGTGTCCTATACGATAAACCGACAGATGCTAGATCGAAAATATCAGCATCTCCATCCAAATCCACATCACCTCTTAAATTAACTGTAACGCTCCAAAGTTGAGATACCAAAAGTTGCCCATCACTAACCTCTAATTTTACTTCGTGTTGGCCGCATTGATTCTCATTTGGAGTAAATATCCAGTCTTGAGTCGTTGCTTTTTCTACAGTGTTAAGTTTCCAAGAATAATCTAATGTATCTCCATCAAGATCGCTTGATGTATGATTAAACAATAATGAAAAACCTTCTCTTAAAGATAAAACCAAACTAGAAGGTGAAAACCAATCTATTGTAGGAGCTCTATCAACATTTTTTACAGTTATTGTTATTGTTTCAGAATCAATTTCTTCGCCATCATTAACATTAAATGTAACTTGATAAACTCCTGCTTGATCAAAAGTCGGAGTCCATGAAAACTGCTGTCCGACAAAAGATGCTCCTGGAGGCAGACCGTCAACTGTATAAGTTAAGACATCGTTATCAGAATCTGATGCAGAAACTGTAAATTGCAAAAGTTGTCCTTCATTTATATTTTTATTTCCAATAGATTGTAAGACAGGAGCGGAATTTTGTATCGTAACTGTTGGAGAGGTCTGTAAGCTTCCGAAACTTATGCCATCTTTTGGTCTAATAGTGAAATACCATTTTTCTCCCTTATTTGTAGCAGAACTTGGCAAAGTTTTCAGATTATCATAAGCTGACTGTAAAACACCATTTTTATACCATTTTATTTCTGTTCCAGATTCTGCGTGCCCATCAGCATCAAAATAATTATAAGTAGATTGCAGATTATCGGTTGTTTTTGGTTGTGATGGAATTAATTGTAAATTACTTGCTGTTGGTGGGTTATTTATAGTAATCACGCCATTAACAATATTAGAGGAAATTGGATTTAGATTAGGTCCTGAAATTTGAACATTATTAATTACTAAATTTGATTGTCCCAAATTAGAGATGGCCTTAAAAGTTATATTAGCAACAGCCCCGCTTCCAATCACACCACCAACCTGTCCGCTTCTTGTTGCAGCAAAAGAAAATTTCCCTGCAGTGTTATCTATATTATTTACAGCAACTAAAACATTTTTTCCATCTTTCCCTAAAAATCCTCCCTCGCTAGAACTAATCGCCTCTAAAACACTGTTATTAAAAAATAAATCGAAACTCATCGCATAAATATTTTCATCAGTATTAATTCCTACACTAATAACAACATTTTCCCCAGCCTTAATTATACTATTAGAAGGATCGACATAAACTGTTGTTGTAGCAGAAACAATTGAAATACTTAGAAACAATACAAAAATCAAAATTCCTACTCCGTAACTTTTTTTTGGCATTTTTTTAAAAATCAATTAATGTTTTTAAAAATTGTTATTATTTAAAAGTTATATTTGATTATCATTAATTTGCTTTTTGTTAATTTTAGCAAGTCTTTCCATAATTTAAGCCAATAATTGCTAGGTCGAATATATTGACTGTACCGTCGTTGTTTAAATCGGCATTCTTGCAATCTCCTTTAGCTTGCTGATTATAACACAAACCTACTTTTGCCAAGTCAAAAATATCGACTTTGCAATCTTTATTGACGTCACCTTCTAAAACATATATGGACAGGCATTCTCCATTCTCGCAACCCAAGTCACAGTAGGTATTTCCCCCCCATTCATAACACCCGTCAAAATTATAATCTGCGCAAATTTGTATTTTATTATATAAACACCTCATATCTCCAAAATTGCACTTATCTTCACATCCTTTAAACCCCCCACATACACCATCACTACATTCTTCACCGCATACCAATCCACAATTGCACCATTCTGTACAGGTATCTTTGTCCGAATCTATACAGTTATTTTCGATAACATAATCAAATTTTGAAGAACATTTTTTAGACAAGTAAACACATTCATCGGTGCAAGAGGCTCCTATACACTTGCCATCAGAACAACCATTTGGACATTCTACTAAATCGAGCCACTTAGCACAGCGCGAATAATCCCACTCAGGATAGCCACAAGCTTGTTTCATGTTTCCTACGCATCTAGTATCTCCTGGCACACATTCGTCTACGCAAGGACTACATTTGTTATTACTGCAACCATACTCGCATATAATCTTTCCCCCCCATTCTGTACAATCATCATTATCAAAATCTCCGCAAAACATCTCAACATTATCGACACATTTTATACTGCCAAAAACACATTCATTTTGACAGTCGCTGGGGCATCCAGCATCTTCTAAATCTATTTGACCATCACAATCGTTATCTTTACCATCATTGCAATTGTCATTTGCTATCGATTCCTCCACATTATAACCCCCGCATGAACAAGAACAATCAGAACAATCATCTGAGTCGTAACTGCATCCCTTACTATTATTAACACAATAATAATCTTTATAATAATCACCCTCACAACCATCTTGTAAATTGCAGTTCACACAATTTGGATAAATTCCGCACGAAGTATCTGTTTCTGAACATTCTGGTTCACTTTTACATTGTCCATTTTCGCAACCTCCAAGACCACATTCTTCAACTTTTTGTTTAATTGTAGTTTCAAAACAATTTCCATTAGAACAACCCCTGTCGATAAAATCTCTATATACATCGCCGTCATAACAATAATTACTGCCATACTCATCTTCACCACAATCATAATATGCACTACTATTATAAATCTCTTTACAATAAGATTGTTCTGTTCCCGGATTTTCACATTTATAATCTGTATAATCTTTTTTTACATCGTCTCCATAACAAGAAGGGTTGCTATAGACGCGTGGACAATCTGAATCTTTGTAACATTTTACATTTGGATTTGGATTACAACGCCCATTTGTGCACCCCCATTGACATGTTTTTACATATCTTTCCTCTTCATAAGCATCTTTATAACAATGAGGTCCTTGGTCTCCCGCTCTACATCCCCTCCTATAACATGTTCTAGTTTCATAAACATCATTTCCATGGCATGTATCTGTAAACCACGCATCACAAAAATCTTCCCCACATTCCTCTTTCTTTTCTTGTCTATTATTACACTTATCATACCAATAAACATCATTATCGTAACAAGATGTGTAAAAATGGGACGTGCAAGTTATACAATTTCCCTTTCCATCACATTCTTTTCCTGTTCCGCAAGAAGTATGTTTCGGTTTATTTGTATATGAACTATAACAACTGGTTGTTGCTTCACATCTGCCTCCGCTAACACATTTTTTATCTATATCATGGTAATCTCTGCAAGATGTATCAAGATAATCACAATCTTTTGTTCCGCAGGTTGTTGAAGAACTATAATAATTACAAGTAGAATCTCCGGTTGTACAATACTCACAAGTTCCACAAGTATCTACTTGTATATTTGTAGATTTTACAGAAGAGCTCTGTCCATTACAGTAATAGTCTATTTTATACACCCAGTTAGTTCCTTCAGGAGTATTTTTTCCTGAACAAATATATTCGTCTGTATAACCCTTTGGCTGGCTCCCATAAGGTTTGAAGTTATAAGGTCTTGAAGAAGTATCGCAACATGCTCCGGAAAGGCAGTTACATTCTACTTTACCAACATCATAAACTGTAGTAGATTTTCTCCCTACTTTATTATCAAAATCGTAAATCTCAGCATAAACTTCTATAGTACCCTGATCTTCTACCCCTCCAAATTCAGAGCTCAAGTCCACATCCCTGAATGTATATTCAAAATAAAAACTAGAACAATCATAACTTTTGCTTGATTGGCAAATACTTTTTATTTCATCATCTCGAGACAAAAAATCATCTTCCATTAAATTTAAACACCAGTGTACTATAGTGTAATCCTGCCACGCACAATCAAATAAATCTTTACTATCTGGATAAAATCTTGCTTTTCCTCTAACAGTTATGTCTATTTTTTCATTCTCACAAACGCTTGAGGGTAAAGAAGGCTCGAACC
Source organism: Candidatus Pacearchaeota archaeon (assembly GCA_017609085.1). Classification (GTDB taxonomy): domain Archaea; phylum Nanobdellota; class Nanobdellia; order Pacearchaeales; family GW2011-AR1; genus JAFCEO01. Next base: position 7,137 of record JAFCEO010000003.1, on the reverse strand, counting down.
TAATATAATAAGTAGTAGAAGATAAAGAATAGTTTTTACTATTTATCGTATATTCTTCCCTACTTCCAAAATCTGAAAATATCTTTGTACTATTGTCTGATTCTATTAGCTCTGTAAAAGGACTAGAATTAAAATCTTCGGAACTAACTACACCTACAAAATTAATTAACAAGATCGCAAGTGATAGCAAAATCAACTTTTTTTTCATTCTTCTTTCCCTTAATAAAGATTAAAGTAATTCCTAATATAAATAAATTATGTTTCTGTAAAATATAATTAATAAATCTCTTAACACACTTTTCCGTAATTTAGACCCACTATCGCTAAATCGAAAATATTAATTTTGCCATCATTATTCAAATCTGCATTTTCATTCCAATGGCTCTCTCCACGCTCACTTCCATAAGCCAAACCAATGGCGGCTAAATCGAAAATATTAACTTTACAATCACCATTCACATCACCCGGCAGTTTTTCTTGAACTTGACTAACAAAAATTTCGATATTAGCTATAATCTCTCCAATAGAGCTATTTACTTTAAGTTTACCTGAAAAATTTCCTGTTTCTGTAGCCTGAAAAGAAAAGTTTATTTCTTTCAAAGAACTGGCATCGATTTTGGAAAAGTGATAGTCTTTTTTAGAAAGATTAGCCAAACCTAAATCTATATTGACAGTAACATTGTGAATAGGTTTTTGTTTTCCTACTTCTCCGATTGTAAAATATAGGGAAAAATTTTCTCCCAATAATATTTCTTGATTTAATTCATCTGGGAAAACCATCAAAACAGCAGGCCTAAATGGAATTTCTAAAATATTCAATTTTATAGGAACTGATAAATTTGTATTTTCTTTAATTAATCTTGCTCTAACTTCGTAAGTCTTATTTGCCGCATTTGGAATATAAATGATTTCTGGATTTTTATATTTTCCAGAATAAGTTCCAGGAAAACCGATTTCATCTTTCCCGCTAAAAGGATTGAAACCGACATGGTGACCACCATAATAAACATCTAAATCTACATCTGCTCCTAAAGGATGGAACAATTGAAATTCGACGCCGTAACTGTTTCCAACAGTATAGTTAAAACTAAATTCTGGACGATTCGAATTCAAATTAATCTTGTTATCTCCTTTCCCGTTAAAATTTGTTGAATATGTTTTCTCCAAATTATTAGAATTTTCGGCATTTATGGAATACACTAAAGGAGTAAATCTAACAAAATCTTCTACTGTAAATTGTTTCTCTATACTTCTCATAGGCAACTCTGCCTCCTTGATTTTTTCCCAATTTAAAATTTCCCTATCCACATTTCGCAGTCGAAAGTTCTCTGTTTTATAAGAAGATTGATAAGTTATTTGATTAATTTTCAAAAGAGAAAGAACAAAATAATGAACAGTATCGATCGTGGTCTGAAAAGGTCCAGAAAAAATCTGAACTACCAAAATGTGGGGGTCAAATATAGAGCCGGTTTGACTTTGGTCTAAGCCAAAGTAAGACAGATTTTTTTCAATTTCTTGATTCGAACTAAGATTTACAGAAAGATAATCATAACCTAAAAGAGATGTTGTCTTTTCTTTATTCTTCTCAATTTCAGACACAGATCCTGCTAAAACCCTGGTTAAGGAAGGGTCGAGCAAATTTTTTACTCTAACTGTAACATTTCTTACAGTAAGTCCTAAAGAAGAGGATGGGAAAACAAAATTTTTCCCGTTTATGACTTTATCTGGATTCAAATTAATTTCCAATTCAGAATCAAAAAATTTATTTTTGTTTAAATAGTAAGGTTCTTCTGTTTCTCTTTGAATAAAAACTATTGTTTTATTGTATATGAAAGGTATTTTGGCTGTATCAATAATCCATTCTGCTGAAGTAAAAGCATAATTTTGAACTGCTAAAATTTGAGTTGAGAATTGTGCTAGATTTAAAGCGATATAAAAAGGAGTAGAAATTTTATTTAAAGTGACAAAAGTTGTCAACCCTGCAACAGGGGAAGCAATAATACTTACAACAATTCCTATAACTGCCTGCAAAGAGAGGGCGATTTTTTTTCCTAGTTTTGCATATTTCATTGTCCTATGATTCTCTAAATAAGAGTTATAGTAGTTTTCAAAATTCCAAACAATAGGTTCTGTAGAAGGGTCGGGAAGTAATAAAAGCTCTTCATGAGCAGAAATCCCTTTTAACTGAGTCAGTTGGTCTCCAATAATTTTTTTTGCTTTTAAAAAATCAAAATTGTCATTAACGTGAAAAGATAAATCATTATAGGATTGATTTATCAGTTGTAAACTTTTTTTATATATTTCTTTATCCTTTATTTCTTGCACAGTTCTTTTTTTAAATCCTCCTTCGCTATCCATTAACCACGAGAAAACTTCTATTCCTCCATCCCCATTTCTGTATGAAATAATTAATTCACGAGTATTGTTTATGAGATAATTTATAGTTCTCCCATAAGCTATTCGCGAAGTAAAAGTGGGTACAGTTTTTTCCAAAATAGCAGCAATAAAAGATATTGTAGGAATATTATTGTCTGTAACACCATCGCTAATGGCATTAGCTAAAGCCATAGCATCGTCACTACTTAAATCGTTACTAACCATTTCTGTTAAATCAGAAATTTTTGTAGTTTCTTCACTGAGTTTATTCTCCAATTCTTTTTTTAGCTCATATAAGAACCATTTTAAACTTCCTTTTTTCTCACCTAAAAATAAATCTCTTTTAATCTCTTCTCCTCCATCTATTGAAAAAGCAAGGGTTGTAAAAATTTCGCCATCTTTAGCCGCTTCTACAACATAAGAACCTGGCTCTACAATAAAGGAATAGCTATCATTTACAATAGAATATAATACTCTGTTAGGATACTCTAATGCCTTATAAAGATTAATGGTAGCTTCTACTAATCCTGAACTGTCTTTAACCGAACCATAAATTTTAGATTCCTTTTTTCCTGTATAAAAATTTGTGCTTTCAACAAAACCATTAATATTTAACTCAATCAAATACTCGCCTGAAGAAAGGTTTATTGTCTTAGTTGTTTTCCACAATCCGTCATACTCTAATTTTCCTCCAGTAATAGTTCGGTTAGACTTAATTATCCTATAAGAAGAATGGCCTGATTTAACCTCTTCCCCATTCTCAATATCATATGCATAAACCTGAATATTTAACCTGCTGGACTCTATATCGTAAGAAACTGAAGGACTAATAAAAAGAGAAAAAGGGTTCTGACAAAATTGATAAACAAACCTGTCTAAACTAAATTGCCTACAGTCTACAGAATCTTCATAAATTTGACACGCATAAGAAAAATCAGGATTATTATCTAAATTATTTAATCTTGCTTTCAATTTTATCTTATTGTTATATCGCCTCTCCTCTGTAATTGGAATATTTATTATACTTTCTTCAAAATCGGAGGGGATGCTTTCTTCAAAATAAACATTTTCCCAGACATTTTCATCAAAATTATAAATATAAATTTCTTGTAATAGGTTTTGAGAATTTTCTTTATTCTCTGAATTAAATAAAAAGAAATTATAAGCTATCCTTAACATCTTCGCTTCTTTAGGAACATCTAATTCAAATTCAATTACAGAATCGCATGAAAGGTTAAGAAAATCTTCATATGAAGAATGTTTAGAATCCTTAAACCAATCAATCAAATCAACCACACAATCATTATTTTCAAAATTAAGCAAACTAAATCCTTTTGCTGAACCTAACTCAAATTTATCGCAACGTTCTTTAGAGCAAGAGTAGGAGCAACCAACAGTATCTTTATCTTTCCAAAGAATCCATGTGCCAGGACTATCGCAAATATTATCATCGCCGTAATTTGTAGAAGGTCTAGAAAAAGAAAAATCCTGAGTATTATAACATAACCTGTTCATATATAAGTTGTTGTCGTCTGACTCAAAAAAATGTATCCCTTTTTCATTATGTTTTATATTGCTATTATTTATGGTATTCTCACTCGAATTAAGAAGAAATATCCCTACTCCTCCGTTGTCGAGTATCTTGTTATTTAAAAGAATATTTTTTCGCGAATGAGCCAACAAAATTCCTTCTTCAAAATTCTTAGTTACATCATTATCGGACAAAAGATTTCCATTTGAGAAAGAAAAACCTAAACCAATTTCACTGCTATTTTTTACTATATTCTCTTTAATAATATTGTCGTGAGAATTAAAAAAATAAATTCCTATTGCATCTGATTCTGCAGTGTTGTGTTTAATAGTGTTGTCATCAGAATAACTTAAATAAATTCCTGATTTAGTATTTAAACCCAGAAAATTTTTATCTAAAAAATTATTGTTAGATGAGTCCAAAACAATTCCATCTTCATTCAAATCTAGAGTATTAAATTTTAATTCGTTGCTAAAACTTGAAAATAAAAATATCCCCCATTTATTAGAAAATGCTGTATTATTCTTAAGATTATTCTTAGAACTCGAATCGAGATAAAATCCTGCTAAGGAATTATTCACCATATTGTTTCTTATATTATTATTCGAATTGGAAAACAAGTAAAAACCGCAAAATTTTGAGTTTGCAATTTTGTTAGATGATATAAGAACATTTGAACTCTTATTAAGATAAATACCGACGCTATTAAACTCGCCCCTATTACCCTCTATTAAATCGTTAAAATTTGAATAAATCCACATCCCATATTCGTTATTTTTTAATGTGTTATTCCTTATTTTGTTATTTGAACTTAACTCTCCGTAAATCCCTAAATAATCTGAATTTAGAGTATTGCTTTCTATAGTGTTAAAATCTGAACCTGAATACATCAATATTCCCGCATAATAATTTGAGTTTATTATATTCTCTTTTATTGTATTTTCAGAACTATAGACAAGAGAAATTCCTATCATAAAATTAGTAATAACGCAATTTTTTACTGTAATGTCTGTTCTATTAAAAATATTAATTCCGAAAGAATCAAAATTTCCTGTTAAAGTGGAACCATTACAATCAAGAGTAATGCCGTCAGATATTATTTCTATTCCGTTTGGAAGATAGTAATTCCCTCTTCTAAAAACAGTATCTTTTGTAATCGTACAACCATCGGTAGGAACAGAGCCACATTCATTTGAATGCTGTGAAGTGAAAGAAGAGCTATATAATTTTTGAACTGAATTCTCTACACTCTCTAAAATTTCTTGACTATTTTTAATTCTTTTATTCAACTCGAAATTTATCTTTTCTATATTTTTATCTTTTTCTAATAAAATATGCCCTATTCTTTCTTTTATTTTCTCGCCTTCTTTTTGAACTTCTCTTACAAGAGAAATATTTCCCTTAATATTATAAATACAAAGTCCTTCACAAGAATCTTCAGAGGAAAAATTATAATTTTCTGAACATTTTCCCAGACCTAACAAAAATATGAATATTATTAATATTAAAATTAATTTTTTTAAAATTTCCATTTTCTGTTGATAAAAGAAGAAAGAGTATAAATATATTTTTATAATTGTATAAATATTTTTATTTTATATGCAGGGTAATGCTCCTACTGCGACTCCTGGAGAATTGATAGTTCCGTTACAGGCAATACTGTCCATTTTTGGTCTGAAGTCATAATTATCAGGGTCCACAAATAGACTGTTAATATCTGCAATATGTTCATTTTCACTAACGTGAAATATATAATTTGGTCCTCCCTGACCTTCAGGATTTTGTCCAAAAATATTGTTGTCATGACTAAGAATTTTAATTTCACTTTCAGGAGTGGTTGCTTTTGCCATAGCTAAACGTCCAATAATGTTGTTATGCATATTGTTTATTACAAAGATATTAGGATTTCTTCTTGTTCTAAGCCCGAGTCTGTTGCCTATCAAGGTATTGTTTATTATGTTGAGGCCGTTGACACCATGGATTAACAGATTCCAACCATTCGTTTTAATTAGATTCCCAACAAGAGTGACATTTTCAAGTGATATACCATAATGGCTAAGTTTCATTCCCTGTCCTGTATCGTGTATAATGTTGTTTCTGATTATTATATTCTTAACACCATTGGCATGAATCTGAATACCGTCTCTGTGTGTTGGGTCTTCATCTATCACAAATTCTTCTACTGCTCCGCTGGTTTGTCCAATAATCTTATAATCAGAATCTCTTAAATAGCCATAAGGAGAATCTGAACTTGGAATATTTTCATTTACATAAATTATTGTCCTACCACTGCCGACATCGTAAACAGCATTTTTAACAGTATATCTTCCATCAGATGAACTTGAACCTCTTAAAAGTATAGGCTCTCCTACAGTAAAATTGGAAGAGTAATCTCCATTTAAACTGAAAGAATTGGCGATATTATCAATAGACACCACTTTAAAAGTAGGAGAGTCCTTAAATCTGGTTTCGGTTATTTGCCACACATTAAGATCATGAATGCCTTCGCCTTCATCATTATAAACTATTCCTCTTGCACCAGTTTTTTCCTGAATTACTGTTTCTCCTTCAATGAATCCTTGACCATTATTATATGAAATATAGCCAACCAACCTAACTACAGTTCTAAAATTTATTGAATCATATATATAATTATTTTCAATTAAAAGGTTATCAGGAGAAACACTCATACCATCTTCTGCAAGATAATGAATTTCATTATTTCTAATAATCCAGTCGCTACTTTTTCCTGAAACAGTTATTCCCCTATATACATGATGTATTTCGTTGCCTTCTATTATTCCGTGATTTACATTAACTGCATTTATTCCATTAGCATGGCCTAGAAAATAAGGAGCATAAAAGCCTTCATAAGATGTTGCTTTCCTCATTATTTCGCAATTATTTATTTGAACATAAGAAGTGTATTGTATGTTTATCCCATCTAAAATCTTGAATCCGTCGATTATTAAATATGACCTTCCACTTCCATTGCCACCCCATTTATCTTGATTTCTAATATAAACATTATTCAAAATAGGAGTATGCCCTGCATCTGCTTTGTAAGTTATCCAGTTGTTTCTGTAGAAAAGATAGATTTCACCAGGATTTACATTGGTACTTTCCTTAAACTCTCCATAACTTCCATTTCTAAAAATAACAATATCCCCCTCTTGAACTTTGGGACAGTTGTCACAGTTATACCAAGTATAACTTCTGTTAAGATTACA
>JAFCEO010000015.1 GCA_017609085.1 Candidatus Pacearchaeota archaeon | reverse complement strand
TCAATAAGTTCTTCAGCATTTTTTTCTTCTTCAATACTCTCCTTTGAACAATAAGGACATTTCCTTGGTCGAGATTCAGTTTCAATTTTATATCCGCATTCTTTACAAACAAACTTTGTCATTTGAATGGAATATGTCGTAGGTTTTTTAATATTATTGTTATTGAGTATCGTTAATTCTTATTGGTTTAATCTTCATTTTCTTATCAAAATATGGCCGGCGTTATAAAGACTTCTATTAAAGCAGCTATAAATAGCGTAATTACAGCCAGTATAATTAAATTCAGAGAATCTTGCAAAATATTCCAAAATTTTTCTGAATGGATATCATGTCTAATTACAGCTACACTTATTATTCCCCCTGCCAAAGCACCTATAAAATACGCTGCTATTTCTGGTAAGCCGTGAACCATATATCTCATTATTCCTATAGGCATATCTGACAATTTAGATTGAGAGAATATTCCTATAGCGGCCGCAATTACAGAAGCATTCCAAGCCAAAATAAATATTGCACCAGCACCAAAAATTAATGAAAAGATAAGTGTAAAAATTAGAACATAAATATTATTTGTAAAAATAGCTATTAATCTTTCTTTAGCTGTTAAGAATCCCGTCGTTTTTCCAGTAGATTTAATTCCATATTGCTCTATACACTCATTAAAATTAGCAGGTTTGTTAATCATACAATACGTTTCTATTTGGGCCCTAAATTCATTCCCTCCGGAAGAGAAAACTATATACCAAATTGAAAAAGCTACTATAAAACCTAAAAAAAGCCATAAAAAAGCCATTAAAGCTTTTCCGTGTTCTTTTAGAATTCTAAAAACCTTTTCTTCTCTCAAATCTTTTTCTTCTTCTAGCTTAATTGCATAATACATAAAAGGCATTGAAAACATAACACAAAAAGTTACAATTAAAATTCCTGAATACTTGGCCAGAACAGCATCTCCAGAAAAAATCCAATTTACTAATAACAAAGATAAAAGGGCATAGAATAAACCTACAAAAAACATTTCCCAAGGATTTCTTTCAGCTCTTTTCGGATTTATAAGCATCTCAAACATAAAAATAAAAAAGAAGGTATATTTTTAAATCCTTCTAACTTTTTCTTTTTCATGAATAAAAAAGAGAAATTCAATAGAATTTGTCAAAATATTAAAGCGGTAAAAATTCAGGGGGCAAAAAATATAGCTAAAGCTGCTCTATATGCTTATTCTCTTTTTCCAACAAAAAAAACTAAACAAAAACTTCTGTCTTTAAGGCCTACAGAACCTCTACTTATAAATGTTTTAAATAGAATAGAAAAAGTTCCTTATGAAAAAATATTGGAGCATTTTAATAATGCCCAAGATCAAATAAATCTTTATGTTTGTAAATTAATCAGAAACAGTGCTATTATATTTACTCATTGCCACTCTACAAATGTTGTCCAAGCATTAATTTATGCAAAAAAGAAAAACAAGAAATTTCAAGTTTATAATACCGAAACTAGGCCATTATATCAAGGAAGAAAAACAGCAAGAGAGTTGAGAAAAGCAGGAATTAATGTAACAACTTTTATCGATGCAGCAGCTGCTATAGCATTAGAGAAAAAACAGAGAACAAAAAAAGTCTCTCTGGTTTTTTTTGGGGCAGACGCTATTCTTAAAACAGGAGTTATAAACAAAGTCGGGTCAGGTTTATTTGCAGAAGTAGCATATAAGAACAAAATCCCTGTTTACATTATAGCAGATTCTTGGAAATTCTTTCCAAAAAACCTAAAAATAGAAGAGCGCGATTTTAGAGAAGTTTGGAAAAAAGCTCCAAAAAATATAAAAATAAGAAATCCTGCTTTTGAAAAAATAGAGAAGAAGTATATCAAAGCAATTGTAAGTGAATTAGGAATATTACCTTATTCAAAATTTTTAAAAAAAGTTAACAAATAATTATTTCTTTTTAAGATCTTCAGCTTCTCCTATTATCTGCTCTGCTCTGCCTTGAATTTCTTGAATCTTTTTCATTAACTTATTTTTGCCTTCTGTAAGTTTATTTAACTGCTCTTCAATAAGCTTTACAGTTTCTTCTATACTTTTTTTTACAAAAGTTTTATTTCCTACATCTACTAATAACTCTTTATCCTGAATTTCTGTTTTGATGAAAATATTTTTTCCAAGATTGGTCAATATTTGTTTTTCTTTGCTTTTTTTAAGTTCTTCTAAACCAAATTTTAAAGATTGCATTTCTAAAATTTGCTGTTCCATAACTTGTATTTGCTCTTCTATTTTTGTTATTTCTTGCTCCAACAAAGCCAATTTCAAAAGATATTCTTCTTTCGCCATTTTTTAAAAACAGGAGCAAGGTTTTTAAGACTTTCTAAGTTCTACCTTAAATATATTAAATGGAAGAATTACATTCTAAATATTTTTTTAAATATGAATGAAAAAATCATGCTAAAGATAATATAATAAAAAATCCACCAGCCTCCTAAACTTGTTTGGTTATAAATTCCTTTAAGAAAAGAGAAAATTATAATTATGGGAATAAAGGTTATCAAGAGGGGTTTAAAAGAATGTTTTATTATTTCAGGCATATCTTGCATCATTTGTTTGTTTATTTCCAATAACGCGTCAGTATTTCCTTTTTTTTGATGCTCTTTTGCTTGTCTTTGAAGTTCTTTCTGTCGTTCTTTAAGTTCTTTCATCTTTTTTTTATCTGTCACAAGATAAGTTACAAGATTCAAAAAAAATGTTATTAATGCCGATATTATAACTAAACTCGCTATTGGTTTTGCAAGAATAAATTCTATAATCATCTTATATACTTTACAACTATTTAATTTTTATTTTTTACTATTGCATAAATTTTTTTAGTGCAGGGTGCATATCTATTGCATGTTGTTGCGCTATATTCTGATAAAATTGGAATATGATCATAATACCTAGAAGTAAAGCAGTTCCTCCAACAATAGTTCCAGTTAAGTCAGCTACTGCAGCTAACAAACCGACTGCCGCCCCGCCCATCACAGTGAGGGGCATTATATATCTATTTAACACAGACTCGAGTATTCTTTCATCTTTTCTAAATCCTGGAATCTGCAATCTTGAAGATAATATGTTTCGAGCCTGACTTTGAGCATCCATTCCAGAAGTTTTAACCCAAAATACTGAAAAAATAGTTGCAAAAACAACATAAAATAAAATATGGCTGATTCCCTGTAATAAAAATACCCCTCTTAAGCTTCCTGTTATTGCATTTTCTACTAAATTAGTAGAACCAATCCAAAAAGCAAGTCCTGAGACTGGTTGCCCTTGAACAAAGTTTCCCAAGATTGTAGGTCTTCCAAGGAAATTTTGCAAGGTTCCACCAAACAGTTGCAAGTTTGCTACTAGAGCTGCAGTTAAAATTACCGGAATATTGGATGCATAAAAAAAAGCTAAAGGCCATTTAATACCATATCCTCTTAATCTATCAAAAGAGAGAGGAATTTCTACTTTAAGGGATTGTGCCCATACCACTACTAAAAATATTACAGCTGTAGCTATTATTGCTGACAAAGCCTTTAGTGCTCCCGTCGTGTCTGCAGTCATAATGCTGACAATTAAAACAGGTATTTTTCCACTAAGTTGAAAAGTTTTTTCAGGTCCTAAAAATTGAAAAAGACCTGTAAATAACCTCCAACCAACTCCTGCAGCTATAAATAAACTAACTCCCGAACCAAATCCCCACTTATGGCTAATTTCATCCATAAACATAATAAGTAACCCTCCTAACATTAATTGAAAAATAACAATCCACTCCAAGCCAGGCTCTGCTTGTAATCCTCTCATTAATACATAGATGACAGATTCAAAAACAATAAAAAATAAAATTGTTAATTTCTGCAATCCAGAAAAATATTTTTTTCCTTCTTCTGTCGTCATATCTATATCTAAAATTTTACTTCCGACTAACAATTGCAAAATAATAGATGCCATAACAATTGGCCCAATACCTAAACTTATAATACTTCCAAACTCTGTTCCCAAAATAATTGCCAAATATTCGAATCTCGTAAGAGCATTCTCCGCCAAACCATATAAACTTATATTCGCCAGCACAAAAAAACTAACAAGAAGGATAATTGTCCATTTCAACTTTATATTAAAACTTAATCTTTTTTCTGTAGGGCTCTCGACTTCTGGCAAATTTTTAAAAATGTTATTAAAATTCATTTTTATTTTTCTTTTCTACTTTTTTTCTCTTCTTTCTCTCCTGTTTATTTTGATTTTGTTTTGCCTTCAAATATAATCTCACCACCCGCTTTTTTAATTTTATCAATAGCCGAAGATGACGCTGATTTCGCTTTTATAATAAATTTTTTACTTAATTCACCTTTTCCAAGTATTTTGTATCCAGATAAATCTATTTCTCCTTCATTAAATTTTTTTTCTATTTCCTGAAGGTTAACAATTTTTGTCCTTTTCTTCTTTGTTTTTTTGCTTGTCGCTCCTTTTTTTCCAAAATATTTTTCTTTTAATTTGAGTATGAGGGTTTTTTTCTGGTCTGCTCTTTTTCCTGTTCCTGCCATGCCTTTACCACCTCTACTTCCTTTTCCTTTATGAAGTTTAGCACTATATCCGTGTGTTCTATGTCCTCCCATTCTGCTCGATTTTTTTCTTTTTTTGAGTTTCATAGCATTCTTTCAATTAATTTATTTATTTCTTCTTTATTATCTCCTAATACCCCTCTTGGAAACTTTTTTTTACTTGACTTTAATCCGTGTCTTGGGGGTTGTAGTCTAAAAAAAGGTTTTAATCCCATATCTTCTAATTTTTTTCCCTTTAATATTTCTTCGACAATTTTTTCAACGTCTTTTATCTCTTTCTCTTTTCCTTTACCTCTTTTTTCTATTAGTCTTGTTAGTGTACCTTTTTCAATTACTCCAAAAGCAACATGATCCTTAACTTTTTTCAACATTCCAATTTTTATTTTATCTTTTTCGTCTATCAAAACACACGAATATTTCTTTTTGAGTCTAAGTCTAGAGAGAGTTTCTTCTATTTCTTTTTTTATTTTCACTTTTCCAGCTATTCTTATTACAACTAACATCTTCAATAATGTTTTAATTTTTTTAGAGCATTTATTGTAGCTTTTGCTAAATTAAAAGTCGTTTTTGTTTGCCCAAAAGTCTTACTGTATATATCCTTTATTCCTGCCAATCTTAAAATTTTTTTAACTTCATCTCCCGCAACTAAACCAGTTCCTTGAGGAGCTGGAAATAGAATTATACGAGAGGAACTACATTTTCCTTGTGTTTTAAGAGGAATACTATGTTTTTCTTGGCAAAGACAATCAAAACTTCCGCATCCTCTTTCTACTTTTATAATATTTAATTTTGCATTCCTTAATGCTTTAGCTCTTGCTGGAAGAGTTTCTTTTGCCCTTCCATATCCTATTCCGACATAACCATCTCCATTTCCTACTACAACCATGCAAGAAAAGGTCGGAATATTTCCTTCTTTTGTTTTTTTCTGAGTCTGGCGCCACGCTCTTCTCTTACCACCACCAAATTTACCTTTCGCCTGCCCAATAAATAACAAATCCGATTTTAAATTTAGTAGAGATTCTACTATTTCGGGCTCTAGAATTTTTTCTTTTTTGAGAATTTCGCCTATATCTTTTATTTTTCCTTCTTTAACTTTTTTTCCTAGTTTTGTTTTCGGAATCCAATCTTTTAATCTTTTTTCGGTTTCTATTCTTTCTATTTCTTCTGGAGTTAGCCTCTCTTTTTTCCTCTCTTTTTCTTCTCCTTCTATTTTTTCCATGGTTTCCTCTATTTGAATTATCTTAATTTTCTTCTAAAATTTTGTTTTTAATTTTTTCAAAATTTATTTTGTTTTTTAAATGCTCTCCTTTTATTCTTTCTTCATCGGGAAAAATTTCTTTTTCATATTCTATTTCTATTCCACCATCCACTAGCCCCTTTAAAAAAGCATAAATTCTTCCTTTTTTTATGTTCCGAGACAATCCAATATCTAGTATCACTTTTCTTTTTTTATCTTTAATTTTTTTAGATAAAATTAATCCTGTTAGATAACAAGCCGGAAGAGATTTTAAATTTCCTTTATTTTCCCAGCCATATTTTAAAAGCTCCTTCGAAATTACTCCTACAATAACAGAATCTTGAGCCTCTTCGCTTTCAATATATTGGGCAATAATATATCTATTTGTTTTTCTTATGACAATTCTAGGAAGGCCACTTTTAAGTAGGTTAAGTCTTGCTTTGTAGTCTGTTTTCCCTTTTCTTCTTCTTTTCTTTTTTATTCTCATTTTTTACTTTCTGATTTCATTTTTGTTAAATATTCCTTCAACTGTGCGGCGCTTTTAAATACTCTCGCCTTAATTTTTTTTCTTAATTCTTTATATTCTTCTCTACTTAATTTGTTTTGTTTTTTCAATTCTTTAATATAACTTCTCAATTTTCTTGTTACTTTAACATATTTTTGTTTCCTCTCTTTTACTCTTTTTTTAATTTTTCCTTCCCGTCTTTTTGTTTTTCTTTTCTTCACTTTTCTTCTCCCTTTTTTTTCTTTTATTTTTATAGCACCAGATTTTACTAAATCTTTAATATCCTGTTTTGTTATAGCTTCTTTTATTTCTTGTAACATTTCATTGTTAAACACGATTCTTTTTTTTCCAACTCCTAACGTCTTTGCAGCTAGCGATTTTTTATTGTTTAGCTTCATTTTTTATCCTCCTTAGTCTTATTCTCTTTCTTTTTCTCTTCCTTATTCTTTTTATCTTCAATTTTTTTCTTCTCTTCTTTTTCAATTCTTTTTAAAAATTTATTTATGTTTAGATTAGATATTTTTATTCCTTTTTCTTTCGCCTTCTTCGCTATTTCTATTTTCTTTTTTTTGCCTACTTTAGCAAGAATTATCTCTTCATTTTTTACTTTCAGAAGTTCATCAATATTTCTGATAATTTTCTTTTTCTCTTCTTTTCCTTTTTTATATCCTATTTCTACTTTTTTTGGTACTCCTTTCCTTTTTTCTCTAATTTTATTATGTCTTCCTTTAGCCTTTCTATATTTCTGTTTTTTCTTTCTTCTTTTTCCAAGTTTTGAATAAGCATACCATTTCCTTCTTAAAAATTTCTTCCTTGCCATTTTTTAAATCTCCTTTCCAGCTTTTTCTATTATAAAAATTCCGTCTTGGAAAATTCTCCTATCTCTATTTTTGATTTTTGTCGCTCTTTCTATGTTGGCTGCAGTTTGTCCTGCAGCTTCTTTATCAACAGACTCTACTATTACTATATCTTTTTCTATTTTTACTTCAACATTCGGCAAAATTTTAGCTTTCCTTTCCTTTTTCTCGCCCAAAAAATTTTTGATTATCATTTCATTTTCATTAATCGAAACATTCATTGGAAAATGAACAGAACAAATCTGCAATTTATAAACAAATTTCTCTTGAAGACCTTTAATTATATTCTTTATATGAGCATTTATTGTATTAATCTGCTTTTTCTCTCTTTTTGTCGCCCCCTTTGTTTTAATTATTATTTTATTCTCTTTTTTTTCTACTATCACTTTAGGAAACTTTCTTTTAATTTCCTTACCATCTTTTTTAGCAATTACTTCATTATCTTTTACTTCCACCCCTATGTCTTGAGGAATTTCTATTTCTATTTTTAATTCTCCTAATTTTTTTGACATTTTATTTTTCTCCACCATCAGAAAACATAAGCAATTAAGCTTCCTCCTATATTTTTTTCAATAGCTTCTTTGTGCGTCATAAGGCCTTTATTCGTAGAAATTATAACGAATCCAAAATCTCTTGCAGGTAGAAATCTTCTTACATACTTATCTATTTCATTGGTAGTAACATTGAAGCGGGGCTTTATAGCTTTAATCTCGTTTAAATTTTTTATATTTATTCTTAACTCTTTATCCACTACATCATAGTCTAAATAACCTAATTTTTTAATTAATTCAAGAATAGAAAGCAAAAATTTTGAATATCTTTTTATTCTTACCTCTATTTTTTTTGCTCTTTTCGCATTCATTATTTGATTTAAACAATCAGCTATAATATCCTGGCTCATTTTTTCTTAGTTATATTTTTTAAATCCTAGCTCTTCAGCCATTTCTCTAAAACACTGTCGGCAGAGATGTAGGCCATATTGATTTATGTGAGCTCCATGTCTGCCACATCTTTCACATTTTTTTGACGCGATACCGAATTTTCTTTCTTTTGGTTTGCAATATTTTAAAAATCGTTGCATAATGGCCGGTTTATTCTTCAATTGTTTCAAAAGTTTACGCCAATCACTTGCTGTCATTTTTTCCTCCTATTATTTTTGTATTGAACATTTTTTTCATAAACTCTATTATTTCTTTTTTTGTTGTTTTTTGTCTTTTTGGGAATTTTCCTTTTTTAATTTTTTTTATAACTACTCTTTTTCCCTTCCTCTTAAATACAACAGTCACATTTAGTCCTTTCATTCCTATATCTCTTTGATATTCTATTCCCGGAATTTCGATATACTCTTCTATTCCAAAAGAAAAATCTTCATCATTTATTTGTTTTTCTTTAAGTTGATTATTAATAGCTGCTAAAAGTTTTTTTAATAATTCTTCCGCCTTTTTACCTCTTAATGTGACTTTACATCCTATCTTCAAGCTAGGTCGAATTCCGAAAGTAGGGATTCTTCTCTTAGCCGCAGTCTTTATAGGTTTCATACCCGATATAATCTCTAATAACTTAGATGCTTTCTCTAATTCTTCTCCGACTGCTCCAGCTGATAATATAACTTTTTCTATTTCAATCTCTCTCATCTTGTTTTCTTTCATTTTATTCTATAACCATTATATTTTTAATAGGGACATTTATTTTTTCAGTTTTTGAAGACAGAACAGCTATCTTATCCTCAATTTTTTCAATTTTTCCTTCTTTTCCCTTATATTTTCCAGAAAAGATAATTGCTTTTTTTCCTTCTTTTAAATGTATAATTTTTAAGATTTTATTTTCTTTAAGAACAACAGAATCTCCTGTATTCGCTTTTTCTTCTGAAATTATGTTTTTTCCATAGATTAAATTCAGTTGAACTTTTTTGCCCCTTAAAATTCTCTTTCCTACAATTTTTAGAATCCTTTCAGTTTTTGTTGTTTCTTTTAATACGAATTTTCCTTTATCTGAAAATCCCAATTCATATCTTTTATCTTTTATAGCGATAATATCAAACGGCAAAACAGAAAATTTTTCATCCTTTCTTACTTTATCGTTTACTGAAACAAATCCTAAATTCAAAATTTTTTTAACTTCTTTTCTATTCCTGCCTAATTTTAGCATATCTCTCAGTATTATTAATAAGGGTAGGCCGTTTCTTCTTTCATGACATCTAATTAAGTATTTAGTTCCTTTCCTTGGAACAGGCCAAGATTTAGGCACAGTTTGTCTTTTTACATGCATTTTTATTGTTCCTCCTTATTTTTTTCTTTTTTCTCCCCGTTCTTTTCTTTCTTTATTTTTCTTTCTATACTTTCAATTCTTTTTTTATCGTCCAAATTTAATTCTTTAATCTGCAAATTTGAAGGATTAAAAAAAACTTCTACTTTTGTTCCGTCTTTTTTAGTTCTTTGAATGCCTTCTATACTTACTTTCATTTTTTTTAGATCAACCTTTTCAATTTTTCCACTTTTCCCTTTAAAACTACCTCTCATTATTCTAACTGTATCTCCTTTCCTTAACGGAAAGTTTCTCCTTTGATATTTTTTTCTTAGTTCCTTACTCAGATTTGCGGATAAGAATTTTCTTTTTATATGTAATGGCGCTTTCGCTAAATATTTTCTTTGCTTTCTTGGTTGTTTGCTTTTTTTCCAATTTTTGCTGAATGTTTTTTTCATTTTAAATTATAAATTGTGCTATCTTTCCAACTTGCGGCCATCTTGTAGCTACTTCTCTTGAAACAGGACCTTTAATCTGCGTTCCTTTAGGACTCCCTTTTTCATCTTTTAATAAAGCTACAGCATTATCTATAAATGCTATCCTCTCTCCTGTATTCCTTCGGTATGGTTTTTTTTGTCTTATTACAACAGCATCGAACACCTTTCCTTTCATAGTAGGCAGACCTTTTCTAACAGAAACTTTAACCCAGTCTCCTATTTTAACTGGTTGCTGTCTCCCTTTTCTCCCTTTTCCTCCTTTGACAGAAACTATTTTAACAATCTTTGCTCCGCTATTATCTGCTGCTATAACTAAACTTCCTAAATTTAAACCACGAGTTAATTTTGCTCCTACGCCTTTCATTTTTCATCCTTTGATTTTATTTTCTTTATAACAACGAAATGTATTATCTTGCTGAGCGGTCTACATTCTTTAACTTCAATATAGTCTCCTATCTCTATTTCCCTCTTTAAACAATCTGGAAGTCTTGCATGAATTCTTGTTTTCTTTTTCATATACCTTTCATATTTTCTTATGTAGACGATTCTTTCAAATTCTATAGCTACTCTTCTATCAAATTTTCTTACAACAAATCCTTTGAAGCTTCTGCCCCTTACTTTCAAGTTTCCGTGGAAAGGACACTGCTTATCAGCACAGCTAATTTTTTCTTCTGTTTTTGTTTTTATTTTTTCTTTCATTTTTCCTTCTATAAATTTTCTTTCTTATCCTATTTTTCGCCTTTGTTTAGTTTTCTATTGCGTCTTCTGGGAACCCGAGTCTTATCAAGATCGGCTTAATTTTTTTCTTGTGGTCTCCTTGCAATTCAATGATATTATTTTTTATTGTTCCTCCGCATGCCAACTCTGATTTTAATGTTTTCGCTATTCCGTGAATATCTACGTCATTGCTTAACCCTTTAACAAGTGTAATCACTTTTCCATATCTTCTTTTGTCAGTCTCTACTCTTATCTTCTGTTCTGTTTTCGCTATTTCTTTACAGACACATGCTTGTCTAGGCAATCCGCATTTGGGACATATATCCATCTTATTCTTTTGGCTTTGAAGCCATGAGCATTATTCTTGATATTGCTTTTTTAATCTCTTTAATTCTAATCTTTCCTGATTTGTTCGCCACTACATTTGCTTTGATCAATTCCAGTTTTAATTCTTTTAATTTTTCTTGTTTTTCTTTTTCACTCATTCTTTCTATGTCTTTTGCTTTTAAAATTGCCATCTTAATCCTTTTCTTTTTTCTTAGATTTTTTTGAATTTTTTTCTGTTTCTTCTGTTTTTGTTTTTATTTTTTCTTTAATTTCCTCATTTATCTCTATCCTATCATGGATTTTTTTATCTGGAGATAAAATAGCAACTTTTACTCCAACAACTCCAGCTACAGTTTCAGCTAAAGCTTTGGCTTTGTCTACTATCTTAGCAGTATCTCCAGTTTTCTTTAAATAACCAGAAGCAAATCTCCAGGGTCTGGCTCTTTCACTTGGAAGTTTTCCACTTAATCTTATTTCTACTCCAAGAGCCCCCGCATCAATAATTTTCTGCAACATCCTGTAGGCTATTATCTTAAATTTTAAACTGCCCAATCTTTCTAAAGCCAACGCTATTTCATCAGCCACTATTTGTGCATCAAATTCTGGTTTTGTTATT
The DNA here is from genome assembly GCA_017609085.1 of Candidatus Pacearchaeota archaeon. Classification (GTDB taxonomy): domain Archaea; phylum Nanobdellota; class Nanobdellia; order Pacearchaeales; family GW2011-AR1; genus JAFCEO01. The sequence continues at coordinate 20,368 of JAFCEO010000015.1, read as the reverse complement.
TCTTTTATCTCTATATGAGGATTTTCGAGTTTAAATCTTTTTTTCAAGACTTTCGTTAATTCGTCTATTCTTTCTCCTTTTCTTCCTATAACTAAACCAGGCCTATTTGTAGCTACGATAATTTTTTCCCCCACTGGAGTATATTCTACTCTTACCGAACTTACTCTTCCTTTTCCTAACGAATTCTTTACATATTCTTTAACAGCAAATTCGTCTTTCTTTAACTGAACAAACTTTCTCTCTTCCATTTTATTCCTTATCTTTTTGTTTTCTTTCCTTAATTTTTAATTTTAGTGTAACATGAGTTCTTTTGAATCTCTCGCTTCCAAATCTTTTATATGGTCGAGAAGCCCTATCTGCCTTACATTCTATTCTTCCTTTATCTATATCTATTCCATTTACGCCAATTTGACAAAATATTTTGCCGCTTTTATTGGATATCTTCCTCTTTCCATTCTTTTACCTTTTCTGTGGGGAATTTCTCCCCTCATCGGAACCGCTTTCTTCATTTTTAAGACATCTTCAAGAAGAGACATGGCTACATCTATCTTTTTTCCTCTTATGAATCTGCATATAGCAATACAATGTTTTGTTGATAGAGGCAAATCTTTACCATGGACTACAGCCTCTGTTTTTTTTGGTTTTTCTTCCTTTTTTTCACTCTCCCCTCCTTTTTCTGTTTTTTTCTCCTCCTCTTCTTTTTTCTCTGATTCTTTTTTCCTCTCTTTTTCTTTTTTCCATGGTTTCCTCTACCTTTTCTATTTCTTTTTCTTTTACGTCTTCGATCAGACTCTCTTTCTCTTCTTTATTTTTTTCTTTTTCAGCCATTTTGAATTATCTTAATTTTTATTTTACAGATAATGCAGCACTTGAACGAGTAGCTCCGATACCTGGAGCTCCATGCTGAACTTTTCCTCTTGTAACTGAAAATTCTCCTAACCTATGTCCTAACATTTCAGGCATGATATTTACTTTAACATAACTTTTTCCATTATATACATGGATAGTCAAACCAACCATCTTCGGAACAATAACAAGTTGTCTCAGATGTGTTTTTATAGGCTTCCCTTTTTTCTGTTTCTTTTCACATCTTGCAATAAAGTCTTCAATGACATCGAACTGCCTTAAAACAGCCCTTCTTTGTCTCGATTTCAGATATTTAGCAAACTCTCTGGTATCTAGTTTCTTTAATTCTTCAAGCGTTTTTCCTCTGAAAGTAAATTCTTTTGCCATTTTATCTTCTTTTTTTCCTTCCAGTTTTTCTTGGTAAAATATGTCCTACTTTTCTTCCAGGAGGAGCATTTCTCTTGGCTATTTTACTTTTTATTCTTTTTCCTCTTCCACTACCAAATGGATGGTCTACTACGTTCACTTTAACTTTGGAAGTGAAATGCCATTTTTTTCCTTTAGCTTTCATTGCATAAAATCTTTTTCCTGCTTTAACTATTGGTTTTTCTAATCTATCCCCTCCAGCTATAATTCCCACAGTAGCTCTACATCTTTGATCTAATTTTATTGTTTTTTTGCTCGGCAACAATAAATAAACTTTATCTTTTTCTTTTTTTACAACTTGTGCAGAAGAGCCAGACGTTCTTACAAATCTTCCTCCGTCCCCTGGTTTTGATTCTATATTGTATACTTGAGTTCCTATTTCACTATCTTTCAATTTTATAATATTCCCTTCTTTAATTTCTTTTCCAATCTCTATCTCTTGTTCTTCGAAAGCATTTTGAAAAGCAAGATTATAAAAAATTATTTTCTTGTTCTCAAGAAGTTGCATTTTCATTATAGGGGCAGAATGTCCTGCAGAATGTATAATCTTAATTATTTTAGTTTTTCCCTCAACAGAAATGTCGGGATAGCCTATCTTGTACCTATAAGCTTTTCTTCTAACTCTATAAACTAGGGAGCCATGCCCTCTCGCTTGACTTACAATTCTTTTTCCCATTTTATATTATTCCAAGTTTAGTTGCAATATCAATAGCAGGATTTTTTTTATTTAGTTTAACATAAGCATATTTTTTATTTTTCCTAATAAAAGTTCTAACTTTATCGACTTTGACATTAAAGAGGTCTTCTATTTCTCTTTTTATCTCTGGCTTTTTCTTCTGCCTCTCTGTTTCAAATAATAAAGTATTTTCTATTTCAATCATTTTTATGGCTTTTTCAGATGTTATTGGCTTCAACATTTTAACAATCTCCTGAAACATTCAGCTTCTAATTTACAATCTTCCAACGCATTGTGGGGTTTACCTTCTTTTATTATTTTTGCCCCATCAATTTTTATTCTTTCATCTTTTAACCCAACCATTTCTAAAATAGAGGATAAACTTAGTGCACTTTTACCTTTTTCCAATTTAAATTCTCCATGTTTTTCCTTATAAGTAAGATTCGCCAGCGTATGTAAATCAATACTTCTTTGTCCAATAACTTCTCTAAATTTACTCATAATTCCATACTTTATACATTTATTTTGTATGAATGAAATATCCCATCCAATATTTTGGCCAGCTAGTACTCTTTCTTTGCAGCTTTTCGTCCATTCCAAAAAATTTTCAATTAATTGTTTTTGCGATTGTTTATTTTTATTTCGTAGTTCTTCTTCAGTCTTGCCTATGATTTTTAATGCTTCTTCTGTTATAATATCCTCCTCATCAATTCTTGCTTCTTGCAAAAATCGATTTTCAGGATTTTCAAATTCTAAAGCACCAATCTGCCAAATGCCACATCTTCCAGAATCTAAACCTGATGTTTCAATATCTAAGATTATCATTTTTCCTTTCTGTTTTTTTCTTTCTTTATTCTATCTTCAAGCTCTTTAATCGCTTCTTCTGTATAAGCTGTTAATCTTGCCCCATTCGAAGCTAAATCACTGACAGAAAGCTGAGAAGCTTTCTTAACCTCTATTCCTTTAATCTTCTTTTCTTCATTTTTTCCAATAACGAGCAATAAACCAGCTGTTTTTTTGTATTTTCTTCCTCTCATTTTTCCTTTTCCAGCCCTTATCGATTTTTTTTGTATAGCTACTTTCGTTAACTCCTTCAGGATTTTTTTTAGTACTTTGAAAAAATCTTTTGTTTTTAAACTTAAAATCTTATTTTCAATAACTACTGGCAATTTTATTTTCACTTCTTTATCTTCTAAACTTTTGTATTTTTTCTTCAATTGTTCAATAGATGCAGTTAAGGCTAAAGCAGATAAAAACGCCTTTCGTTTTTCCTTTTTGTTTATTTTCTTTACCTTTATCATCGATAAGATTTTTGGAGGATGTGTTCTTCTTCCTCCTCTTGCAGAAGAAACAGTGGCTCCTTGCCAATAAAAATGATTGCCTCTCCTCCAGAAAATTTTTCTTGGTATTCTGCTTATACCCCTTCCTGCAGCACTTTTCCAAACTCTTCTTCCATGTCTTATCTTTCCAGAAGCAGAAGCTTGTTTGCCTGCTAAATTGGAAGGAGAATAGGGCTGTTTTTTCTTTTCTGCCTCAACAACTTTCTGTATTAAATCTTGTCTAATTTCACCATCGAAGATGGTTGTCTCTATTTCTCCTTTCTTTTTCCCATCTATGTCTAAAATTGGAATTTTCATTTTACTAATCCAATGAATTCAAAATTTTTCTTTTGTTGTTTTTTTGTTGGCCTTAACGAAGTTGTTAAAATTAATTGCCTCTTGGCAGGTCCTGGAACAGAACCCTTTAAGATTATATAATCTGTTTTTATTTTTCCATAATTTTTCCACCCTCCTTTTTGATTGATATCTTTTTCAGAAATTCTTCCAATATCAATAATCTGGCTATTGTAACTTACTCTTGTAAAAAATCCTGTCTGTCCAGCCATTGGAACTCTAAAACTTACATGAGCGGGATGCCACGGACCAATAGAACCTACTTTTCTTACACCTTTTTCAGATTTATGTTGTCTTAGGCTCACACCGAACCTCTTCACAGGTCCCTGTATTCCTTTTCCTTTTGTTACACCCCTTATATCAACTAACCCTTCTTTAAAAACATCTGAAATTGTAATTTCTTTATTTAAGAAACTTTTAACTAATTCTAACTGTTCTTCTTTTTTTCCTGCAAGCCCTATCTCAATAATATCTGGAATCTTTTTTATTCCTGTTTTCTTAACAACAGTGTAAACAATAATCTTTATATTCGTGTAATCCTCAACTCCTTCTAAATTTATTTTTTCAATTTTATTTTTTGGCAATTTCAGCTTCTTTTTTAGTTCCTTATCAAATCCGACAAAAATCTCTTTGACAATTTTGTTATCTTTATAAAATCTAATTGACAAAATTTTGAGGGGAGGTGTTTCAAGAATTGTTACCGGGATAACAATGTTCTTTCCTTTAGTTAAAGAATGTTCTGTGTTGTCTTTTACAAGTGCAGAAGCCATGCCAACTTTATAAGCAACAAATCCAAGAAGGCCTGTTTTATCAGATTTAGAAAAAGCTTTCCAGTTCACACTAGGTAAAATTTTTCTGGCCCTTTTTCTTGGCCAATATTGTAAACTTCCTCTTCTTGGTTGGGAATGTTTTGGCATTTCTTATTCTCCAGTTTAGTTATTACGCGGAGCAATTTCATTTTAGACACTATCCCCTATTTTAAATGTAGAAAAAGGGCGTTTTTAAAGATTACGCTACAAATTCTTTTTCTTCTTTTGCAAGTTCTTTATCTATCTCCATCTCTCTAATAATTTTTCCTTTTCTTTTTGCAAGTTTCCTAATTTTTTCAAAATCCTTTTCGTTTGGCGGGAAAATTAATTCCTCTATAATAAAAGTATGCTTAATCTTTGCTTTTTTACATTCAGGCAACATAAAAGCTTCTTTGATTTGGGGCCAATATTTCGAATCTGCTTCAAGAGAACAAAATTTATCATCTATCTTTTGTTCGCCAGATTTGCCTGGTTTCGGAAGCTTTTTTTTCATTTTCAATTTTATATCCTGAGATTCTGCATCAAGTAACATCACATAAATTTTATCTTTAATCTCTTTAATTTTGTCTGAATTAATATTAGAAACTTTGTATTCAATTAATCCTTGTTTGCTTTTTCCAGAAAATTCTAATTGCTCTCTGCTGAGTATAATCCCTGAAAAATTAGCATTAGTTAATTCAGCTACTGTTTTTACAAAGTCATTTGCCCACTCAAAACTTCCTTTCAATTTTATTTTAGAAGTTTTTTGTAAAGATAAAACTGCTCTATTTTCAAATTTTCCTTTACCAAATCTTACAAAGCAATCATGAGCTTCTTCTCCTTTACCCTTCCAAATCTTTTTTATAAAGCATTCCATCTTATTTTAAGAGAACCTCAGTTTAAAAACTTATTTATCATCAATTATTAACAAAAACTAAAGTATTCTTAAATTTGAATTTTCAAGACTCTAAAAACCTTTATAAATACAAAAATCTTTTTTCTTAATAAAAGAGACGATGATTGATGAAAAATCTTTTAATAAAGTAGCAAGTATTATTCTAATAGTTACTTTAGTTCTTTTAACTTTTTTCATTTTAAAACCCATACTAATTTCTTCTATTTTTGCATTGGTGTTGTCTTTCATATTTTATCCTATTTATAAAAGAATACTCTTATTCGTGAAAAATGAAAATTTGTCTGCTTTAATAGTATGTCTATTTCTTTTATTGATTATAGTTGTTCCGTTGTGGTTTCTAACTCCTATACTTATAAAACAAACATTCGAAATCTATAAATATATTCAGAGAGAAGATATTTTATCTTATTTTAAAACAGCTTTTCCTTCTTTCTTTTCATCTCCCGAACTTTCTCAAAATATGATAATAGCAACACGGTCTTTTACAAGCAAAATAGCTTCTTCTATTTTGAACAATCTTACAGAAATCCTTCTTAATTTTCCAACAATTTTATTGCATCTTGTTTTGATATTATTTGTTTTCTTTTTCGGATTACGCGACGGAAGAAAGCTTGTAAGTTATATGCAGAGTATCTCTCCTTTATCAAGAGAATCTGAAAAGAAAATTTTCAAGCAATTTAAAGATATCACCCACTCTGTTATTTTTGGTTTATTTTTAAAGTTCCAAACGCTTTGCTTCTAACTTTACTTGCCACTTTTGTAGGTATCCTTCCAATAATAGGACCTTGGCTCGTGTGGGTTCCTGTAGATATTTACCTTTTTGTGGAAGGGAGAACAGCCGCTGCTTTTGGCTTGTTGATTTTTAGTAAGACCTTTGATAGTTGGTAAGATGGCAAAAATAAATTCTGCAGTTGTTTTAGTCAGTATGGTTGGGGGTCTTTTTGTTTTCGGTATTTTCGGTTTAATTTTAGGTCCTTTAGTAATATCCTATTTAATCTTGATTCTAGAATTTTATAGATGCAAAAAACTTAAAGCGAGATTATAGAACTTGTTTTAATTCTTTTTAGATAAATATATAAAAACCATTTTCTTTTCATTATGAAAAAAGTAGGATGAAACTGAAAGTTAAAATTTTAAAATTTGTTGCCGGTAGGCCGGTAAGTATATTGCACAAAAAAACTGCAGATAAGATTGGCGTTAATATAGATGATAGAATATCTTTAAATAAAAATAAAAAAAGAATTATTTCTGTTGTCGATATTGCAAGAGGTATTTTAAAGGAAGACGAAATAGTAGTTTCTGACGAGATTGTTAAGGCTTTACAATTAAAGAAAAACGATTTTCTAGATATTAACATAGCTCCCCATCCTGAAAGTGTAGAGCTAATTTATAAAAAACTAATGTGCAAACCCCTAAGCGAAACAGAGCTTAAAAAAATAATAAAAGACATAGTTAAAAATGCTTTGACCGAACCAGAGATAGCGTATTTTGTTTCTGCAATTTACAAATGCGGGATGTCTATTCAGGAGATAAAATATTTGATTAAGGCAATTGTTGATACTGGCGAAACACTCCGTCTTAAAGGAAAAGTGGCTGATAAACATTCAATAGGGGGAGTTGCTGGAAACAGGACTACACCTATAGTGGTTTCCATATGCTCTTCTGCCGGATTGATTATGCCTAAAACTTCTTCGAGAGCTATAACCTCTGCGGCCGGAACAGCGGACGTTATAGAGTCTGTTGCTAAAGTTGAATTTTCCAGTTCTCAGCTTTATAAAATACTTAAAAAAACAAAAGCTTGTATGGTTTGGGGAGGTTCTTTAGGATTGGCTCCTGCAGACGATAAGATTATTCAAATCGAAAGACTCCTTAATTTAGATCCAGAACCTCAATTACTCTCTTCGATACTTGCAAAAAAATTATCAGTTAATAGCAATTATGTGTTGATTGATATCCCTTATGGAAAATCAGCTAAGGTTTCGAGAAAAAAGGCTTTAAGTCTGAAGAAAAAATTTGAAAAGTTGTCTAAAATTTTTAATATAAATTTAAAATGTATTTTGACAGACGGCTCTCAGCCAATAGGAAATGGAATAGGCCCCATACTTGAAATTCGTGATGTTCTTTCTGTTTTGAAACAGTCTCCAGAAAGACCTTTAGATTTAGAAAAAAAATCATTAAAATTAGCTTCTTTTCTTCTTGAAATGACAGGAAAAGCTAAAAAAGGACAGGGAATGGAACTTGCAAAAAAAATACTTCAATCAGGAAAGGCGTTTTCTAAATTTAAAGAGATAATCAAAGCACAAGGAGGTCATTTAAATAATTTAAAGCTCGGCGAATTCTTCCAAGACATAGTTGCAAAAAAATCCGGCAAAGTTATAGAGATAGATAATAAAAAAATAAATTTTTTAGCAAGGATTTTAGGCTCCCCAACAGATAAGGGGGCAGGAATCTATCTTTACAAACACCTTAAGGATAATGTAAAGAGAAAAGAAAAGCTGTTAACTTTTTATTCTGAGTCCGAAAGAAAATTAAGAGAGGCTCTTAAATTTTACAAAAAAATTAAACCAATTAAGATAAGTTAAACACATTTGATTTTATATATTTAATAAAAGTAATTTTAGAAAAAAGATAATAAACTTATTTTTGATCATCAATTTATAGTCAATCTAAAAAAATTTATAAACCTATTTCTCTTTGAAAAGAACAATAAAAAAGATGGTGAAAAATGAATAAAAAAGCAAGAGTTGCTTTACTATTTTTTATAATTTTTACATTAATATTCGCAGTTTGGATTATGTATTTCGTGTTTGCAGATACAGCCGTTGTAACCCCTACGACTATTAATGTTAACGAAGATGATTATAATATATATAATATCACAGTGACTAATGGGGGAGCAACAGAAGATGTTAATATAACTCAAGTTAACATAACTCTTCCGACAGGTTTTAATTTTGTTGCAGATTCTAATGGAACAGATGCTTTCGGAACTTTTTCAAATACAAGTAATGTTCTAAGCTGGGAAAATTCAACATGGTTGATTATGAATTCGACATCACAACATTTTTGGTTTAATGCGTCTGCTTCTAATCCTGGAACTTTTAATATAACTGTTTTGAGTCTCTTTGCTACAGGGATAATTAATATAACAAACATAACAGTTATAGTTAATGATACAACAGCTCCTTCGATAACTTTCGGATCTCTTACTCCTTCTACAAACTCTATTAATACAGAGTCTGAGATAGCAGGAAATATCACGACAGCCGATAATGGAATTTTTAGCTCTTTGATTGTAAAACTTTACAATTCTACTGGTGGGTTAGTTAATTCAAGTATAAATGAAACAGCATCTTCAAATATTGTTCATTTCTTTAATTTTACTGGACTTTCTCCTGGAACATATTACCTAAATGCAACAGTCAACGATACTTATAATAATGTAAATTCAACAGAAACAAGAACAATTTATTTAGTTAATTCAACTTTCGAATTCAACGGAACTGTTAAAGATGAAAATGACAATCTATTAAATTCTTCTGTTATAAATATTACAATAATAAACCAAAATAATTGGCAAATTATAAGTTATAGTTCAACTAATTCAAATGCATCTGGATGGTTTAATTTAAGTGTACCTTCTTATTCTTTATGGATGTATAGGCTAGATATAATAAAAAGAAATGAAACAACAAATACTGTCGAATTTAAAAGTAAATCAATTCCTGCATTCCCTTCAATAATGTTACAACAGTTGTCAGGGACGACTTTCTATTTACAAGAAGCAGGAACAATAAATTTAACCGCAATAAATGCGAGCGGAGACAGGGCAGCATTTCAATATCAGATTAAAGATACAAAATTAGGATACCCTGTTGCAGAGCAATTTGGCACTTATACAACCGAAGCAATTGTTTATGTTCCAAAAAATAGAAACTATTCAATAATGGTTTACCCTAACGTGAGCATGCCAGTAAGTTTCGATTGGAACAACTTCTCATCAAATATTTCCTATAATTTTAGTGATGGAATTTCAAGTTACAATGCTACAACTTCCACTTTGCATAAACAATTTAATTTAACAATGTCTATGCCAAGAGTTTCTGGTTATATTAGTTATTCTGGAATATCTGGTTGGGACGAATTTACAGTTATTCCTTTCCTTCTTGAACCAGGAAATATGATTCATGCACAATATGGCGCTATGCCTTATAACATGAGCGGATTTTCAGGTGAAAGCGATTTTTACAATTTATCTATAGGATTTTATAATATTTCTTTACCCGCCACAGTAGAAAGTTCAACAATAATTTTATTTGCAACAGCAAGAAATGGAAGTTTGTATGTGGGCGGCTTTAGAAATATAAGTTTAGATTATTCCACTTATTCAAGTAGTAACGAACTAGTTAACTTTAATTTTACTCAAATGTTCGGATTATTGGGAACAGCAGACAATATAACACTAGAATCTCCTAATGGAAGTCCTGGGGGCGTTAACATAACAACTGCAAAACAGTTATTCAGGCTTGTGAACGAGACTAATTCTACTTTAAGTAATGCAATGGCGCACATAGAAGTAACTGTCGACTACTCAAATTACGGAGCAATAGAATTCAGCTGGATGGTGGATGTGGAGCAATCAAGTTCTGCAACTTTTTCTCTTCCTCTTTTAAATGTTACTGGAATAAAAGAAATGAATATTTTTGTTGCCGGAGGAGGCGAAGGTCCACAAAATGCTCCTAGAAGAATTTCTTCTTTAAGTGTTTCTCAGATAAATACAAATTCAAATATTACAATAAGGAACTTTAATCCTGGAGACATAAATGGAACTCTATCTGCTTCCGACATAACAATTTCAATGTACATTTCAAATTCAACATGCGATGTTCCAAATCCTCCTTCCTCTTGTTTAATTGGAAGCCCAGGAAATGCTGGAGATGACTCTTTAATGATGAGGGCAGTTATGGGTGGAGGAAGAATAAGTTTTAGGATGGGTTATGGAAATATTTCTGTTCATTATGTAAATACAGATATGTTAGCTTCAGGCCCTCCTGACGCTTTATTTGAAAATGATGCAGGGACAAGCGAATCCTCAAATTCTTTTGAAAATGCTATTAAATTCGGCTCTTATGGACCTACAATTTACGACTATATTTTAGTTTCGATTCCATACATTGAAGGCTCTTCAAGTCAGACAGGATTAAACGAATCAGCCGATGTAAACATTTCTGTTACAAGTTTCTATGATGACAATTGGAATCCAATATGGGCATCTTCAAACGGAACAAATGCTTCTGCGTTAGCAGGAAATTACTCTCATTACTCAACTCATCAAAATGAATGGCAGATATTAATGAATGGCGTAAATTGTAGTAAGACTAATCCTCAGTTAAATGCAACAAATCCTTGTTATATAAATACAACAAGTAACAAAATATGGATAAGGATTCCTCATTTCTCAGGAACAGCTCCGACAGTTATCGGAAGTTTAATCACCTCAGTTTCATCTTCTGATGGAGGAGAAACTCCTTCATCATCGGGCGGGGACGGAACAACAACGTCATTCTGGACGTCGACTTATGTTTATGATGATAAAAATTTAGATGAAAAAGAACCTCTAACAAGAGAATTTTCTGTTAAACATAGAGCAAAAATAAAAATTAACAACGAAATTCATTATGTAGGTGTTGTAAATCTCACAGAAACAACAGCAACAATAAATGTCACGAGCGAGCCACAACAAGCCGTTTTATCAATTGGCGAAGAAAAGAAATTTGAATTAACAAATGATACTTACTACGATATTTCTGTTAAACTTAATTCAATATCAGACAATAAAGCAAATTTAACAATTATAGGAATACATGAAGAGATTCCTGAAGAAGAAAAAGCTCCTGTAACTGGTGAGGAGATTAAAGAAGGCGAAGAAGAAAAGAAAGAAGAAAAAGAAGTAATTATAGAGAAAGGGAAAAATTTAGTATGGATAGTAACAATAGTAGTAATTGCTCTACTAATCATTATAGCAGTAGCATTTCTCATATACAAGAAAAAAAAGCATCATTAAGAAGAAATAAATATTTAAACTTATTTTTCTTTCTTAAATGAGGAAAATTAAAAAAGTAGTATAACATGTCACAAGAAAATTATATTCAACAGTTAGCCAATTATATTAAAAAAAATTTAGCTAAGGGTTATACTTTAGATTCTTTAAGAATCGCTTTGGAAAACCAAGATTATTCTCGCATTTCTATAGAAAGAGCTATAAAATTAGCAAATGAGCAACTTGCCTCTTCTGCACCAATAATGAAAGAAAAACCGAGAATAACTTATAAAATTATACCTGAATTAGAAGAATCGGCCAAAACAAAAAAATCTTTCTGGAAAAAATTATTAGATTTAATAAGTGTAAAGTAATGCGATTTTTAAGCATTTAATTCTTTGACAACTTTAGGAAAATGCAGATTAGAATTAGAAGAATAAATTTTTTAATATTTTTAGAACGCCGCCGCCCGGAATCGAACCGGGATGCCCCGAAGGGCCCGGCTTTCGTGTACTGTTTTTTTCTTCCCTAGTGGAAAGAGACCATAGCTCAAGGCCGGTGCAGTACCATTGTGCCACGGCGGCTTGAAACTTTAAATTCCTACATACTTTTAAACTTAACTAAAATTATTAATTTGAATCATTCTTCAGTTTCAAGCTTCATTAAACTTCGCAGTAAGAATTGTTTTAGCCAGTCTACAAAATCAAAAAATTGACTGGCTAACTATCCAAATAAAGCTGATAATCCTTCAGCAGCTTCTTCTGCTTTCTCTTCCTTTTTCTCTGCCGGCTTTTCAGCTGTTGCTGGTTTTGCTCCGTCACTTACCTGTACCGTTGTAACAGTCGCAGCCTCTAATTCTTTTTCTATATCAACTCCTTTTAAACTTGCTATTAATGTTTTCATCTTTGCTTCATCTACTTCTGCCCCTGCAGCCTCTATTACTTTTTTTATGTTTTCCTCGTTAATTTCTTTCCCTAATCTATGCAATAAAAGAGCCGCATATATATACTCCATTTTATTTTTCCTCCTCAAGTTTATTTTCTTGATTTTCAGATTGAGTAGTATTATTTTCTTTAACCTCCTCTTCTTTCTTTTCTTCAGTTTTTTCCTTTTCGATTTCTTCTTTAGATTGCAATTTTTCTAATGCACTTGCATCTGCATTAGCCTTCCCTAGCAAATAACCAATTGTTTCTTTACAATAATATATAATCTTTTGTGCAAAACCTAAAGCTTTAATTGATGCGTTTTTCAAATCTTCGATTGCTTTCTCTTTATCTATTTTAATATCTGTATAAATCTTTCCGGTTTTAGCATCATAAATTGCTATAGGTTCTAATCCTATTTTAAAAGGCTTTATATCAAGTTTTAACATTATTGAAGCAGCAGCTTCTGAAACTTTCTCTCCTTTTTTTACAATAACTTTTCTTTCTTTTACAGCTATTTTACCATCTTCAACTGCTATTTTTATTCCTAAATTTCCTAATTCACTTATTGCTGGTCCTGGTGTGAGGTCTGTCGGACCTTCTTCTATTGCAATATCTTCATTTGCTATTTGTCCTGGTTTTGCAGCAATAGGATTTTTATTTTCTACTAAAAACGCCGCTAATTCAAAAGCTTCTTCTTTGGAAAAGAGAATAGCAGAATCTTCTTGAATATAATCTTTTAATTTCTCTATATTCTTTTTATCTATAGATTCCAAAGCCCTCCATATGAGTCTTTTTTTAACAACCTTAACTTCTGCTTTTCCTTTCAAACTTTTTCTTATAGTCTGAAATTGTTTAGAAGGAAGATTTTTAATAGAAGCTATAATAATTGTGTCGTTCTCCTTTAAAAGTTCCACTAAATTTTTTACTGTTTCTATTTTCTTTTCTGATACTTTTTTTTCCATACTTTCTGCCATTTTTTATCTTATTCCAATTTTATTGGTTTACTCATAGTAAATTTAATTAGAATATTCTTTATTTGCTCTTTTTTTCTTGGTAAGGCGTTTAATACAGTGTTATAAACTGCAAGAACATTCTCTGCTATTTTCTCATCTTCCATATCTTCTTTTCCTACTGCTATTTTTAAACTTGGTTCTTTGCTCTTGATTTTTACAGCTTTATCAATTCTGTTTAAAACCTCTTTTATTGTTTTTTCATCGTCTTTTGTGAGTATTCCTAATTGTGGGGAAGGCATTTTTCCTGCCGGACCAAGCACTTTTCCAAAAGAAGTAGCTACAAATGGCATCAAATTCGTCACAGAAATAAAAAAATCGTATTTTTTAACTAATTTTTTTAATTCTTTTCCCTTATAATTATTAAAATCTTCTTTTAGTATTGTATCTACAAGATCGGATTTTTTTGTTAAAAAAGCACAAACTTTTTTTTCTTTAATTTTGTGAGGTAATTCTATAGTAAGATTAATACTCTGTTTTCTTACATCAAAATTTCTTAAATTTACAATTAAGTCTACTGTTTGCACAAATTTTCTTTTTTTTCCTTTTCTTAATTCAACTAACGCATTTAAAATAGATTTTTTTTCCATCTTCTAAATTTGATTATCTTAATCGTTTCCTCCTACCTATGCGCCTGCATCCAGAATTCAATTTTAGGATTCGGCGATGTAGTAAGGACAAATTTAAAGAAAAACAGACGTTTATAAATTTTTCTCTTCAGATTTTTCTAACTCTGAAAGGTACTCCTTTATCCTTTCGATTGTTTGAGGAATTATAAATTTTTCAATTTTGTTTTCAAAAATTTCTTTAAGGCTCAAAAATTCTGATAAATTATAAAGATTGTTTTTCTTTTCTACTAACATTAAATCGCGAAGTCTTTTTAACTGCCTTCTTATATTGCTCTCAGCCATACCTTTCATTTCAAGATTATATTTTTTCCTAATCTTCTCTATCTCGGCTTTTATTTTTTCGCTTGAAATCGGATTTTTTTCTTTCTTCGCCTTTATTAAAACAAGCAAAATATCAACAATAACATCTCTGCTATCTCCTGGTTGAAGTAAACCCAAGCTTAAACAAATTTTCTTGACTAACTCTCTTTTATCAAGTTGGTAAGGCTTTTCATATTTTCTTAGAGTAATTTCACTTAAAGGACTATCTTTTACCATCTATATTTCAAAAAATATAAATCCTTATAAATATATCTCTTTTATGTATTTTATGGAATTAGTAGCCTTGTTATCATCTGGAAAAGGAACTTGGGGTCAAGTTTCTGGTTTAATAAGACATGGAGAATGGGATAGTATCATTCTTCTAGGAGACTCTTTTGCTAAAAAATTTTCAATAGAAAAACCGCACGAGTTTATTGAGATTAAAGACGATAGTATTGTAAATATGAAAAAAGAGATATTAAAAAAATTAAAGAATAAAATAAAAGGAACAGAAGTGGCCTTATCTATTGCATCTGGGAATGGAAAAGAACACATGGCATTAATATCTGCTCTTCTAAGTTTGCCCGTCGGAATTCGTTTTACAGCGTTAACAAAAGAAGGAATTATATTTTTGTAGGTAATATTAAAACTTTTCTTCTTTAATTCTTCTTTTGCTTTTGTCTTTTCCAATAAGTACGACTCTGCTCTCTTTTTTTTCATCGAGAAATTTATATTTATCTAAAACTTCGAGTAATTTTTTTGCATATTCTTTAACTTCTTCGTGACTTAACATTCTCTCATAACCCAATCTTTTTCTTGAAAATCCAACAGCCATATAACTTTTAACTTCAACAAAGTCTGGAGAAGCCTTTTTAATTAATTTTGCGTAATCTTTTAACATTTTGTCTTCTGCATTTAATCTTTTAACTAATGTTATTCTTATCACTCTTCTCGTCGGAAGTTGAGATAGTAAAGAAAGAGATTTATTTAATTTTTTCCAAGAATCTTTCCCTTCGTTTTTTGTAAATTTTCTAAAAATTTTTTCGTTTGGATAATTTAAAGAGATATATAGTTGAGTTGGTAAAGCATTTTTTTCATGTAGTTCTTTTAATTTTTCTGGCAATAAACCGTTCGTTACTAAAAAAGAAGTTTTTCCTTGTTTTCGCAATTCTTTTATTAATTCAGAAAGCTTTGGATAAAGTGTAGGTTCTCCTATAAGAGAGATAGCAAAATGGCGTGGCTCTTGAGCCTCTTTAAATTTCTTCTTATTTATTCTACTGTTGCCCCCAAATCCTGTTAAAAGTCTTTTTTGAGATACTATACAACTCGAGATTATTTTTTTAGGGTCTTCTATCTTTATCACTTTAAGTTTTTTAAAGTTCAGTTCTATTGGTCTCCAACAATGTATACATTCATTTTGACAAGATAGCCAGGGAGTCATCTGACAACAAAGATGGCTTTTTATTCCATAGAATTTTTCTTTGTAACAAAAATCTTCATCGACGAGGGATTTTTTAGTCCACCTACATATTTTGGTAGCAGAATGTCCAAATAATGCATAATGTTGTTTTTTTAATATGTTTTCAACTTTTAGCATCGTAAAAATAAAAATAAAAATAACTTTAAAAAAATATCTGGAAATTTTTTCTTTATTATACTTTTGTAGAACAAAAATTTTCTACATTTATATAAACGACGAGAGCCAGAACGATATAAGAATTAATAACGCGAAAAGAATTAGGTAAAGCATAACTTTCGAAGATTTTTTTGCAAATTTTTCACTTTTTGTTAAAGCTAAAACAGTCAAAAAGAAAAATCTCCCTCCGTCGAAAGGAGCTATTGGAAGCATATTAAATAAAGCAACTAAAAAATTAATAAGGATAATCCAATAAAAAAGATTAAGAATAAATATCATTAAGTTTTCATTAAATTTTGCTTCATATTTTGTTGCAGATTTTTTATAAAAATAAATAATCCTATACAACACTCCTGAAATTCCTTTTCTAAAATCTGCAGAACTTATTCCTAAAAATGCCCTACTTTTGTTTTTCGGATGTTCTGACAATTCCAAATTATAAGATAGAATTGTCCCATTGAATTTAGTTTTTATTATAACCTTTTCTCCAGGACTATATTTAGCAATTTCTTTTATAAGGTCTTCATTATTTTTTATCTTTTTTCCATTAAATTCTATTATTGTTCCTTTTAATCCTACTTTTATAGCAGGATAATCTCCATATACGAGAATTTCTCCTTTTGTATAGAATTTAATTGTGTTTTTAAATCTTCTATATTTATTAGATAAATCCTTTCTTTCGTCGTTATTTTAATTAAATTATTCAATCCTTTGTCAGACCCTTCTTTCATTTTTTTCTCCCCTATAATATTTAAAATCTCTTTCGTATTTAGGTTTTCAACATTATAATCGTCGATAGTTTTTATCTCTTTCACTTTAATAACGGCAGGCACATACATATCAAATGTCGCCCCTGCTTCTGTAAAAGTAAGGTTAAAGAATAAAGCCAAACCTAAAAAGAAGATTAGAGCTATAATAATATTTGCAAAAACTCCTGCAGATAATATAGAAAGCTGGGCGGTTTTAGATTTCTTCAACATCCTTTTTTCATCCGGCTCCACAAAAGCTCCGATAAAAGGGCCCAAAAAAGCAAAACCTGTACTTTTAATTTTTAAACGATGCACTCTTGCAAAAACTCCATGAGAAAACTCATGAACAGTAGCAACTATTAATACGGATAATAAGAAATAAGTAAAATAGAAAGGAGGGAAAAATTCCTGAACCCCAAATATTCTTGGGAAATAAGGTACAAGAGGGAATATTGGAGGAGCTTTCGTTATCTTAATGATTTTTGTGGGATATTCATAAATTGTCAATATCAATAGATAAAGTATGCCCGCCATTAAAAAATATCCAAGAGTTATCGAGAAATATTGCAATACTTTCAATAATCTTTCATATTTTTTTCCTACATAATCTATAAATTTTATCCCTATTTTTGTTTTATACAAATACAAAATTCCTTCTTTTTTTAGATTTTTTCTTTTTTTATATAAAAACACAACCACAAATAAAGTAAAGATTATTAGAGATATTAAATCATAAATGAAAAAATTCATTTTCATCTCTTATTTTTTCCTTTTTGGTCTAAAAGCTCTGCTTCCACATTTCCTACATTTCACTTTTCCAACTAGAATTTTTCTCGCTTCTGTTCTAATTTTGCCTCCACATTTTTTACAGACAAAAATATTTTTGAACAATCTATTCTGTGCAGCAACTACTTTCGCCATTTTAAACCCTAATTTTTAAATTATATTCTTCTTTTGATTATCTTCTCTTCTCCAATTTTCCAGTATTCTATTTGATCTCCTTCGTTAACTTCTACATCTTCATTCCTATTAACATCTATTGTTTCATAGTTTTCCAGATCCATAACACTCACTTTATCTCCGCTTATACTTAATATTTGTCCTTTTCTTTTTTCAATATGTGGGACTTCTATTCTTTCATGACCTGGAACTACAATCACTCTTTTTTTCCCGTCTATAATGCCGACTGCTTCTATTCTACATTTAGCATGTCCATGTTTCCCTGTTTTACTTATATCTTGACTTTTAACAGTACAGGGAGACCCGTCAATAAGGATATTTATCCCTGGTTTAGCTTCTGTAGCATTAATTATTTTAAAAACCATAAAGAATTAATTTAAATCACATTTATAAATGTTTTTAAAATTAAGTTTATGTAGTTGCATAAATAATTCGCTAAATTTAAAAATAATCCTTTATAAATTATAAAATGTTAACAGAGACTCAACTTAAAGAAATAAGAGGACATTTGGAAAAAGCCCAAAATCCTCTTTTCTTTTTTGATAACGACGCTGATGGTCTGGCTTCTTTTTTAATATTCAGAAGATATACTGGAAGGGGAAAAGGTGTAGCTATAAAAAGTTTTCCTGATTTAAATTCTTCTTATTCGAGAAAGTTATATGAACTAAAACCAGATTATGTTTTTGTTTTGGACAAACCAAATATTGCGAGCGGTTTTCTGGAGGAAGTAAGGAACTTAAATTTACCCTTAGTTTGGGTAGATCACCACAATGTTCCGAAGCCAGAAGAGGAGAGTATTTTTTATTTTAATCCCTACTATAATGATAGAACAAATGAGCCCGTTTCTTATTTATGTTATAATACTGTTAAAAGAGATTTATGGATAGCCATGATTGGATGCATTGGCGACGGTTTTTTTCCCGATTTTGTTCCCGAATTTGAAAAAGAGTATCCTGAACTGTGGGGAGAAAACATAAGTACAGCTTTTCAAGCTCTTTATACAACTGAAATTGGGAGGATAACCCGGATTTTAAATTTCGCATTGAAAGATAGGACGACAAAAGTAGTGAATATGTTAAAGTTTTTAATTAATGTTAAGAGCCCGCACGAAATTTTAGACGAAAAAAAAGCTTATGCAATTTTACAGAGATTTAAGCAAGTTAATAATAGATATTCTCGCCTTCTCGAAAAAGCCAAAAACTTTGCAAAAGGCAAAATCTTGTTTTTTCAGTATGGAGGAGAGTTGAGCTTATCAGCAGATATAGCAAACGAGTTATCTTTTTTATATCCTGATAAAGTTATAGTTGTAGCTTATATAAAAGGGAGTAAAGCAAATGTTTCTATTAGGGGGAAAGTGGATGTTAGAAAATTAACACTAGATGCTATAAAGGGATTAGAGAATGCTAGTGGGGGAGGTCATGAGCACGCTACTGGGGCACAAATAGCAGTAGAAGACCTACCAAAATTTAAAGAAAATTTAGCTAAATTGGTTTAATCTATATAAAAGTTAAATTTATTATACTCACAATTCTTTATATTTAAAATGACTAAAAATACCGAGAAAATTTCAAGAAAAAATGTACTTTTTGATAGTCAGGAAGTTGAAGGATTAGACATTCGAGGTTATGATTTTAATAGAGGGATAGATTACGAAAAACTGTTAGACAGCTATTTAACAACAGGCTTTCAAGCTACCCATCTTTTCAAAGCTATAGAGCTCATTAATAAGATGATTAAAGAAAAAGCAACAATTTATCTAGGCTACACATCCAATCTAGTAACTTCTGGATTAAGAGATATTTTTAGATACCTCGCCGAGCATAAAAAAATTGACGTCATAGTAACAACCGCAGGAGGTATAGAGGAAGATTTTATTAAATGTTTGGGTAGCTTTAAGTTAGGGATGTTTTCGACTTCTGGAGAGCTTTTGAAGAAGAAAGGAGTAAATAGAACTGGAAATATTTTTATTCCAAATTCAAGATATTGTAAATTTGAAGAATTTATCACACCTATTTTAAAGAGAATATACGAACGACAGAAAAAAACAAGAAAGATTATATCTGTTTCTGAATTCATTAAAGAGCTAGGAAAAGAAATTAATAATAAAGAAAGCATTTATTATTGGTGCTACAAAAATAATATAGATGTTTATTGTCCTGCACTAACTGATGGAAGTATCGGAGACATGATTCATTTTTTTATGTATAAACATCCAGATTTTAAAATTGATATTGCATCAGATATTCATAAATTAAATGAGTATACTATTACAAGAAAAAAAACAGGAATTATTTTATTAGGAAAAGGGATTATGAAACATCATATATGTAATGCTAATCTTATGAGAAATGGGGCAGATTATTCTGTTTATATTAATATTGGAGAAGAGTGGGACGGTGCAGACAGCAATGCAAGACCTGATGAAGCTGTTTCATGGGGAAAAATAAAGAATAAAGGAGAGGCAATAAAAGTTTTTGGAGACGCAACTGTTTTATTTCCACTTATAGTAGCGAAAACTTTTGCCAAGCATTAATCTTCTCTGTACATTTCTTTTAACTGGTCCATTGGATTATAATAAGGGTCGTTCGGAAAAATAGAATCCTTTTCTTTAGAATTATCTCCACTGTTTTCTTTTAAGTTAGGCAATCCATGTCTTGGCTCTGAAGAATATAACCATCTTTCTATCTCTTCTGGCAGGTGCACTTTATATACTCTAGGTATGTATTTTTTTGACATTCTGGCTCAGACTTTAACAAAAGTGATGCAGAAATAGTTTATAAGTTTTTTTATTAA
>JAFCEO010000014.1 GCA_017609085.1 Candidatus Pacearchaeota archaeon | reverse complement strand
ACATAAAAAAGTTATAAAAAAGATTCAAAAGAAAGCTCTTTATTTTGTTACTACTTTTAAGGAAAGATTTATAAAGGATGGTCTTAAAGTATTATTATGGCATACAAAAACAAATTTTATGTAGGAAGTATAAGTACTGTTCTGCCGAGAAAATGTGGTATTGCGAGCTATAATCAAGATATGATTGAAAGTATGATAGATGATGAAAGAGTTTATGATTGGGGTCTTTACTCAATAGTCAGAGGAAGATTGAAATATCCTGACAAAACAAAAAGACATATAGAATATAATATAAGGCAAGATAATTTAGAGTCTTGGTTAAGAGCAGGAGATTCTATTATAAAAAAAACTAAAGAAAGGCAAAGGAGGGGGATACTTAGCGGATATTTTATAAATCATGAATTTGGAATTTTTGGAAAAGATCACACTCAAGACAATTTAATTCCTGTATTAAGAAGATTGCATGAAAACGGCGTTCCTACAATAACAATTTTCCATACAATTCTTGCTAATCCTGACAGACAAAAAAGAGAGGTTACAGAGGGTATTATAAGATATACAGACAAGATTATTTGTTTAAGCCCTTCTGGACTAAAAACATTAATGGAAAAATACCAAAATACGCCAAGAACAAAATTAATTTTTGTTCCTCATGGAATTCCTGAAATTTATATTCCTGAAACAAGAAGTGAATTAAAAAAAAGGTTTGGCCTTGAAGATAGACTAGGAAATCTTAGGATTGTTTTCACTTCTGTAGGATACCTTTCTCCAGGAAAAGGTCTAGAATATCCTATTAGAGGATTTTGGGAAGTACTAAAAAGATATGATAAAGAAAAAATTGTTTATTTGATTGCTGGAGAAACACACCCCGATATTTTAGAAAAAGAAGGAGAAGAATATAGAAATAGCCTAATAGAATTAACCAAAAAGTTAGGAATAAACGGTGCGATAATAAATAAAAAAAGTGCTGTTAGAGATTTGGAAGGAAGAAAGTTGAGAGATTTAAAAAATTCCAACATTATTTTTTGGAATAAACACCTAACTCAAGAAGAATTACTGAAAGTTATGAAAATGAGCGATGTAGGAATAGTAGGAAATTTAGGAAGAGAGCAAATTTCAAGCGGACCGGGGGCTTATTGGATCGGAAGTAGCAGAACAACAATTGCTACAGAATCGCCTTTTTTTAAAGATTTAGAAAATGAAGGTATTGGATTATTAGTAAGATTTGAAAGTTCTGATGATTTTGCAGAAAGAATGCTATATTACTTACATCTTTCAAAAGAAGAGATAGAACAATTAGAATATGCAGCTTCGGATGTAGGCTCTAAAAGAACATGGGATATTATAGGAAAAATAAAACTTAATCTAATGCAAAAAATTGTCAGACATAAAGCCCATTTAAAAAATGGCGATTAGCTTATCTTTTTTCTATAATTTCTTTCTATAGCTAAAAGTATACCTGCCCCAATAATCCCTATTAAAAAAACATAAACAAATTTTTTATTTTTAATTGTAAAATAGAAAGTTTCGTCCACCGCTTTCTCACCAGGTTTTAATCCTCCAGTCAAAGGAGCATTTCCCTTCGCTAATTTTTCATCTAAGATGCCGATAACCTTCCCCGATAACGCAACATTATCTTTTGTTAAAACAGTCTTTCCATCAGTTACTCTCACATTATATATACCATTGGGGGCAATTAACCTAAAACTAGTTTCTTCTCCAACATCTAAGTCGATTTTTTTTGTGCCAACAGTATCCCCTATTAATATTTGAATTGTTTTTGAATATCTCGTATTTCCCATATTTTTAATAGTAAGTTTATCCTCTTTAATTTCAAAATTGGCAATCTCATTTGTTTCTATACTGAAAACAGCTGTTGCTGTTAGTTCTTTCCATTCTGCAGTAACTGTCCAAAATCCTGGAGGAGCAGTTTCTTCGAGCTCTATACTTATTAACTTATTGGAAGGAATAATTTTTTCAATTTTTATTTTCTTTTCTGCATCTTCGATTGTTACTGTTAAATTGTCCATAATTGGAGCATTATTTTCATCATAAAGAGAAACTTTTAAGGATAAACTTTCTCCAGCAGCTAAAACATCTTTCGGCAAAGAAAGTTCTATTTTATTTTCGGCAGAAACAAGGAAAGATAAAGCTAAAATAAATATACAGAACAAAATCAGGCTCCTTTTTATCATAATTAAATAAATTTTTACATATATATAAAGATATCGTTTATCTTGTACTCGAGATTTATCAAATTTATTAATCTTTTAGAAAAAGTGTTCTGATAAAATATTTAAATGGGAAATTTCTTAATTAATTATGGAAAAAGAGATTATAATAAGATATCTTGCTATTATCCTCCTTTGTGGTATAATTGGGGCTTTTTTTGCTTTAAGAGTAGAATTTACTGGGTTTTCAATTTTTCAGCAAGAAAGCGCAGAAAATTTTTCTCTCGGAACTTATAAAAACACAACCCATAATGGATCAGCGATTGTCTTAGCTGAAGAGAAACTAACAGGGACATATATAAGTGAAGTTTTTGATGTTGGTTATAATTCAATTTGGAATAATTTAAGTTGGGAAGGAGAAAAACCTGAAATAAACTATTTATATGTTGTAGATGGAAGCGGTGCTGTTTATTCTTCTTCAGATTCAGGAGTTACATGGACGCAAAAGACAGACGATTATGGAAGAGGGAGTAGCACAACAGATATGTTTTCTGATAATATTTATTTATATATAATTTTTTCAGGAATTCAAAAAGAAGTTTATAGGTCTTCTAATGGAGTAACATGGAATATTGTTAATGATACTTTTACAAATAAAGCTTTATTAGTTGGAGAAGTAAACTCACAAGGAAATTTGAATATAGTGACAGGTTCGGACTCTGTTTGGCAATCTGATAACTATGGAACAACTTGGATGGAAAAAGGAGATTTCAACGGAGGAGCATCAAATGACGCCAAAGGCATAACTATAAATTCTAATGATGATATATTTATTGTAGATGGAAGCGGTGCTGTTTATTCTTCTTCAGATTTAGGAGTTACATGGACGCAAAAGACAGACGATTATGGAGGAGGTACATCGACAGATGATATAGAATCTGACAGTTTAAATAATTTATACATTCTCTTAAATACTAAGGTTTATAAGTCAACTGATAATGGAGCGACATGGAGCATCATTAATGATAGTATAAGCCCTTACGCAAATACTTTAGTTGAGATGTTAATTGATAAAAATGATAATTTCTTTATTTTAGATGCTGTTGGAAGAGTTTTCAAATCAACTGACTATGGACAAAGTTGGGAGGAGATTGGAGATTGTAACGGAGGAGCCACTAATAATCCAAAAGGTTTCACTGAATTTATACAGCAAACAAATTTAACTTTCCAAGTCAGAAATTGTTCTACTTATGATTGTTCAGATGGAGTATGGCAAGATGCTGATTTAACCAATTTAAATCTAACTGGAAGATATTTTCAATACAAAGTTGAATTTACGAGTCCTGATTCTTCAATAACACCTATCTTAAGTAGAGTCATAATTGACTACACGGTTCTAAATACTCCTCCAACAATAAGTTTAGTTTATCCACAAAATGGAGATAGTTATGGCTACAATGAAAGTTTACAATTAAATTTTTCTGTATTTGATAACGAAGACAATATTGAAAGTTGTTGGTATAATATTGATGGAGGACTTAACGTTACTATTTCAAATTGTCAAAATACAATATTTAATGTTTCTGAAGGACAGCACACGCTTAATGTTTATGTAAATGACACAAATGGAGAAGAATCTTCTGATTCTGTCATCTTTAATGTTCAAGTGGGGGCCCCTACAATTGTTTTACATTTTCCTGCAGACATGTATCTAAATTACCAAAAAGTGGAATTTAATTATACTCCTGAAGATATTGATCTGGATAGTTGTGAACTGTGGGGAAATTTTGATGGAGAATTTAGATTAAATAAAACAAAAACAAACCCTTCAAACGGAATCATTAATACGTTCTCTCTTAATTTAGATGATGGAGAATATTTATGGAATGTAAGATGTAACGATTCTATGGGAAACGCTGCTTTTAATGGAAATAAAACCTTTTATATAGATACAATTTCTCCTTCAGTAAGTTTAAACGAACCAAGTGGAATAAAAAAGAGTAGAACAGTAACTGCTTCCTGGACAGTTTCTGACAGTAATTTAGATAGTTGTTGGTATAATGTTTATAGAGGGGTAAATCTGGAAATGGCTAATACTTCTATAAATTGTTCTCTCAACTCTGTTAATTTTGATGTTACTGTTGATGCTAATTTTGTATTTAACTTTTATGCAAATGATTCTGCCGGAAATTTAAATTTCAGTTATTTAGAATTTTCTGTTGACACAACATCATCGCCTACCTTGCCAGAATCTTCTTCAGGAGGTGGCGGAGGAGGTGGTGGAAGTATTAGGCCAATAATTAGTTCTGGCAAATTAGAAGTGGGAAAAATTTCAAATTTAATTGTAAATCCTGGAGAAACTAAAAAAATGGTCCTAAATGTTAAAAATATTGGAAATAAATTTTTAAATAGTTGCAGGATTATTGGGAGAGGGAAAAATGCAGATTGGATAACCTCGGCAGATGTTAAAGGTTTAAGTGCAGGAGAAGAGCAGAATTTTATTTTTACTTTAAACGTACCTTTAAATTTAAGTGTAGGTTCTTATGATATCGAAATAAGTTTGGAATGTCAAGAATCTAATAAATCGATCAATTTTACTGCAGAAATCATTGAAAAAAAATTGGCTTTAGAATTGATTAATGCAGAAAGAGTAAATAAAAACACTCTCAGAATCATATATTCTTTAGCAGAACTTTCAGACATTGAGCAAGAAGTGGAAGTAGGAATTATTTTATTTGGCCACGATAATGAAAAATTAGCCGAACTTACAGAAACGAGAAAGATAGTGGCAAGTTCAACCCACCAATTTGAAACAGAGCTTGATATCCCTCCTTCTCTCGAAGGAAGTTTTAATCTTTTAATAAACGCAATATCTGAAACATCATCTACCTTTGTGCAAGAAGAAATTTTATTAGGGAAATCAAAAATTGGAGGATTTGCCATACTTGATAAAGATAAACAAGATACCTTCTTCAGCATTGTTTTGGCAATTATATTCGGAATATTTGCTGTTTTTATAATAAGAAGAATCTTGAAACTAAAGAAGATAAAAGAAACTAAAAAATAAGTTTATTTTTTAATCTCTTTATATTTTCTTTGTTGTTGAAAAGGTAGTTTTCTTTCCTCTTCTGCTCTTTCTACATCAAGGATAAAATAATCTTCCGGCATTTTTCTCATTTGGTCTTCTATTACCATATTTTTAAGTTGGTCAAAATCTTCTATATCAATTCTAGGCATAGTTTCTCTTACTTCTCCAACCGTCCTTACTATCCTACTTTCCCTCATGTTTTCTATCATCTTTTCTTCGCTTGTCCCGGGTGCGTAAGAAGGTTCATTGTAAACATTTGCAGTGTATTCTTGAAATCCCGGTGTTTTTGTTTGCGTAGATAACCGTTCAGTTTCTCTCTCTGTTTCTAAATTTTCTACTTCGGGTGCAATCCTGTCTGTTAAAGAAGGTAGTGTGGGAGTAGAAGATTTCTCTTCAGAAGAAAGAGAAGATAACATAAATTCAGAGAAGTCATTCTCTTCTACTTCTGACTCTATTAAATCTTTAAGAGTTTCGTGTTGTGATGGCCCTTTCTCTTCTAATTTTTCTTCTTCATCTTCTTCTAATTCCTTTTCCTTTTTTTCTAATTTTTCTTCAGTCATAAAAAAATAATAGTCGAAGATATTTAAACTCTTTTATTCAAAAGGGCTTGGATGTGAAGGCATACCGTGTGCTTTTTTGTAAACATCAAAAACAGAAAAGCAAGCTCTTGCAGCTGCATTTTCTCCCAATCGCCTCACCATAGACTCCACATAATTATCCTTTCTTATTCCTTTTTTTAAAAGATCTATTTTTGATTTTTCTTTATCCTTTCCGCTTTTTTTAGTTTGCTTTTTCCCTAAACCAAACAAAGCAGAAAAAGGATTAATATCCTCATTTTCTTTCTTTTCAGTTTCTTCTTCCTGCTCTTCTTCGCTCTTTAAAAAATACTCGATATCTTCTCTTAGTTGGTCTAAAGATTCTGTCGTAGTTCCTTCAATTAGCTTTAAAGCATCTTCTATATCGCTCTGGCTAAGTTTTTCATTTAATAAAGCTAACTCATCTTCATTAAGACAATATCCTTTAAATGTTACTTCTGTTCTTCCTCCAAAAACATAATGTGCCTGCTGCCCTATCCTTTGAGGTATTCCTCTGAAAACGAAGTCAACTAAAACACAATTATAATAATTTCTCTTTAATTTCACATTTTTAAAACTTTCAGGAAGATTCTTATCAATTACTTCTTCCTCTACATTAATTTTCCTTTTACCAAGCAAGGTTAATTCAAGGAGGAGTGTGTTAAATACATTTACGATTGCGGGCTCCTTATCCCTTTCTTTCATTCTTAATTTCTCTGCAGCAATAAGATAAGGTTTAGCCCACCTTGCATAGAGTTTTAATGCATTGACCTGACTCTTCAAGTAATTTTTTTCGATTTCAAATCTCTTTTTCAACTCTATTTCGCTTCTTTTTTTCCATTCAAAAAATTCTGCAAGACGCGGCTTAAGGACCCTCTTTACTCTATCGTTCAAATCCATCTTGTCAACATCTTCTACAGACTTAGCGGCCATAAAAGCATCTCTTAAAGTTACAAAATTAATATCCTGAGCCATCATGTTTATACTTCCCCTGCCTCTCTTGATATCAACATTATCCATCCATATCTGTTTTAATGACAAAAGAGCTGCTTCAGCCTCTTCTTTATTTTTTGAATGGCACTTCTTATAATGGCTTAATCTAATTTCAAATTCTTTTAAATCATAAATTATATTAATTATGCTCTTCAAAACTGTATTTACCGAACCCAATATTTTCATTCCTTCTTCCTGCATTCTTGTTGCTCTTGCTCCTAATTCAGCAAAATGGCCTGAGCCAGGAGAAGAGGTAAAATTATCAACTAATTTTTCAACATCTCCGAACATATCATTCATAAAATCAAGAATCCAAAAATAAACAGGTTCTAATGTTTCTGACGAGGAATCGTAAATAAGTTTATGTTCCTCTGCAGGAACAGGGTCCACTTTTCTCTTCTTCTTACTGGAATAATAAGGACTTATTTCTTCAATTATATTTGAAATTTTATCTATCTCCGCCATCTTCGCTCTTAATCATATATAACACAAAGCAGTTTTTAAATGTTTTTTCGATATGTTTAAAAATACTTTTTTCTTTTAAACAAAAAATGGCTTTAAGTGATTTTTTTAGAAAGTTTAGAAAGAACGAAACTATTCTTGATTTAGGCAATTTGCAAAAAAAAGGATTTATTAGACAAAAAAAATTAGAACAAAAAAATATTGATAATCGAGCAGATGACTCGAGTCCTCTAAGTTTTTTAGGGAGTTTAGCGTCTGTAAATGAAAGTTCCCAAAACCAAGAAGAAACAGATTTCTCAAACAAACCAATATTACAACTTACAGCTGAGAAAAAAGCAAAACTGAAAGGTATATTAAGGGACATGAAAAGCAAAATAGACAACACTTATGACAAAGTATATAAACTTTCTGAGCGATTGGATTTGTTAGAGAAAAAGATTGAAAGATTAGAAAGAAGGATTAACTATTCTTCCCGATAGATAAATCCATAAAGTTAAAAAATGGTGAAAAATCTAAAGACAAAAATTCTAGCTTATACATTAAAAAATGCTATAGAGCATGAAGGAAAAGCAAAAGTAGAGAGTGTTCTTAATTCTTTATTTCACGAAGGTTTGAAAAAAAATGAAATTAAAAAAGTTGTTCCAAAAATAAAAGAAATTGTTGAAAAAATAAATTCTCAATCTTTTGAAGATCAAAAAAAACAATTCGAGAGTTTAGAAAAAGAAATAAGCAAAAGAAAAGAAAGAAAAGGCCTCCCTCCCTTACCTAAAACTGAAAAAGGTGTTATCACAAGATTTTCTCCATCGCCTTCAGGTCCTCTTCATATAGGACATGCGCTGACGCTTTGCCCGGCTTTCCTTTATGTTCAGAAATATGGGGGAAAATTTTATGTAAGAATAGAAGATACAAATCCTGAAAATATATACAAACCTGCGTACAAAATGATTGAAGAAGAAGCAAGATGGCTATGCAACAATAAAGTTAGAATCGTTATTCAATCTGAAAGAATGAATCTTTATTATAAATACATTGAAAAACTGTTGAACAAAAATGCAATCTATGTTTGCACATGTGAATCTGAAAAATTCAAACAGCTAATTTTAAAAAGGGAAGCTTGTCCCTGCAGAAAAATCTCTAAAAAGGAAAATTTGGAAAGATGGAAAAAAATGCTTGATAAAAAAGGGTATAAACCCGGCGAGGCTGTTTTGCGATTTAAGTCTGACCTTAATCATAAGAATCCTGCAATGAGAGATTTTCCTCTTGCTAGAATTAATGAAACAAAACATCCTCTGCAAGGAAAAAAATACAGAGTATGGCCTTTAATGAATCTTGCTGTCAGTGTTGATGACATTGAAATGAAAATAACCCACATTATAAGAGGGAAAGAACATAGGGATAACGCAGAAAGGCAAAAGATGATTTTTAAAGTTCTTGGTAAAGAATATCCGTGGACAGCTTTTATTGGAAGAATACATTTTAAAGGTCTTGAAATTTCATCAACAAAAATAAGAGAGGGAATCAAGGAAGGAAAATATAAAGGATGGGACGACCCAAAACTCCCCACAGTTTCTTCACTAAGAAAACAAGGATACAAACCAGAAGCTTTTTGGAAATTGTCTGAACAACTTGGATTGAGCGAAGTAGATAAAGTTATGGAAAAAGAAGAATTTTTTAGACTATTGAAACAGTTCAATAAAGAAAAATAATGCTTAATTTTGAATAAAGATTAATTAAGGTATTAATCTATTTCTATCTCTTGGAAACAAACAAGCTTCTCTAATATTGTTTAAACCAAGAAGAACTTGTGTAAATCTTTCTAAACCAATACTCCACCCCCCATGTTTTGGCGCACCAAATCTAAAACTATCAATATAACTTTTAAAATTCTTAGGATTAAGACCTTTCTTTTTTAACATCTTTTCCAGTAATTCCGGAATATGAATTCTTTGCCCTCCTGACGAGATTTCCATACCTTTGTAATCTGCATCAAAACCTTCGCTTAACTCAGCTTCAGGATCTTGATTTTTAGGCATTATATAAAAAGGTTTTAAAGAAGTAGGCCAAGAGTGAATAAATACAATTGTATCTGGAAATTTTTTATTAAGTAATTTTTCATGTTCTGGAGAAAGATCTTCCCCATACTTTATTTTTAAAAGTTTAACAACCTCTTCATAACTCAGATATTTGGCTTCTGGAACTTTTAACTTTACTTTTAAGATGTCAAGCTCTTCTTTATTTTTATCCATAACCTCTGAAACAATATATTTAACAACCTCCTCTAACTGTTTCATAACCTCGAATTGGCCGGCGAAAGCCATTTCAATGTCCATTTGCCTGCATTCATTTAAATGTCTTACAGTATTATGTTTTTCGGCTCTCCAAACAGGAGTAATAGTCATTGCTTTTTCCATACTGCAAGCAACCATCTGTTTGTACAACTGAGGACTTTGGGCCAAGTAAGCAGATTTTTCAAAATATTTAACAGGAAACAATTCTGTTCCCCCTTCGCTAGCTGAAGAGATTATTGAAGGTGGTTGTATTTCGATAAATCCTTTTTTAATAAAATGTTCACGAAAGGCTGTAGCTATTGTACTTTGGATTTTAAAGATGGCTTGAATTTTCCTTCTATGTAAATCAAGGAATCTGTAATCAAGCCTCTTACTTAATTCGGTCTTAGAAAATTCAGAAACATCTATAGGAAGTCTCTCTTCAGAAAGAGCAAATGTATGAATTTTTTCAGGAAAAATTTCTTTGCCTCCTGGCGCTTGTTTACTTTCTTTTACAGAACCTTTAACAGAAATAACGCTCTCTAAAGGAATCTTGTCCATAATTTCAAAAATCTCTTCTTTTGTTTTATCTTTTAAAGCTGTAATTTGGATAATCCCTGTTATATCTCTCAAAATAAGAAACCTTATTTTACCGAGGTCTCTTTTTTCGTGTACCCACCCACTTACTTCTACTTTTTCAGATTCTTTTTTTTTAAATAACTCTTTGATATAGGACCTCATATTGGAATCAAAAAAAAGTAATTTATAAAATCTTCTATTTTGATTTTATCTTAATTTCTTCATTCTTACACTTCCCTCTTTAAATCTTCCAATTTCCCTCAATCTTTCTTTTAAATTTTCAGTAAACATATATTTTCCTATAATCGAAACAAAATAAAAAGCTGTAGCTATCCCCAAAAATGGATAGAACATTGTGAATATTTTCCCTACGACAGTGGAAGGTGTTAAATCTCCATATCCTATTGTTGTAACAGTAATAATGGTAAAATAATAAGAATCTAACATGCTCCATCCTTCTACTTTATGATAGACATTTGCTCCTAGGATTATAAGAATGATGAAAATTATAATAGGCGCGACCAATTTATTAATAAGTTTCATTTTATTAATCTTAACTTCTTTTATATTCAACCACAATATCCTCTATTATTTTGTCTTGATTTTTGTTTCCAATTCTTTCTTAAAACTTCGACCAGCTTCAACATTTCCTCTTCTATCTCTTTCCATTCTTTTGTTATTTCTTTGATAAAATCTGCCTCTGCCTTCTCGTTATATCTACAGTCAAGACCTATAGCTTCTATTTCAAATTGTCCTAATTTACCATAAATCTTCTCAAGTATCTTTTTATCGTGATGAGTCAACCCTTTAACTAGAGCAAGGAAAAAAAGAGGAGCGTTACTTGGGTTCATCAGCATTTCGATAAATCTTAAGTAAGTTATAATTTTGTCTACAATGGATTTTCTTATGTCTCTTAATAGATAATCTGTTTCGTTCTCTGCAACTTTCTCTATATCAAATTTCTCGTTTAACTCCTTAAATTGAGGAAGATTATATTTATGTTTCAGTTTTTCGTAGTCTTTTTTTAATATTTTTAAAGAATCTTTCATTTTTTTTCAAATAAAGAAGAATTTATAAATTTAACTTTCTTTAACTGACTTAAATCTTGCCTCAGTAGCTCAGTCGGTTAGAGCGCGACATTGGTATCTCACTGAAAATGTCGAGGTCCCGTGTTCGAATCACGGCTGAGGCTTTTCTATCTCAATTAATAAACAGAATAAATAGAGATGGATAAAAGCATTATGCCTTTTTATAGTGAATGTTGTAGAGAATATTTCAGAGCAGTTGTTACAGAAGATAAAAAATTTATTCTAAGATGTGAAAAATGTGGCAAATGTTGTTATTTTGTCTCTATAAATTCGGAAAACTGATTACTCGGGTAGCCATTTCATTTTAATTACATAGCCGCTAAAATTTTCAAAATTATGTAAAATTTTCTTTATCCAATTTTTATAAAGAGAAACAAACTTATCTATATTCTCGGATTTATCTAAAGAAAGATTATTTTGACTTATTATGAAAAAAGCTCCCAAACAGAAAAATATAACAAGAAGCATAATTATTTTCATTTTTCTTCTTCAAGAATCTTGATAGCCTCTGTCTTATTTTTAGACCAATCCATTTTTATCGCGTTTGAAGTAAGTATCTTTACATTATCAAAAACTCCCCTAAACCAAACCAAATACGCTCTTGTTGCTTTTTCTATTCCAGAAAAAGATTTCCAATCAATATCATACCCTGAAAAAACACGCGAAGCAGTAGTGTAAACGAATAAAACAATCAGAATAATAGCTACCAAGAAAAATCTTATTTTAAGAAAAACAAATGCCAAGATTATTAAAATTGCAATAATTAACCAATTCATTTTTACCTCTTTAATATTTAAAAAACATAAGAATATAAAAACTTTACTCTTCTTATACATTGTTAACTTAACGTCAGTTTAAAAAGGATGTTTTTATGTATTGTTGCATTAAAGGGTGTTGAGGAGAGAAAAAATTATAAGAAAAACCCTTATTGTTTAAACTTCTGTGATTTCTGTGTTAAAAATTTCTCTAATCTCTTGCTTTAACTTAGCCCTTTTTTCTATTCTTTGTTTTACTTCATTTGCTATTTTCTCTCTAATTCTCTTATTTTTAGGTATTGGTAATTTAATTTCATTTAGTCTATCTCCTATTGTAGAAAGTGTTGCCTGAACGAATGTTCTTTCATCTATTTGTCTTCTTACAATTGGAGCATTTAATAGATAAAGAAGCAGATAAGGGTTCAATTTATCCCAATCAAGAGAGCGAATTTTCAAAAAATGGCTTTGCACTAACATTTTCAAATCGTATTTAGTAAGGATAATAGTCTCCCCTATCCGATAAGTTCCATCTTTAACAAATAAAATATCTCCTTCTCTTAAATCTTGCTTATCTTTGTATTTTATATAAGTTTCCTCATTAACATTCTGAACAGCATAATTTCTCGTTTCCCATGAACCTATATCAGATGTTCTTAAAAAAGGAATTTTATCATAAATATTATACTCATAACTTGAAACAGTAGCACCAGCACCTTTAATTTCTAAAATCCCTTCATCTATTAATTCTTGAATTGATTTTAATTCATACTTTCCTGTTTTCTCCAATTTTTCAATTTTTTTTATGGTCTCTGGGTCGTAATATCTTGGTATTAAAATCCCCTTTCTTAAATTGCCTTCGTAAATCGTAAATCCTAATCTATTAAAACCTTTTATAACTCTACTTGGATTTTTCTTGTATATATTCGCAACAATAGAAAATTCTTCATCTAAAACCTCTTTTCCATCTTTGTCTTTTTTGAATATTTCTTTCCCTCTATTATCGTGCCCACATTTTTCTATCACACTCATAAAAATAGGGTAGTTTTTACTTTTATTTTTAGACCACTTTCTTAAAAATAAAACACTTGTTTTAGTATGAGTATGTGGCATAAACGTGGTATGAGGGCAATCAACCACAGCCATAATTTCTGCTTTGTCTTTAATCCATTCTCTAATATAGCCATCTGTTGGATTGCCAAAAATTCCATCAGGAAGAACAATAGCCATTCTCCCCCCATCTTTAAGAAGATTTAAACACAATTCTATAAAAAGGATTTGAGGTTCTGTCTCCTTTACTTTATTAGTTTTTATCCATTTTCCATCTTTAAATTCCCATTTATGACCTAAATCAAATCTTTTTAGAATATGTTCATGTTTAACTTTGATTTTACTCCCAAATGGAGGGTTGGTAAGAATTACATCAAATTTTTTCATCTTTTTTCCATCTTCAGTAAGAACGGCTCTTGTTATTGGTTCCCACTCTTCTGGACTTTTCAAACTATCAGCTTTTACTATATTACTTCTACCATCTCCAATGATGGACATATATGCTTTACAAATTTTGACTAAATCTATCTCTTTATCTATTCCGTAAAAATATTTTCTGGCAAATTCACCTTTAAGATTATTCAGTTCTGGATTATTCTTGTATTTTAGATTTTTTTCCATTTCTTTCCAAACATGTTCTAAAGCGTAAATAAGAAAACCACCAGAACCACAAGCAGGGTCTAATATTCTTTCTCTCGGCTGTGGATTTATCATTTCAACAGCCATCTTGACAACTTCTCTTGGTGTAAAGAATTCTCCCTTTTCCCCAACAAATTGTCTTTCAGCAAAAACCTCAAAAGCGTCTCCTACAACATCTTTATCTGTTTTAGTTAGACTGTATCTTTCTAATTCTCCTACAACATACATTATAGATTTGGGATCTAAAACGATTTTTTCATGCTTTTCAAAAATTCCATCTTCTTTTAAGTAATCTTTAACCTCTTCCCATAATTCTTCAATATTTGCTTTAACATCTTCTGGTTTATCCTTAAAACCAATCCTAAATCTTAATCTTGTGCTAAATTTCTCATCATAGATTTTACAGAAAATTAATCTTATCATCTCGCTACCTAATTTTTCCTTTCGTGAAATGTTTGTATTAGAGTAAAGAGTATAATAAATCCTTCTAAATGTTGGTTTTAAACTCTTTGCTGGTTTTAATTTATCTCTTGTTATTCTATCTATGTCTTCCCATGTTTCTCCTTTCCCAGGTATTTGGAAGATAAAGTTTGTCTTGAGTTCGCCAGTTTCAACATCTCTATAAACATATTCTATTTCTTTTCCATTGGTCCATACCCCCCATAAGCAAGAAGTAGCTGACATATAACTCATTAATTGTTTCAATCCTTCTTTTTTATTTGGGGCTTTTGTTTCAACAATTCCTAAAATATCTCTATTTTGGTCTCTCTTTGTTTTGTCCGTTGTCTTATAAACAACAATATCTGCTCTTTCTTTTTGATTTTTCTTACTCTTAATCTCTCCACGTTGTATTTTAACTTCAATGTCCATCTGCTCGTAATCATAACCATAATTTTCATGAAGTATTCTTTCAAATTCTTGTCTCACCGTCTCTTCTGGTTTTCTAATATCAACAGGTTTCCCTGTTGCTAAATCTGGAATATATCCTTCTTTAAGAGGAATCTCCTTTCCATCTAAATCTTTTTGTTTTTCGCCCATTTTCCCTTTTCTTTTAAGAAATTTATTATTAACTTCTCTAATAATTGAGATTTGTTTATGGAGTTTTCTTTGCAGAACTCTTTGAATTTTTTGAGAATTTTTTTGTTTATAGTTACACTTAATTTTTCTCTTGTTATGCCTCTCTTTTTCATAATTATACAATTTTTTCTTCCTTTTTATATCTTTTTGTTTTATTTATCTTTTTCATCTTATATATCAGATAAATAAGATTTATCTTATTTATATACTTTGTGCTAACCTTATTAATTCCAACCATTTATTATTTGACTTTAATTTCAAATCAGTAGCCAATTCATAAGGACAGCAATTAATTCCTTGATGTTTCCTTATGAAGTTATAATAAATCTCAAGACCTTTCATAATTGCTTTTGCACTCTCAATAGAGCCGTGAAAACCTCTAAATGTTTTAGTTCTATGTCTTATTGTATTATGCAACCTTTCAATAGGACAATTAAATCCTTCTCCTTGTGAAGCATTAACTACATTATGTTTAATGTTGTATTCTCTTTTATGCTTATCATATCCAAAAGTTTTCTTAACCACATTTTCATAAGCAGTTAATCCATCTGTTGTAATCATCTTAATTTCATTTTCAGCTTTAACTTTGATGTTCTTTAAAATTCTTTTAATTGCTTCTTTCTCTCTCGATTTAACATATTCAGAAGTTATTATGAATTTTGTTGTTGTGTCTATACTATCTATAAACCAATTCTTATCCACTCCTAACTTTTTCTTATGACTCTTTCTTCTATGGAATTCTATCTCATCTATCTGGATTTCTGAACCTACTTTAACCCTTAATTTGTCTGTGAAATTACTAATTATTTTTGAATACTTAATTATCCACTTATAGATAGAAACCCAAGAA
>JAFCEO010000013.1 GCA_017609085.1 Candidatus Pacearchaeota archaeon | reverse complement strand
ATCATCTAAATTAGTCATAACTAAAAAAATGAAGAGAGGGTTTAATAAATATTATTGTAAGATAAATTCTCTTAAGATTCTTTAAGCGTAGCAGGATTCGACGAACGTAGCGAGAAAACGCAAGAGAGTCAAGTTTTAATGACCCATTCCCCGACCTGAAAGTCAGAGTATCTTTACGAAAGAGTTTTTGTTTCGCTTCTTTTCTTTCTTTAATAGAAACTTCTGCAAACACTGAAGTCGAGAGCAAGATTACAAATAAAGAAAAGAGTAGAAATTTTTCTCCCTCGTGGAGCCGAAGGCGAAACAGAGCTGGAGAACAAATTTGGAGAAATTCCGAGCCGAGTAATTTTTTCATTAAATTCCTGTTAAGTCCCCCTAGTTTTGCGACGGTCGAGAGCCGACTTTAAAATCGACTCGGAGGAGTCATTGTCTGCATATAGTTTTTTTAGGGTTACCGCCACTTTTTTATTTCTTGAAAACAACCATATAACTTCCCATTGCATAAATTTGAGAAGTATTGCACTAAAAATAATCATAAATCTTTAATTTAAACTCCATCCAAATAATCCAAAAGAATAACAACAAAGTATCAATAATTATTAAAGTTAAATCTTGAGATAAGGGAATATAAGAGATTAAATTAAAACCCAATACAAAATCGGAAAATGGATACAATAAACTACTCCCATCCCTTATAATAACATCAAGGAAAATATGAAGCAAACTTCCTGCTGCAAAAATAAAAAATATAAAACTCAATTTCATATGTCTCTTTCGAATCCAGTTATTCTTAATATCAAATTTTAAAATAAAAAATCCAATTACTAAGAGAATTAAAGGCATAAACAAAGAATGGAAAAAACCCCTGTGAAAATTAGGTAACATGAATATATATTCCAAATCAGGCATAATTCCTGCTATCGCAGCTATTAATATATAATATCTTGGAAATTTTTTATTATCTTTAAAAAAATATTCTCTAAATAATTCTATTAAGATAATGGCAATTAACACATGGGTTGTTGTATACGGCATTTTAATCTCTTTAAAAAAGTAATTTGATTTATATAGCTTTCTTTTTGGCAATGGAAAAAGTAGTATTCCAAATAAATTTCTGAAATTAAACTATCTGTTTTATCTTCTTAAGTAAAATTAAATTATTTATCTCAATAAAAATTAACTAAGAAATAAATAAAATAAGAAAAAAGATATTACGTGGATTTGACAGCTCCAAATACAATATTTCCTTCGCAAGACCCTGCAACACCTACAGGAACATATATACGCCAATAAGTCGAGTTTGTTGCGTCATTGACTGTATCGTTCTGTCTATAATTTAAATTAAACTCTTCTAAAGTTGGTGAAGATGTCAAATTTGTGTAAGCTGCTTCAAATTCTGACAAACTAAGAGGGCCTGCAGTTGAAGATGTTAGATTATATTTTTCATAATAAATTGAAATATTTTTTATAGACCCTAGAGTGCAATTCATAGCTAATCCGTCTCCTTCACTAATTGCATATCCTGATAATCTTAAATCTATTTCAACATTTCCAAAATTAGTTACATTAGTTATATTTTCCTCTGATACAGAGGTAGCATTAACTACTCCATAATTTATAGTATCGGGTAAGCCAAGAGCCAAAAGTTCCGAAATATTTATATCGTCGCTATTTGTATCATTCCAGTTGGAACTATCATTAACCCATATTGTACAATTCCAGTTTCCAGGATTTGCATAATACCAAACAGCAAATGTACAGTTTGCTAAGGCAGTATAATTAGTATCGCTAATCCCATGCCATGTACCAAATGTCGTGTTAATAATACAAGAAGAATTTGTATAATGTTCATTATTATCATCACTACTACCATAACTTGAAGCGGTGCTATCAAAAAATTCAGCAATTACAGTATTAATATCTGTATCATTATTCCAATCTCTTATCAAAGCTTCACACCTAACTATTTGAGTATCATTTGCTATCAATGTGACCTCTTGCGCATCATTATCTATACTTACATTTAAAATCTCTGGAAAAACATTTCCAACTGTTAATTGAGTTATTACAGTAACATTACTCTCATTTATATAACCTATAACAAAAGGTGTAAAAGAAATAAAAGAAGAAACTAATAAGAATAATAAAGTTACCTCTAAAAAAATCAAAGTTGCCAACACCAATTCATTTTTAAAATACTCGAATTTTTTAATCATTTTACTTCTTAAGAGCCACCTAATTCTATATAGATGTAATAAGCAGTTGCTCCATTAAAATCTGGAAGTCCATTTTCTGGAACAATCATCTGAAAATCATATGTTGCTCCAAAAAAATCTTCACAATTCCATCCTCCTTCATCATTTGTAACATCCACACAACCAGAAGCTCCAGCAGTTCCAGGACAAGTAGAGACTACCCCTGTCCAAGTATTATCTTCATCATTATCTATATTAATAAAACAATCAGAAGGATCATCAGTATCTGAACTCCACTCGTAGCATAATTCTACTTTTGTAATCTCGAGACAATCTGTTATTGATGAATTGTAATAAGTTCCTTGGATCTCTGCAAAATCTCCTTTTCTAGTTTCGTGACTCTCTTCGTTTCCATCATTACAAGAAAGATAATCGCTTCCTCCAGCAACAGGACAACTACTCGGATAACTACCATCACACGCTCCCGCCACACCATCATCATAACATGTTAAACTTTGGGGCCTTAAACCCCCTGATGAAGAACCCCCTGTAGTAGGATCAACAACATAATCTATCTCAACTCCTTGTTTACTCAAAACTCTCAAATCAAATGTATCTTGGCTTTCTTGTAAATTTATTAATAGAATTTTATACTCTTTTTCTCCATTAATAAAAAACTCGGCAATCTCCTCATCTGAATTTTTTTCATAAACTTCCACCCTTCCATTTCCACGAGCATAAATCGTTATATCATTTTCTGAAGTCAAATTTTTCTCGAATTTAATTCTCAAATAATGTTGGTCTGGAATCTTCGCCCAAATATTATCTCTTGCCTTAACTTCTTCATAAACATCTTCAACAAATTCTCTATTTGAATCTAAATGTTCTGCCTTTGTTATTATGATAATTTCAAATGTTTGCTCTGAGACTCCTAACTCGCTTTCTGGAATAACCCACTCAATCTTGTCTATTAAACCATTTCCGTTTTCGTCTTTTGCTTCAAAATCAATCTCTTTCTTTTTTTCTTTCCAATATACTTTAATTAAATTTTTGTCTCTGACAGCTTCTTCTATATTAACAGAAATAGTCTTTGAGCCAATATAACTGGCAGTCAAATTTAGATTTGAAATTTTAAATTTTGGTTGTAAAAATGGTAAAGGCAAAACTTTTATTTCTTTTTTGAATTTAGAGATTCTCTTTTCAACAATTAAAATTATTTATATACTCTTTTATTGAATTAATTTCTTTTTTGGGTCGTCCTCCTTCCTTCAAACTTTCAACAACTTTGAACCAGTAATTTTCCATACCTCCGTCGGTTTTTGCCGTTACTTTATACATACCAATTTCTTTTGGCTTGAAAACAAAAACTCCCCTATTTCCTTCTTTAATAAAAGAAGTTGAAGGAGTAATTATTTTCATCTTGTAATTTAATTATTTTCATCTTGTAATTTCCTCTTTCCCTTAAATCAATTCTGACTTTCTCCCCTAAAACATAAGTATCTTTATTAAAAAGAGCAGAAGAAAATAAAGGCAGAATAATTAAAAAAAAGATTATCATAAAAAGAACGACAGCTGAACTAACTGCCCCAATTTTCACCATGCTTTTTTATTCATTTATGATTATTAATAAATACTACTGTAACTCATATTTACTTTATCGATACTCTTTTACACTCATTGCACCTGAAATCGAATTTAAATAAATTTATATTCAATAAAATAAAGATTCTAATAAAATTATTAAGATTCATTTGTATTTTTTCTTTTTTGCCATAGATTTATTCTTCCAATCCTAAATCCTTCAATTTTATTTTCAATTTGAAGTCTTAAACATCTTGTTTGGACAGAATGCCACGAACTATTTAGCTGTTTAGATATATCTTGAGTCGAAATGGGCCGATTATACGAAGAAAGTAATGACAAAATTCTTTTCAATAAATAATCTCTATTAACTTTGCGATACATCGTACTTTTTTTCATACCATGTATGGCAAAAATAAATTTAAATAGTTTTCTATTATTTTTATTTACATGAAAAAAGAGGTCGAAATTGTGAAAAAAGATAAATTAAAACTAATTAAAAAAAGATCTCCTCAAAACCATAAATATAATTTTGGCTCTTTACTCGTAGTTGGAGGAAGTAAGAAATACAGTGGAAGTCCGGCTCTCGCATCTCTTGCGGCTTACCGTTGTGGTGTTGATATAGTTGAAGTTGCTGCTCCGGAAAGGGCTGCAAATATAATAGCGTCTTTTTCCCCAAATATTATAACTTGGCCATTAAAAGGAGATTTTTTCTCCATTAAACATATTCCCGAAATTTTAGAGCTGCTTGAAAACAAAACAGCCTGTTTAATTGGTGGAGGCTTAGGAAGAGAAGAAAAAACAAAAAAAGCAATAATTGAACTACTCTCAAAAGTCAATATTCCTTGTATAATTGATGCCGACGCAATTTATGCCTTCGCAGCAAATAAAGAAAAAATAAAACCAAACTTTATATTCCTTCCCCACACTTATGAATTTTTTGTTCTAACAGGAAAAGAAGCTCCTGATGACCTGGACAAAAAAATTGCGCTTGTTAAAAAACAAGCAAAAAAATTAAAATGTATGATTGTATTAAAAGGAAATCCTGATATTATAAGTGATGGAGAGAGAACGGCAGTAAATAAAACAGGAAATCCTTTCATGACTGTCGGAGGGACGGGGGATACGCTGTCCGGAATAACTGCCTCTTTAATAGCACAAAAAATTGACAATTTTGATTCAGCGTGTATTGCCTGCTACATTAATGGTTTGGCTGGCGACCTCGTTGGGAAAGAGAAAAAACAGGGACTTCTTGCTACAGATATAATCGAAAAAATTCCTGAACTTTTTTAAGTAAACATATTTAAACTTTTAAATTTAAAATGGCAAAAAAGAATAAAGTTCTAGTTATTGTTGCGCATCCCGACGATGAAACAATATGGATGGGAGGAACATTATTAAAAAATAGAAATAAATGGAAAACAACAATCATTTCTCTTTGCAGAAAAAACGACGAAGACAGAGCCCAAAAATTTAAAAAAGCGTGCAAAATTTTTAAAGTAAAATCTTATATTTCTGACTTAGATGATTCAGAAAAAGGCCATTTTAAAAAAATTTCCGAAAATGAAATAATTAAAAAAATTCAAAAAGTAATTAATAAAAAAAGTTACGATTATGTTTTTACTCATGGGAAAAACGGAGAATACGGTCATAGAAGACATATCGAAATTCATAAAGCTGTAAAAAAAATGTTGAATTCTAAAGAATTAATTGCCAAAAAAATTTTTTTCTTCTCTTATATCAAAAAAAATAATTTGTGTTATCCGAACAAAAATTCAGATAATCTTGTAAATTTAAAAAACAATTATTTTACTAAGAAAAAGGACATTATTCTTAACATTTACGGCTTCAAAAAAGGAAGTTTCGAAGAAAAATGTTGCAGAAATATAGAAGCATTTAATCTTAAAATTTATAAAGAAGTTCTACATTAAAATAAAATTTTTTGCTCCTCTAAAGATTTGTAAGCTGCTATATACATGCCAGCACTCCATGCCTGATAAATACCATGGGTCTTTTTTGTGATGGGATTCACCCATTCTGGGAAATTGCCTTTGAAATTAACTTCCGCTAAATTTCTTAATTTTTTTTCAGCCTCTTTGAATCTCTTTAGCTTAATTAAAGCCAAAACATAAAACCCCCCAATATAAGTCCAGATTCCTCCGTTAAGATAATGATACGGTTTTCCGGCTTGGCAGTCTAAATAATAGTCTTGCCAGTATTTACTTCCTTTAAGAATCGGAGGATAAATTGATTTAACAGGATATGGTTCGTCAATTTTTTTCTCTTCAATATATGAGAGAATTCTCTCAGCTTGACTTTTAGAGGACAAATCAAATAAAATTGCTAATAAATTTCCAAGAGAATCGAACCATTCTCCAATTTCGAGATATTTTCCGTGATTTTTCCACCGATAAGACCAATAAAAGTTGCTGTTCCATAACTTACAACCATTATTACAATTGACTTTCCACTTTAATTTTTTCGCTTTTTTCTTTTCCCCCATCAAATTCAAAACTTTGTAATAAAGAGCCTGAGTGTTGATAGTTCTCCCATACTTGTGTGGAAAAGCGTCTTGCCAATCTGTAGTCGGTAGTTGCTCCAACATTAAATCTTCTCCCACATCCTGATAAGATAACCAAACAAAAGCTTTTTCTATATTTTTTTTATATTTTCTAAATAATTTATCGCCGTATCTTCTTCTATAAATGAAATGTCCAATTATATACCACAAACTTGAATCTATAGACGAATAATCAGCTTGTGGTTTTATTTTTTTAAAATTATGAACAGCATTAGGAATCTGTCCTTTTTTACTTTGATACTTACTTAAAATTATCAAACTTCTTTTAAAAGTTTCTTTAAACTCTTTATCTTCTATCAAGCTTCCTCCTAAAAAAGAGATGAAACTATCCCTTGCCCAAACTCCTTTATATCCTTTTTTACCTCCAGAAGCAAATAAGCCATACTTAGTGAAACATTTCCTTAAAGCAAAAATTGCTTTTTCATATGCTTTATCCATAATATCTCTATTTTCCATTTTAAAAAATTACAATTTTTTAATTTTGTCTGACAAAGGTGTTTCCCCCATCTCCTCGCCCTTTAATCGAGAAAGATGATAACTTAAAAAATCTGCAAAATAAAAAAGTAAAAACATTCTCTCTTCTCGAGAATAATGATTGTATTTTATTTCATAAAAATCTTTTATTTGCTTTTTGAAAAAAGATATTTGCTTTTTAAATTTAGAAACACCTTTATCCAAAATTAGGACCGGAAAAAAATAGCTAGCAGGCAATGCTTCCAATTCGTTATGGAAAAGCTCTGTAATTTTATTTGAATGGCAGATAATTTTCGCATC
This sequence comes from Candidatus Pacearchaeota archaeon, assembly GCA_017609085.1. GTDB lineage: Archaea > Nanobdellota > Nanobdellia > Pacearchaeales > GW2011-AR1 > JAFCEO01. The sequence goes on along the minus strand of JAFCEO010000013.1, from coordinate 24,181 downwards.
TTCTTCTATAGATGTTTGCAAACGATAAGCGGCAGGATAAAAATATCCCGAAGAATAGAAAAGAGGGGTCTCGTTTTTCAATTTAATTGCCAAATAAATAGCATCTCTTTCTAATTTTTCGCTATTCTTTATTAAAGTTTTTATTATTCTATTAACCATTCTCTTTTTATTTTTAATTATCCTTGTTTGTTCAAAAAATTTTAAAAGAGGAAAAAAACAATAAGCAAAAACAAATCTTTGATGAAGATTCTCAGGAATCTGAATAATCTTAACTTTCTTTCTTTTTGCTTTTCTTAAGAGTTCTCCTCCAGAAGTGAGAGCTAAAAGAGTATCTTTATTTAACTTATCAAAAGCATTTAAAATTTCTTTAGTATTTCCAGAATAACTTATTAAGATAACTAAAGAGTTTTTATCTACAGGATATAAATCTCCTGGATAAACTTCAACAAAAATATTTTCTTCCTTTAAAATTTCTTTTAAAGTTAAACCAACTATATAAGACCCCCCCATACCAATAATCACAACCCTCGAAAAAATTTTGCTTAATTTAGGAACTTCTAAATTATAAGCCTCTTTTATCATTTCTGGAAATTGTTTAATTAACTTATAAATATCCTTCATTTTAAGTATAAAGCAAATTAATAAAATTAATGATATTTAAAAAACTTCATATAAAAAGAAAAATTACTTTAGAATATAAATATTTGCATAAAAACTGCTCTTAATAATACCCTTTTGGTGTGCTCTATGTTTATAGAAGCCCACGAAAAAACTTTGCGGACGCAATCCTCCAGAACTTTGTAACTGGCGGGGAGTTTAACAAGCGTTATGCTCAATTGCGAGTCCGCCTCTTTCAAAAGTTGTCACCGAAAATTTTTAATGATGTTGCCCTCGTTAAACCACATCAAAAACCAAAGAGAAATAAATCAATCGCTCCGCGACTAATTCTAACAAATGATTTAACAGCTCATTCCATTCGCTCAAATTTTTTCTTAATTAGAGGGTAGGAGCTTTTTAATCCTTCGGACAGATAACTAAAAATCATTGATTTTTAGAGAAAAACTTCTCTTAACCGACCAAGACAAAAACTCAAAAAATGCTTCGCACTTTTTCTAACAAAGGTTAAGAGGTTCGCTTTGCTCACCCAAATTTTTCTCAGGATTGAACTGTAATTATTTAAAGAAACCAAAACCCTTTTTCTTTTAGGTTCTTCTTTTTTCTCTTTCTCCTTTCCTTCCTTTAAATATGCTTTGATTTCTTTGTTTGCTTTATCTATTATTTTGTTGTATCCTCCAATACATTCTTGGCACAATTGAACTTTTTTAACTCTTTTTGGAATTTTAATTTTTGATTGTGTTAAGTTCATTTCGCTGTATTTCTTATAGAAATCTAATTTTAGATTTTCTCTGTTGAATAAAATATAGTTAGAATAAAAGTCAGTCTTATAACCTAAAGATGCTGCGGCAATTCATTTTTTTAAACAAACGAATCTTTAAGTTGTGGACCTACAGCATTAAGAATGATTCTCACCTATTTAGGAAAAGATTTTAACATAAAAATTTCAGAAGAAAAAACAGGTATAAAAAAGAGGAGGAATTTCTACAATTCAACTCGCACTGATAATTTCATAATAAAAAGAAAAAGTTTGCAATTATAAATTTATTGATTTCAAAAGCTAAATTTATAAACCTCTCCCTCTTCTTAAAATTATGTTGAATATTCTTTTCAATCCTAAAAAAGCAGAAAGACATCCTATTGAAATGATGCTCGTTGGGCTCTTTTATGCGTCTTTATCAATCTTTCTCAGCTTGTGGATTTTTCCGGAATATTCTTCCCTTGTTATGGTTTTTTTTACAGTTCTCTCTTGTTTATACGTCGTTCAAGGAGCAATCAGAATAGAAGAAAGTAAAGAACAAAATATTAAATCTGAAAAATGGATTCTGAAAGAGCACTATAGGGCACTTTCATTTTTTTTATTTTTATTTTTAGGATTTGTTCTAGCATTTACTTTCTGGACATTAATCCTCCCTCAAAAGAAAGTAGAAATCATCTTCTCTTTACAAAATTCAGTTGTTGAAGGAATAAAATCGATGATTTCTACAGGGAAGGCTACAGAAAGCGGAACTGTACTACTCATACTTTCCAACAATCTTAAAGTCCTTTTAATCTCATTAATTTTTGCTTTTTTCTATGGAGCAGGAGCCATTTTTATCTTAGCATGGAACGCTAGTGTTATGGGGCTAGTTATTGGAAACTTAGCTAGAAACACCCTAGGATTTATTGCACTTCCCATAGCATTCACAAAATACTTTATACATGGAATTTTTGAAATGTTAGCATATCTTGTCGTTGCTCTTGCAGGAGGAATTATTTATATAGCCATCTGGAATGGAGATTTTTTCAAACAAGCTAAAGTAAAAAAAATAGCGATCGATACTTTTACACTAATAATAATCTCTATAATTCTATTAGTTGTAGCTGCACTGATAGAAACTTACATCTCTCCTTTTATTTAACCTTACAAAAACCTAATATTTCTAATGCTACATTAGCACTCTCTGGTGCATAATCGGTTGGTATAGATAGATTTTTATACGATTATTTTTTATTAAATTTAATGGTTTTAACAGATTTGGAATTAGAAAAGAGGGAAAAAGAATATTTTGAACAAATATTTTATAGAATAACAAATAATAAAGCTAAATTATTGAATCTATTAAATTCTGCCAATACTATAAAAAAGGATTGGTTAAATAAATTTCGATATATAGAAAAGAAAAAACAAACATCAGAATTAGCAAGAGGAGCAGAAAGGGTTTTCTATTATTTATTAAACCAATACATTCCAAATTCAGCACCAATAGGAGCTGATTTATTTTTTGAAAATCATAACGCCTTTATTCATATTGATATTAACACAGCAAAAGAAAAATACTGCAGGATAAAAGAAATTTATCCTTTGATTCCAGAAGGATGTAAAAGATACTTATGCAAAAGAATTAAAAAAATAAGAATAGCAATAGACAAAAAAGACATATTTAATTTGGTCAACGAATATGAAGAAGCAAAAAAACAAGGAAGAAAAGAAGATGCTTTAAGGATTTATACAAGTATTAAAGTAGTTTATAAAAGACTTCCTCAAAAATATAAAGAAATAATTTACAATAAACTGTTTAAATCTCAGGAAATTTAAATGGAGGACATCTTAAAAGTATTAATAGTCATCTCTTTATCCGGAATCCTTCTTCTTCTCTTTCTTTCAAATATTCTCGAACCAAAACTAATAGATATTGAAAAAATAAACAACAGGATGGTCAACCGAAAAGTGAAAATTTCTGGTACTGTAATTGAAATATATGATAAAGAAACTTTCAAAATTCTAATTGTAAAAGACAAAACAGGAAAAATAAATGTTTTATGTAAATGCAGAGATATAAAAAATGAAAGTATAGAGGTTATTGGAAGAGTTAAAAAATATAAAAACCAACTGCAAATAAATGCAGACAAAATCTTAAAAATCAAATAAAAGATTATGTTGTAAAAAATTAGTTATCTCTTCTTACGCCTATCTCAATATATTTTTTATGAAAAAAATTATCTTGAACTTTTTGTTTAACATAAAAAAAAGATTTGATACCCATAACAAGTCCTGATAACACAAAAGAGATAAGACCTCCTAAAGTAAGAAAATATCCTCCAAGTCTCAGAATAAAAGGAATAGCATCTTCTTTTGAAACTTTAATTTTTTTGGGAGGATGATAAATTTCTAATTTCATCTTAATTATACAAAATAAAAAATATATTTATATATTTTGTTTTTGTGATTGAAATAGTAAATGTTCAGCATAATTTTAGCGCTAATTTCGGGGATTATAGCCGGCACTTTTACCGGATTAATTCCAGGAATCCATATAAACTTAATAACTGTTCTTTTGATTAATTTACCCTCTTCTTACTTATCCCAATTTGCTCCACTAACTCTAGTCGTCTTTATTGTAGCTATGACAATAACTCACACTTTCTTGGATTATATTCCTTCAGTGTTTTTAGGAGCTCCAGATGAAGACACTTCACTAAGCATTTTGCCAGGTCATGAAATGTTAATTAGAGGAAGGGCGCATGAAGCAGTAACATTAACATTATATGGCTCTGCCTCTGCAGTAATTTTTATTTTTCTTCTTACTCCGATTTTTATTTTCATCTTACCTATAATTTCACCAATTATGACGAACATAATGGCAATAATCCTCATAACAGCTTCTGTTTTTCTATTTTATTTTGAAAAAAAATCGAGAATCTTTGCAATAATAATTTTCATCTTGGCAGGATTTTTAGGAATTTCTGTTTTCAATCTTGATATCGAAGAACCTCTTCTTCCCCTTCTAACAGGATTATTTGGAGGCTCTGCTCTTGCAATATCTATTTTAAAAAAACAAAAAATTCCGAAACAAAAAATAACAAAATTAAAAAAGATAAAAATAAAGAAGAAAAGTTTGGCAAAAAGCTTAATTGCTTCTTTAATAGCTTCTCCTCTCGTATCTTTTCTTCCAGGACTGGGAAGTGGCCAAGCAGCTGTTATTGGCAGTGAAGTAACTGGAAACTTAAATAAAAAAGAATTCTTAATTTTATTAGGGGCAATAAATACTTTAGTAATGGGTCTTTCTTTTGTAACATTATACAGCATACATAAACCAAGAACAGGAGCTGCTGTAGCAATAAACGAACTTCTCCCAACATTCTCTCTATCCGACCTTATAGTAATTTTAACGATTATTTTTATTTCAGGTATATCTGCCTTCTTTTTAACTCTCTTCTTATCCCGGTTATTCTCAAAAAACATAACAAAAATTAAATATAATCATCTATCTTTAATGATTTTAATTTTTCTAACAATAATCATAGTTGTTTTTACAGGATGGCTCGGCTTGCTCGTTTTTATTGTCTCGATTTTTCTTGGCTTAACTTGCATTCTCTCAGGAGTAAGAAGAATTAACTTAATGGGTTGTTTATTGTTGCCGATTATATTGTTTTATTTATTGTAATATATAAACCCCTAAAAAATACATTAAGGCTTGTAATATCTAACTGCTCTAATTTTACACCAGCTTCTGTAAACAACTCTTTTGTCAAAGAATCTTCTTCTAAATAATTCTTTACATAAAATACTTTTTCAATTCCACTTCCAACAATTTCTTTAGCGCATGTAGAACAAGGAAAATAAAGGGTATATATTGATGTATTTTTCAAATTTTTCCTTGCAATTTGCGCCATAGCATTTACTTCTGCGTGGACTCACTTCTGCGTGGACTCCTCGACATACTGCCTTACCTTTATCAGTAAAATCAACTCCTTCCCTATCTTTTCGACATCCGACTTCTAAACAATTTCTAACTCCGGGAGGGGCTCCATTATAACCTGAAGCAATAATTCTTTTGTCTTTAACAATAACAGCTCCTGTTTGAAGATATAAACAACTAGATCTGGCAGCAGCCCATAATGCTGAAAACATAAAAAATTCATCCCAATTAGGCCTCTCTCTCCTCATAATCAATCTTTATTCTTATAATATTTAAAGAAAATTATAAAACAAAATATATTTTGATTAACTAACTTATTTTAAGCCAATTCTTAAAATTCAATTGAACCACTTTCCCAAAGCTTCTTGCTTCTCTGTCTCTTTTCCAAAAATGCTCTCTATATATTTTTTTGTCAACTCAAGATTCTGTTTAACATATGCTGGAACTTCATAGTTTTCAGCTAAACTTAATGCCGGTTCAAGATATTTAATAATGCCTCCTTCTGAAATTGTAAATATTATCCTTCCTTGGCACTTTAGACATTTTCCAGATAAAGGAGGTCTTCTATATTTTTTGTTACACTTAACACACCTAAACTCTTGTTGGGAAAATTTTCTTAAATTTCCTTTAATATCTCTGATAAAATGTCTGTCTATTACCAATCTTGCTACATCTCCTGTATCGACTGCTCTTATTTTTTCGACTAATTGCATTTGCTTCTCGACTTTTTCCTGCATTGTAGTTAATTTCTTATAAGAAGAACACAAAACTCCTGCATTAATATCGCTAACTTCATGAGTATAATGAAGATTGGAAAATTCCTCGTTATTAAGTCTGTTCCTAATCTGTTCTATTTTAACTTTATTTGGTTTTTCAAAAATTTCTCCAGCCTTATACAAAACAAAAGGATATTCTTTTACAACATCTACATCGAAAATCATATCGTCTACTTCTCCAGCCCGGATTCTTGCATTTAAAACTAATGGAGCATCTTGGGTTCCTCCCCTATGGGCTGGCAAATAATGTCTTGAAAAGTTAATTAACAAATCTAGTAACAACATAACTGCAATCTCGTCGCCATCACAGTCTCTCCTACAGGCAGCATGTATATAAGGCGAAGCCAATAAACTCTGTGTTTTAGAAAAACCGATAATTCTTCCAACGACTGATGCACAATTATGGGGTGCTATACAAGCAACCAGATGCCCTACTAAATCTTCCTTATCTTTAGCATTATAAAAAGATTTTAGGCCATAAAATCTCTCCAATAATGCGTCAATAAACTTACTTATTCTTAAAAAAACATCGTCTGCTTTCTCATCAAGAGATTCTGGACAAGAAGGTAAAATTATGTCGTGAGGTTTTAATTCTAAAACCTGCTCTTCATCCTTTAACTCTTTCCCTTTAATATCGCGAGTATAACCTAACTTTTTTAATTTCTCTATACTCACAGAAATTTCTTTTGGTTTAAAATGGGTTAAGGGGAGTTCTGTTGCATCAAATCTAATTGTCCCGTCTTTATTAACATTCAATCCATACTTGGCTCTTAAAATTCCTTTAGCCAAATTTTCTGGAACATGGTCTTTAGAAGAAGTTCCTCTAACTCCTTTAATCAAAGTAGGAATTTCGTTTTTTTCAAAACCCAATTTTCTGACAGCAGCATCAAAAAAATGTTTTATATCTATTCTCCGGCTACTGAAACTTTGACCAATATTGTGATGAGGACATCTCTCTTTTGTAAATTTCTGTTGGCACTCAGGACAATAATTCAATTTTTCGGTTTTTTCTCCACAGGTTTCGCAGATGTAATAAATTGTTTCTTGCTGGCATTTACGGCAATAATAAATTGGAAAATCTGCTTTAACAGAACCGAAATTGCAAGCATCTAATACACTCCTAAGTCTTCCTCCTTCTTGTCCCACAGGAAACAAAACATTGGGAGAACCAACTAATTTTCTTAATTTTGCTTTTTCAGGTCTACCCATTCTTGCCCCAATAAAAGTTCCTGCCTTGTCCTTCACAACATATTTACATAATTGATTTATTATATCGAGAACATTTTTTTGTTGCTTTATTTTTCCAACTATCTTCTCCACTTCTTCTGCTAAATTTGCTCCACCATTTATCTCTATACCTAAATTTAACAATAAAGATCTGCTATCTTGCTCATTTAAAACAACATTTTCTACTGTAACAGTATGTTCCACTCCCAACAGTTCCAAAGCCCTTTTGCCTGTCTTAAATCTCTCTTGCTCTGTCCTATTATATGGGAATATGAGTTTCCCTTCTTTAATTTGTGAATGAGAAAGCCAATCAAGAAATGCGAGAAAATTATCGTAATTTATTTGGGACCAGTAAAAAATATAATCAGGATGTAAAGGAATTCCTTTTTCGCTCAATTTTAGCCTTTCCTCAAAGCTTTTTGAAGGTTTCTCCCCTTTTTCCTTAATCTCGGCAAGCCACCATTTCTCTTCATAACCTTCAGGCATTAAAACATGATTTCTATTAGCAAAATCGCCATAAGGAATTAAAATATCTCCGAGATAAATTATCTCTTCTATTTTGTTTTTTAATTCTTTGGCTTCTTCGATAGTTTTTATTTTCTTAACGCTTCCATTATTTAATTTAACAATTGGCCCATCTATACTATCGCATGAAGTAATAGCCGCTCCTTTTGTAGGAAGCTCTATTTTTAATTGAGTACCTATCGCTACGAAACCGTCTAAGATTACCATTGTAGCAGGATGTATTGATAAAGCAGAATATCCCGAATTTCTCGCCCTTCCATAAATCAATCTGAACGCCCCGCTTTTACTTGGGTGTCCTAAAACAGGTCTTCCAGCAACTAAATCTTGAATATAAGTCGGAGAATCTTTTTTTCCTCCTTTCTCTCTTTTCTCATGAATTTTTATGTATTCGTGCAGAAATTCCCATGAACTCAATTTAAAACCTTTTTCCCTCAATCCAGTAATCATCCTTAATATTTTAGGAGCTTTTTGCGCTAATCCCTCTCCTAAAACAAGACAAAAACCACTTCTTATGAAATTTGTTTCTACTCTTTCTAAGTCCTTATAATTGCTAACCTCTTTATTTTCGCTTGGCTCTCCTTCTACTTGGATTGGCAAGTTTCGCGCCAAAAATTCTATTTCTTCTTCTGTTGGAAGATACTGTAAATTCGTCACACGCTCATGATAATCGTATAATTCAGTTATTGTCCTTTTTATTTCCTCCTCTGTAGGGTCGTATTTTGCAAAATTAAAAATTTCTCTCAAGTGGTCTATAATAACTAAAGAGAAGGCTGCTGCTGTCCCCCCTGCACTCCTTATAGGGCCGGAAAAAAAAGCTGAAAAATAATCTTCGCCATTTCTCGTTTTTTTAAGCTTTAAATTAGTAAATCCCTCTATAGGCGAAGAAACTACCCCCAGAGTCATGTATGCTATCCCAATCCTTATTCCTGCATCTATAGCCTCTAATAAAGACTGAAACTTGCAGAATTTTTCTCTCGCTATCTCCTCTGCTATCTGTAAAGCTACAGCAGGATCTAAAGCTCCAAATTTTTTCTCTAACTCTAAAATTCTTTTTGGAACTGAAGGATCAGATAACTGAGGGTATAAAGTAGAAATGAGTCCTGTTACTCTCTCTGCCAAACTAGTAGCTAAAGGCACCTCTACCTTACTTAAAAAGTCCAGCCCTTTTTCTCTCGCTTGGCTTGCCACACTATAGCAAACCTTTACCTTGTCTTCTAATTCTTTAAAATAATTTTTCATTTTAATTTAATTATCAAATTAATTATGAAAAATCTAGTATCTTAATTTCTCTTGTCTTTAAATTTAGCATAGGGACTTTACAGGGATCTGGCTGATTGCCTACTTTTTCTTCATAAGGTGTCTGCTCTTGCCAGCAAGAATTCGCTATAAGTAAGATATTGTTATAACTATCGACATCTGCCCTGTGAATCTCTCCTGTTGTAACAATGTCCGGTATTCTCCTTATAAATAAAGAATCTTTTTCATTAGGGATGTAAACAACTGAGGAATGTGAAGGAGCTAAATGCCTCCTTTTCAATAATTCTTTAACAACCATCGTAGGTCTTTCATAAGGATTGGATGTTCTTAAACTTTCAATATCATTTATAACTCCGTGAAAACTTGCTCCATGATACATTAAAACATTAAATCCCTCTACTAAAGAAACGTAACAGGGATTGGTTACTAAAGTAAGATTTTTAAGTTTATATAAAGGAGAAGCGTAATCGTCCCCTATAACAGGCTGGGGCTCCGCCACTCTGACAGCATCGTGCTGTCCTGGACACATCACAATTCTTATATCTTTTCTTATTTTACCCAATAATTCTGCTAATTTTTCGTATTGTTTTTTTATGTCTTTTATAGCCAAAAGATTCTCTTGTCCAGGATAGATTCCTACACCATCCACAGTATCTCCAACAATAAAAAGATACTTAATTTTGTTAACTTCTTCCTTATGATTTATCTTCCCATTAATCCAATCTATAAACTTCAAAAAATTTTCTTCTAAAAATCTATCGGAACCTACATGTAAATCGGAAGTAAATAAAGCGTAACACTCTTTTTCAGATTTTTTCTTTTCATAAATTGCTGCATTTGGCCATACAATATCGTTAACAAACAACATCTCTCTACTTCCAGAACATTTCAAACCGACAATTTCATCCATTACAATATCTTTTGCTTTCTCGTAAAGTTCTGGCTTATTATGATTAATTAAGGCCAATCCTGTCCCGGTCAAATCCTCAACCTCTAATAAAATATTTTTGTTTTTTGTTATTCTTTTTCCAGAAATGAGAACTATAACAGAAATGTTTTGTTTTTGGCCGTGTATTTTATCTAAAGAGGTTAAATTCTGTAACTCGCTCCTGTCTTGTAAAATTTGTTTAATTTCGATATATCGATTTCTGAAATGATTAACAAAATCTTCTACACTGATTTTTTTGGCGGGAATTATATTCGGCAAAATTATTTTCAAATTATTGGCGCTTATTTCTTCTTTTTCTTCTTTTTTCTCTTCGACATAACTCTCTTTCCTAATCTCTATATTTAAACTTAAATTTACAAAAAATCTTTCTACGACTTTCTTTTTCTCTTCTTCAAGAGAAGAAAAAACATCTTGTATTTTGTTTAAATTTTTATCAATAAAAGATTTAGTTATAATTCTCTCGTTAGAAACATTTTTAATTTTCTCTATTATTCTTTCCGCCACCTCTTTATCTCTTAACTGAGAAAAAAAATTCAACATTTGCTCGTCTAACAAAAACCCTTTTTTAACAAAAAAATTCAACATTTCGCGCTCCATTTTAATAATTTAAATTAAAAGTGTTTCTTTCAATATAAGTTTCGCTTGCTCTTCTATTTCTTTTGGAATTGCAGATTTAATTTCTCTAGTTTTTCCATAAGTCCCGCGAGAAATATTTTTAGCATTTATAAGGCCAAGCATATCGAACTCGCTAATAATACTGCTAATCCTTCTTTGAGTTAAAATTTCGGTATTTGTTTTTCTGCACAACTCCTGATACTCTCTATAAACATCTCCTGTAAAGATTTTTTCGTTTTTTTCTGTCAGATTCATTATGGCTAATAAAGTTAATTGAAATTGTTTAGGTTCGGACTCTATAACATCCAAAATCTTATCTCTTTCTATCTTATTATTAGCTAAATCGATATGGTTCAGTCTTATTTTAGTATCTCCATTCCTTTCTGCTATTTCTCCGGCCACCCTTAACAAATCAAGAGCTCTTCTCGCATCTCCGTGTTCGCGGGCAGCCAAAGCTGCACATTTTTCAATAACCCCTTCCCTAACCACCCCATTATGAAAGGCGTATTTTGCTCTTTCTTTTAAAATATCTTGAAGTTGTAAGGCATTGTAAGGAGGAAAAACAATTTCCTCCTCTGACAAAGAGCTTTTGACTCTGGGGTCTATATTATCTAAAAATCTTAAATCATTACTTATTCCAACTAAACTAATCTGCGTCTTATCTAATTCGGAATTCAATCTAGTTAGATTATATAAAAAACCATCAGATATTTTCTTGACTGCCTGATCTATTTCATCCAAAATTAAAATTAGAAGTTGCTTTTTTTTATCGATTAAATCTACGAATTTGTTATAAACAGAGTCTGTTGGCAAACCTGTTGCAGGAACCTCGCCACCCAATTTTTTAATAAGTTCTGCTAAAATACGATATTCTGTGTCCGCCACTTTTCTTAGTTTACAGTTCAAATATTCTATTCTTAAAGAGATATTGTTACTTTTTGCTCTTTTTAAAAGCTCGTTCTTTACATATTGTACTGAAAGAGTTTTGCCGGTTCCAGTCACTCCGTAAACAAATAAATTGCTCGTTTTTTCTCCCCTTAAACTCGGTGCAAGAATAGATGCTACTTGTTTTATTTCTTCATCTCTGTGAGGTATTGTGCTCGGAGAATAATTTGCTTGCAAAACAAATTTATCTTTAAAAATATGATTTTTATTTATCGAATCGAAAATTTTATCTAATTTAACAACCATCTTTTTTTACTTATTTTAATAAAAGTAAAAGTTCAAAAAACTTTTGTTTTTATAAATTTTCTTGTTCTGCATTATATATACAGACAGGTTCATTTCCTATGCGCCCTTCTTTAAAATAATTAAACTTCTTCGAAAAAAAGAATTAAACTAAAAAATATAATATAACCGTAGAGAAAAAAACAGAACCTTTTTTTCAAATGCATATGTAATTTTAAAATATATATTAAAAAATAATTTTTTATTTGAAATAAATAAAAAATAATTAATATAATATATATAATATAATATAATAAAATTTATAAATAAAAATAAAAATAAAAACAAACTTTAATTTTGGTTTATAAATTTTTTCCAAAAGAAACAAAAGGGTCACTCTGTTCCCTTTTAACCACTTAAATTAAGATTTAATTAACATTGTTTTCAAAATCTATTTTGCAATTTCTTATAGAAAAGTTTATAAATTCTACCTCATTTTTTTAAAAATGACCTTAGAAAAAAAACCTTCCAGAGAACTCTTTGGAAAATTAGTGGTGACCAAAGAGGGTAAAAGACTTGGTTTCGTAAAAGATATAATCTTTGAAACAAGGGCTGGAGAATTAATCCAAATAGTTTTAAAAGACCCTACAGCTTATGCAAAAAATCTTAATTTAGAAAAATCTGCTCAAAAAGAAACACTCATCCCATACTCTGCAGTTGTTGCAATAGGAGATTTTGTTGTCGTTTCTGAAGAAGATTTGATTTAAATTTAATCAGGTATACAAATATTTTTAAACCAATATTTTTTATTTTAGTAAAATGAGGATTATAGGATTCAGTTTTAAAAAATTCGAAGTAGAAAGAAAAAAAGATATTAAAGGGAAACTTGAAATTAAGACTAATCTCCAGATAGATGATATTGAAAAAGAAAAAATAGATCTCGCTGGAGAAATTTTGAAATTTTCTTACACCTATTCAATAAAATATGAGCCATCTTTTGCAGAATTATCTTTTAAAGGAACTGTTTTAGTGGTTCCAGATAACCCTAAAGACATTAAAACAATTCTCAAGGAATGGAAAAAAAAGAAGTTAAACGACGATTTAAGAGTCTTTGTTTTCAATTTTATAATGTCCAAGTGCAATCTTAAGGCTCTACAATTAGAAGAAGATTTCTCTTTACCACCACACATACCTCTTCCAAGGCTGTCGAAACAAGCGAGCAATAAAGTAAATTATGCTGGTTAAATAAATTTTAACAAAAATTTTAAACCTTTTTTCTTTTTATGTAAATATGCCGGCGTGCCAGAATGGTTAATGGGCTCGCCTCGAATAAAACAAGAGAGCGAGTGTCTTTATGACATCTAGGTTCGAATCCTAGCGCCGGCGCTTATATAATTGTTTTCAATTTTCCAAATCTATAAACTTCTTTTTCAGAAATAGGAATGAAAACCTCAAAATTTTTTAAACATTTTTCTTTAATAAAAAGTTTATTCTCACCATAATTCACAATATCGCTACCCTCAATAATTGGAAAGAAACTTGGAAGAATTATTATTTTTTTATTTTTCCATTTTCCAACTAAAAAACATTTATACTTTTCTCTTTTATATTTATCTGACAGCATAACAGCCGGGTGCCGATGTCCTAAAATAATAATTTTTATTTTTTTATTTAGACAATTCTCGAAAAGTTTATGTCCATGCAAGAAACAAAATTCTTTAAAAACATAATAATTTTTTATTTCAACGTCCTTCCTTTCTGCTATTGGCTCTAAAATAGTATCATGGTTTCCTTTAACTAACACAATCTTTTCACTTTTATCTTTAAAAATATCTAGAATTTTCCCCACCTCTCTCCACTCTTGACGAGAAATTTTCCCAAATTCGTGCTTTAAATCTCCCAATATGATTATTTTCTTTAATTTTTTACTTTTAATTTTTCGAAGAATCTTTTTCAAATCCTTTACAGTTTCCTTAAACTGACTTCTTGGAATAAAAATCCCTTTTTCATTTAAAGATTCTTCATAACCTATGTGTAAATCAGCAATAACTAATATCTTGTCTTTAGGGAAATAAAGAGTTTTATCTATAAATTCAAATTTTATTTCCATTATAAAAATAAAAAAGCAACCTTTAAAAATCCCTCTTTCCTTAAACTTCTATGGCAGAACTTCTTGAAAAAGAAACACAGAAATACAATAATTTTCCAAGAATTGTAGAAAGTTTGTGTCCCGACTGCAACAAAAAGATAAAAGCAACTCTTTCTATAGAAGGGACTAATGTTGTGATGGAAAAGACTTGTTTAGAGCACGGTTCTTTTAAAGAAATTTTGTCTAACGATAAAGACTTCTTCTTGCGTATGGAAAAACTTTCTTTTAATGACTTCTTGGGAGTTTTAAATCCTCAAGCTACAAAACAAAAAGGATGCCCTTTTGATTGCGGTTTATGTACAGAGCATAAATCAACAACAATGATGGGTGTTATAGATTTAACAAATAGGTGTAATCTAAAATGTCCTATTTGTTTTGCAACAGCAGACGCTTCAGGTTATCTTTATGAGCCAAGCTTTGAACAAGTAAAAGAAATGATGCTCAATCTTTATAATTTACAACCAGCACATACTCCTTGTTTGCAATTTTCAGGCGGTGAACCGACCCTTCACCCAAAATTTTTAGATATAGTTAGAGAGGCTAGAAAAATTGGATTTACTCAAATTCAAATAGCAACCAACGGAATTACACTTGCTAATGGTGTAAACGGAATGTCTGGCGAAGAATTTGCAAAAAAAGCCAGCGAAGCTGGTTTGAATGTCCTTTATTTGCAGTTTGATGGAATCACAGATGATATTTATAAAAAAATTAGGGGTAGATCTCTACTAGAAATAAAAAAGAAAGCAATTTCGAATGCGTCTAAGTATGGGATAAGAACTATTCTCGTTCCAACAATAGTCAAAGGAATAAATGACCATCAGATTGGAGATATTTATAAGTTTGCTATAGAAAACATAAATTCTATTTGTGCAATCTCTTGGCAACCAGTTGCTTTAACTGGTAGAATTCCTGAAAAAGAAAAAAACAAAATGCGTTTCACTTTAACTGACCTTGCTCACGAAACAGAAAAACAGTTCCCATACATAAAAAAACAAGATTGGTATCCTCTCGCATTTGTTTCTCCTTTTTCTCGTTTCTTAGAGGTTCTTACTGGAGAAATTCGGTCCCAAATTTCATGCCACGCTCATTGTGGAACCGGCACTTATTTAATTGTAGATACTGAAAATAAAGAAAATCCCCAGCATGTGCCGTTACCAAGATTTATAGATGTTGTAGGTTTAATGACAAAAATGAAAGAAATTTACAATAATTATAGTGGAAGAAAATATTTCAAAAATTTAAGATCAAAATTCGATGTTTTAAATTTCGCCAAACAGTTGGAGGAATTTTACGACCAGGATAAAGCTCCAAATAATATGTCATTTAAAGAGTTTTTCTCTTACATAAATACTTTTACAGACAGAAAACATTTCACAGACAATTTATTCAAGAAAAAAGTCCTTTCAGGACAGAAATGGAAACTCTTAATAGTGGCAGGAATGCATTTCCAAGATTCTTATAATTATGAAACAGAGAGGGTTCAGAGATGTGTTGTTCATTACGCAGCTCCCAATGGATGCCTTTATCCTTTTTGTACTTATAACTCAGGACCTTATTTTAGAAAAGAAGTAGAGAAAGAATTCTCAAAACCTATAAAATAATTATTTTTTGTCAAATAAATCACTTAGAGATTCACCAATTATCGTTCTGTAAATAGCTTCGCCAAATAAATTAGCCAATGAAACAACTTCAAGATTTCTAATTTTAGGACATCTTAAACTATCACTAACTAAAATTTTATCAAAAATTTCAAATTCATTGTCTCTTTCAGTGAATAAACCATGTGTTCCATAAACAAAGATTTTTTTAGCACCTTTTTCTTTTAATTTTTCAGCAGTTTTAATTATTGTATTTCCTGTATCAATTATATCATCCACAATCAAACAATTTTTTCCTTCAACATTCCCAATAATCATGGTCCTCTCTACTTCATTTTCTTTTTTTCTTGTTTTATAACCAATAGCAACTTCTGCTTTTACTCCTGATTTAACCAATCTTTTAACCAAACTTTCTGCTCTTTTTCCTCCACCCAAATCAGGGGTTACAACTACAAGATCTTCTAAAATTTTTTTATGATTCCTTTGAAGATAATCCACAAGAACAGGAAAACTGTATAGGTTATCATAAGGTATATCGAAATATTCTTGCATTTGGGGATTATGTAAGTCAACAGTCATACCTCTTGTGGCATACAAAGAAACAACTTGTGCTAATGCTTTCGCATTTACACTCACTCTCGACTCATCCTTTCTGTCTTGCCTTGCGAATCTTGTGTAGGGTAGAACAACATTAATTTCAGATGGGGAAGAAAAATTTATAGCTTCTAATTTAAAAACAAGTTCTGTAAACCACTCATAAGGATTTTTGTTAGAGTCATGTATTAAAAAACATTTTTTCCTCCTCACATTTTTCGAAATTTTAATTTTAATTTCCCCATCTTTAAATTTTGTTCTTTCAATATCTGATAAATCTATTGGAAAATCTCTTTCTTTTTTTCTTAACACATATTCATAAATATTTTTTGCAAAATTGTAACCTTTTCCTTTAGAATCAGCAATTATCATAACACCTTCCATAAATCTTAAAAAGAATAAATCTTTAAAAACAATTCTATAGTAAAATATAGTTGTTAGATTTCCTCTTTTCTTTCAATTTCTTTTAAGTGTTCTTTATGCATCCTCTTTAAAAATTCTATTTTATCTTCAATCTTCAATAAATCAATATATCCTTGTAAAATTAAATTAAGAGCAAAAGGGCTGGGTAGTCTTGTATGAACTTTCTCGATTTTCACTTCCCCTTGTTTAATCCATTTTAGCACTTGTTTTGCGTTTTCAATATCCATTAAATCTTCTAACACTTCTCTTTTCGCTTCTTTCAATATAGGAAAATTTTTCGAAATTTTTTTGACAGCAGCTAATAAAAAGTGACTTTTCATCTGTTGTCTTCTAACACTTTTGTTTTTACCTTTGTAACTTCTTAAGATCATTAAACTTCTTGTTGCACAGTGTCTGAATCTTCTATTCAATATTTCTGTTTTGTCGATAGCTTCTTTTAGAACTTCTTCTATATTTTCAGAATTTAAAAATTTCAATGCCTTTTCTATTTGCAATTTTTCACCGGCAAGAAAAAAACCATTGTCATTTATTCCTATTTCAATATCTCTTCCCCCCACTCTTGCTGTTAAATATGCGATAGCTCTCGATAAAGCATCATTTACTCTTCTTCCATACAACGAGTGAAAAATAACATAATTTTTTCTTCCCTTATAATACTCTACAACTAACCTTTTTTCATGGGGAATTTTAGAATACTCATATTGCTCATAAAAATAATTATATATTGCAGAAGCGACCTTTTCGCTACAGTGAAGGTAATCTTTAATAAACTCCTTTATTTCCTCTGCACTTTCTTTTTTTAATTTTTCTTCCATAATTTTTCTAAACTTCTGAATACTTAAAGCAGAATCAAAACTTAGAGGCAACATTTCTGAAAACCAGCTAGGTATGGTTGGAGGTCTTTTAACACTAGCATTTACATAAACATTCATCCCCCTAGTATAAAGGAACTGATACTTATGGCCTCCTAATACAAAAACGTCTCCCTTTTTCATTCTTTCTAAAAAAGCCTCATCTATGACACCTACTTTCTCTCCTTTCCTATCTCCAGTAGAAACAATAACATTAACAAAACTTTCTTCAGGAATAGTGCCTATATTAGTCATATAAATCATTCTTGCCAGCTTCCCTCTTTTGCCTATTTGCCTATTTTCCTTATCATACCAAATTTTAGCATAGACATCTTTTGCTTCTAATTCATATTCTCCAGCCAAATAACTCGTCTTCTTTCCATACTTTATAAATCGCCATTCCATAAATTTGTTGAGCAAGAACATCTAAACAATTTTGAGGAATCTGAATCTTGTCTATTTTTCTTTCTACAGCTTCTTTTGCCAAAACGCAACACTCAATTAAATCATCTCTGTCTAAAGCTAAAAATCTTCCTTTAGATACTCCTCGCAACTTATGTCCTGCTCTTCCAATTCTTTGCAACGCTCTTGCTACAGACTTCGGACTTCCCAACAAAATAACCAAGTCAATATATCAGAAGAGTGATGAGCTCCAATCTCTTCAAGATATCGCGAAGGAAACATTTCTCTTAAATGATGAACAACTCTCTCTGTAGCAGACCTCGTATTGGTAAAAATGAGAGTCGTTTTATGTTTTTGTATAAGATTATCCAATAAACTATAGAGAGAAGAATGTAGTTCTTGTCCTGTAGTTTCTATTAAATCTTCTACAGGAGTTAAAACTTTTATGTCTAACTCTTTATTGAATTCAACATTTGCTATTATGCAACTCCTATCTTGTCCAACTAAGAAGTTGGCGACTTCCTTAAGTGGTGCAATTGTTGCAGATAATCCAATCCTGATTAAAGGCATTATCGAAATTTCATCTAACCTTTCAAGCGATAATGACAAATAAACTCCTCTCTTATTAGCTAGGGCATGAATTTCGTCTACAATTATAAATTCTACTCCTTTCATTAATTCAACAAACTTCCTTGTTGTTAAAACTATTGCCAGTGTTTCAGGTGTTGTTATTAAAATATGAGGTGCTCTTTTTAACATTCCACTCCTTTCAGAAGAAGGAGTGTCTCCAGTTCTTAAACCAACTCTTATTTTTTGTAACTTAATGCCCTTTTTTTCAGCAATTTTTTCAATTTCTTTTAAAGGAGAAACAAGATTAACATGAACATCATTACTTAAGGCCTTTAAAGGAGAGACATAAACTGCATAAACCTTATCCTCTAATTCATTTTTTCTTGCTAAACTCACAAGATAATTTAATATCGATAAAAAAGCAGTTAATGTTTTTGTTCCTCCTGTCGGCGCACTAATAAGAATATTTTTTCTTTCAAAAATCGGCATAACCCCATACAGTTGCGGAAGACTGAAGTTTTCGAATTTTGAAAAAAACCATTCTTTAACTAAATCATCTAAAACATTCATTATTTCTTCTTTTTTATATAATTTAGCTTCTTGATATTCCATATTCTTTCTTATTTTATTAAAGATTAAAAAACTTTCACAATTTGGTAGAATAAATCTAATTAAACTCTACTTCTTCGACACCAGTCTTTTTACTTCCATTGTCTTTGTTGAGCGAGATTCTGATAATCAAGTATATTACAATTAGAATTAAACAGCTGAGAAAAATGCATATTAAATAGAATATAAAATATTTTTTGTTTGAATGGGTGACAGAAAAACTCCAAATCTTGTTTACTATATTTTGCCCATCGCTAATTTTAACTTCAACTACATGGTCTCCTTCTTTTAAATCTGAGAAAGTTTTATAATTTGAATTTCCAGAAATTTCTTGCCCATCTAAATACCATCTATAAATAAGAGAATCATTTTCAGGATCACTGACATTTACATAAAATTTAATTTCTTCTTTAAAATTTAGATTATTTACTGAATTATAATCAATTATGATGGGGGCACTGTTTTTTGTGTTATTTTTTGCATCATTTTTGGAAGTATGAATTATTTTTTCAGAAACAATAATATCTACTTTCCCGCTACTAATCTCTTCTTGAGAGTCATTTGCATAAATCCATATCTTTCTTAGACCAGTAAAATTTTTGTCAGGAGATAATATTAAAAAATGCTGTTCTAAATTAACACTAATGTTTTCTGGTTTTGTTGTCCTAAATGTTAGAAAATCTCCATCAGGGTCAAAGAAATATTCATCTAAATTTACTGTAAAATTTTCAGTGTTCTTAAAAATGGTTAGTAGCGGAAACTGTTTGATTAATTGAGGAGCATGATTTATGTGTTCCACAATTGAGACATTAAACCAGTTAGAATAAACCGTGTCCACCCCGTCACTTACTTTTATTTTAAATTGACGCGTTCCTAAAAAATTTGTTCTTGGCATAAACTTGACTTTTCCTTCAGAATCTATGCTGCAATTAATGTCTTGTCCGTTTAAATTATTATCACTAAAGATACACTTATACTCTCGCGTTTGGCAACACGGTTTAAAGTAGTCACTAACGTTGAAAGCATAATTCCAACTACTATTTCTTTCAAAGACTAAATCTTTGATTTCTCCTTCGAACTTCAAATTGCTTTGGTTGTTATCTGTCCAATTCAAATTAATAACTGACGTATAAACATATAAATCTAAAGTTTCATTAGCAAAGACTGCACCAACAACTGTTTCAGAAAGATTTCCAACTTCATTAGTCTCATTGAAACTGTAAGTAACCATACTCCCATTCACTTGAGTAATCCAATTTTTTCCTGTTCGATTAAATTTCTCTACAAATTCGTTACTTGCCTCTCCAAGAGAAGTAATTGTTCTATTATTAATAAGGTCAAGAAGATAGCTAGTAATATTTTTTCCAGAATTTTGAGGGTTTAGTAAGCTAGCATTTATTATCATATCTACTATTTCAGCTTTTCCTTCCAGATATATTGCTTCGATTATTTGCATTTTAAGAAAAAAGAACTGCATTTCCGAACCCCACAAAAACCACACTTTTTCATTATCTTTTGTTTTATACATAAAATAAAGTGGGCAGCCACCCCCCTCATTATAAGAATCATTTACATTAATCACTACTCCTACAGAACTTTCAGAGAAAATCGAATCCCAAAGAGACTCTAAAGATTGATTAGTACAATCTTTCGGAATATTAGGCGAATCTACCGCTTCTACTTCTAAAGCAAAAATGCTCATTAATAAAAAAATAAAAATTACCTCTTTTTTCATTTTTTCAATAAGACTATTGCATTAATAAATATTCTTATCTTCTTTTTACTAAAACGATTTTACTGGAATTTTAATCTTTCTATAAGTGTCGGTCTTTATTGTAAGTTTATAAACTCCCTTCTTCAATTAAATTTTTAACTGAAGAGTCCTACACATAATTTAAAAATACTATTTTACAAGAGATTATATGCCAAGAATTAGTCAGGAAAAAAAAGATAAAATAGAAGAACAAATTCTTGCAGCTTTATATATGAATTTTCCAAGAACACTTTTTACAGCAGAGATTGCAAGGCAAATAGCAAGAGATGAAGAATTCACAAAAACCCTTCTAAAAGA
The DNA here is from genome assembly GCA_017609085.1 of Candidatus Pacearchaeota archaeon. GTDB lineage: Archaea > Nanobdellota > Nanobdellia > Pacearchaeales > GW2011-AR1 > JAFCEO01. Next base: position 3,101 of record JAFCEO010000013.1, on the reverse strand, counting down.
GCTATGGCAAAAAAATTTAGTAGTTCCAATAAGAAAGAATTCACGTGGAATAGCTTTTTCTAGGAGAATAAAATGGCGCCTTAGTAACAAAGCTTATTCAATTTACAATCAATACCAATAATATATGTTTTCTATTAACTAAACCTTTAAATAAAATAGAAGATTAAAAATAAGATGAATGAAGAAAAATTAAAAGAGGCTTTTTCTCGCATAAAAGAAGACATTTTTCTTTTAGAAAATGAAATTTCTCTACTAAAAAAAGAATTTATAGAGATAAATAAATTTCTAAAACAGCTGAACGAAGACATTATTCAATTAAAACTTAGAAATTTGACTCAAAATACATTAAAACAAAATTCGACACATAATTCGACACTTCGACACATAAATTCGACACATCCTGCGAATTCGACACGTCCACAGGAAATAGAGGGGTTAAAAAGCTCAAATTTACCTACTTCCACAGGAAATGAAGGGGTTTCGACAGACAGACAGACAGACAGACAAACAGTTCGACAAACACTTTTTAACATAGAAAAACATATTTTACCAACTACAAAACCCTCTGAAAATCCTCAAATACAAAATAATAATTTTAATGTAGTGCCTAAAAATTCTGACCAAGAAAAATCTATTCATCAACAAATAACAGAAGCTTCTCAAATCCTTGATTCTCTTGACATTATAAAAAAAGAGATAAGACGAAAGTTTAAGAGAATAACAAAACAAGAAATGCTTGTTTTTTCAACTATTTACACTTTAGAAGAACAAAATTTCGAAGTCACTTATGATAAATTAGCTTCAAAGCTGAATCTTTCTCAATCCTCTATAAGAGATCATGTTCAACGACTTATAAATAAAGGAATACCAATAACTAAGGAAAAACTGAATAATAAAAAGATAATACTTCATATTAGTCCAGAATTAAAAAAAATAGCTACTTTAGATACTATTATTCAATTAAGGAATATTTAAAATTTGGCCTTTTTAAAGTCTTAAACAAATAAATTTCCTATTTTTTCCCTCATTTTTCCTTTTTCACAAGTCTCTTTCTAAGATTTTCGGTGTAACGAATTTGAAAAGCTCTGCTAACTAAGATTTTTTCCTTTTTTTTCAAAATTCCTTCTCTTAGCCTTTCAAATCTATAAATTTTCAGATTTGACTAAATTTTTTCTTTGTCCCTTATTTTTTCTTTTTTTAATTTATTTAAGTTCTCCCTTTTTATTACAAATTCTTTTTTTCTTATTTTTTCCCTCACTTTTTTTACTTTCTCCTATATCTCTCTTTTTAATTCTCTCTTTTTTTACATTTTTTTATCTCTTCTAACTCTCACTTTTACTTTTTTTGATTATTAAACATTTTTTTAAGTTCGTTTAATCTCCCTTAGAAGTTCGTATAATCTTTAAATTTGTCTTTCATCTTTACGTTTACTTCTTTTTTTATCTCTTCTAACTCTCACTTTTACTTTTTTTAGAAGAATACTCTTTATTTTGTCAGGAATATAGAATCTTTTTTTATTATTTTTTTCAATTTGCTCAGCTATTAAACCCTCACTTTTCTGTTTTATGCTGTTTATTTGCCCTCTAATTGTGGCTCTCTCTTTTCCCAACATTGCAGCTAAGTCGTCATAACTTAATTTTAGATCCGAATTTAGTAAGACCCATATAATTGCTCTTTCAGTTATTGATAAATTATCTAAAAAATTATCCAAAAATGTACTTTGAACAGGTGTTTGAACAGGTGTTTGAACAGCTTGAACAGCTGTTTGTTTATTAAACGATGTTTGTGGTTGTTTAAACAACTTCTTATTTCCAAGAATATCTATCATATTTTTTATGTTCTCAAGCTCATTTCTTATCGACGATAGCTCTTCATAAATGTCAGAAATTTCGTCATCTTGTCTCTCTTCTTCCTCTTTCAGGTGTTTTATCCATGCAGAGATGTTTGAAATATCTTCTTTTATGCGGGCAAAGCCTGTTTGAACACCTTTCTCAATTTTTTCAATATCCTCTTTTTTCACTCTTTTTCTCTTAAACCATCCGAACATAAAAGACTTAAAAATTTACTATTTTTAAATTTTTTGACGTTTAAAATATGAACAGCTGTTTGTTTGATGCTGTTTAAATCATGAACAACTTACCTTATCGTCGGAAAAAATCAAAAGAAGGCTGAAAGACCAACCATTAATTAAAATTTTTAATTACTAAAATATTTTTCAAAAAAACTAAAATTTACCAAAAATTTAAAGTCAGCAAAGTCTATATTAAATTTTAAATTATCTAAAACACTTAACATATAATTGCAAAAGTTTAACTAACAATCCATTTTTACAATCTTTATTACGCTCTTTTTTATACAAATTTCAGATTTTTTCTAAATGCGAGATTCAATTTCTTCACTTTCATAAGTTCTTGAGAAGCTCTTAATAAAATAAATGGGTTTTTCATTTGTAGATCTTCTTTTAAAGAAATGAGAATTCCAGCTATTCTTTACTACTTTTTAAAACAAAAACATAAAATTACTAAAACAGGATTCGATTAAAATTTTTAGTTTTTGCTTAAAAATTTTAATCTATATTTTTTTGAGTAATTTTTATATAAAATTAGTTAAATAATATAATAAAAGATATAGCTTAAACTTTTTTAGATCAGCTTCGTCCTATTAAAATTTTTCCTTCTAACTCTCAAACACTTTTTTATAAAAAGTATTATGATTATAGAGAATAAAGCAATATATAAATTTTTTTAAGTGTTAAATGTGGATTCTTCCAATAATTATTTCTTCAATCCTTATCTTTTCCTTTTTTGTGACCTTCAAAAGAAATTTATTTTAAAATCCTTTAAAATTTATTTGAAATAATACTACAATTTATCCGATTAAAATTTGTGTTTATAAAATCACTTCCTAAGACACTTATAAGAAATAGAAAAATAAAGACAACTATCCTTTATTTCAGCTTTAAACCCTAAAATAAAACTTTTAGGTTTTGATAAAAACTTTTAATCAAAGCCCTTTTTACACTTAAAAAGTTCGTACAAGATACATTATCTGAACCTTCAATTTAGGCCAAAATAGTTAAAATTTCGCCTCTTTTCTAATCA
>JAFCEO010000002.1 GCA_017609085.1 Candidatus Pacearchaeota archaeon | reverse complement strand
GATGTAAGATATCTTGGTTGGAGGGATTGGGAAACAGAAGATGATTCTGGAAGAATGTATAGATATTTTATATCTCCTGGATTTTTTGTTCAAGTAGCCTCTGGTAGCCTTTCTTCAATAGAAGCAATAGGATGTGAAAAAAAACGAGGAAGATTTCAGGAAAAAACTAGAAGAATTATTAGGAAAAGAGGTAATAATGAAAATGTCTTCTGATAATTGCATCATTTAGACCGAATTCTGAATAGACATAATCGCTGTTAAGTGAGTTTTCTCGGAGAGAAAACCAAAACTTTTTAATGAGCTTTGCAAGTATAAAAAGTTTTGAGTATTACTTGGCGGTTTGTAATCGAGATATTTAAATATTTTTCTTTAATCTAAAAATATGAAAAGACCTATTTGGGAGTATTATATTCAGATAAATGCACATCCTAAAACATTTGAATTAGATCAGTATGGTAAATGTATAGTAGTAGTCTATAAAAATTTAGATTACTCAAAACAACAAACCGTTGAACATTGTATTAGAGTCGGGAACTTTGAAATTAATGCGGGAGATATGAATGTTGAAGATTTTCTAAGAGAAATAAGACAAGGAATTGAAAAGATAATTAGTGCTGATAAAACCGCCGAGTAATATTTCATTTAATGCGCGTTATGTGCCCTGAGCGTTAGCGAGAGCGCAGCGGGGCAAAATCCAAAGGATTTTGAGTTCAGAATCGGGCGTCAATATTAACTTCAGAGTAGTAAATTAGGAAAGATTTATAAAGGAATAAGTTATACTATTTCTAAGGCGAATTAAAATGTATAATCCAAATGCAATAGAAAATCGTCCAGAAAGGTAATATGCTGATTGGATGACACAAATACCTAAAAAAGAAACAAAACCAAGTGTTTTGCCAAATCCGGGTCCTGAAAAAAGATATGTAGACTGGATGACACAAATACAAAAAACTCAATTTTCTGGACGACAAATAGAAAGCAAAACATTAGTTGAAAAATTATAATCTTTCTTTCGTTTTTATTTATTTTAAAATCTTCAGCAATTTCGTTAAAATTTTGTTAGACGATTTGTGAAACATTTTTGTTACTTCTTTTTTGTTTGTGAATTTTAACGAAGGAAACAACATTAAAAATTTTCGGTGGCAACCTCTGAAAGAGGCGGACTCGCAATTGAGTATAATCGCTGTTGTGCGAGTGCGTTAGCACCAAAATTATGAAGTAATTTTGAGTTCACGGAGCCCCGCCTCCTACTTTTTTTCAAGAATAAAAAAATAATGATAATGGTTTAAAATAGGCCTAATTTCTTTTATTATTTTAAAATACTTTCCAAAAAGTGATTTTATTTTTCTTTTTGAATAATTTCTTCTACCCATTTCCCAATAGTGCTCACCAGAAAATTTAATCCCAATGAAAAAATAGGGAATTCTTAAAAATAAATCCAAAAAAGGTCTTTTGAGAATTCTACCAATTAGTGGAAATTTGAACAGCAATTCAAATCCTGTTGAAGAATAAGGAATAGAAATAAGGACGTGTTTTTTTGAAATTCTATGGAGTTCTTTTAATGCTCTTTCCACATCTTTCCAAGGGATATGTTCAAGAACTTCACAAGCCATAACAACATCATAAGATTTGTCCTTAAAGGGTAACTCTCTAATGTCAGCAACATAATTTGGTTCAAGATCTTTATTAAAATCACAAGTATCAACTTTTATTCCATTTTGTTTAAGATAATTAGAAACAGTTTTATTTCCAATTCCTACTTCAAGAACATTGTTTGGTTTTAATTTTCTGACCAAATCAATTTGATAAAAATAAGATATAAATCTCATTAAATCATCGTATTTTCCAAAATAATGTTCTTTTGGAACCTGAATATTGAATTTTTTATTCATATTACTAATTTAGTAATTTTTAATTATTTATAAAAGTATTGAAAGGGTGGGCGGAGTGAATTTCGCACAATGCGTGTTAGTTTCCCTGAGCGTTAGCGAAGGTTGGATTTTAGTGCAACGTTGGGCGAAGCCGAAAAATCCAAAGTAAAAAATCGGCGTATCAAGGCAAAGCCCCCATCACCCTAAAGATTTATAAAGATTAAGTTTATACTATTTGTAAGGTGGATTAAAATGGGCGTTGTAAAAAATGTAGGTTTTGATAGATTCCCTCAACAAGGAGAACATTTAGACAAAGTTGTAGAAGTTTGTTTTAACTATGATACTTCAAGAACTTTAAAAGGAAGAATCGTTAGAGATGATGTAGAAGAACCATATAGAACAATAATTGAATTGGATACGGATCCAAAAAGATATATCTTGGCAACAGAATGTCAATATAGGCCATTAGACTAATTTTGATTTGCTTTCTTTTTTTACTCTAATTAATATCTAAGTGAGCCGCCTGAATTTTGTTGAATGTGTGTTATATTCTCCGAAGCCATAGACGAGGAGCGTAGCAGAACGAAACAGAGCTGAGGACTCAAAGATCGATTTATTTAAAATTTCTCGCTTTCCGCCATTTTTTTAAGAAAATTGTAAACCCAATTATTCTATAAGTATATCTCTCGCCCAACTCTTTTTGAATTTCTTCTGCTATCTGTTTAATTTTCTTTTTTTCATGACCTGCACTTTTTAAAACACAAACTTTAACATTCTCTCTTGTTTTAAATGCATTTTTTATTGCTTCAATAGTGCCGTGTGTTAATCCTCTTTTACCTATTTGCAGAGATACTTGAGAAGATTTCATTTTACATAAATATATTATTGAAATTTTCAATGTCTTCTTTTTTTATCTTAATTTCTTTAAAATTTTTTACACCAAATGTTCCGAGTTTCATATCTTTTCTTTTATAAATTTCTTTTCCTTTAAAATAATGAACTACTACATCTCGTTTGTTGTCCCTCCAGTCTTGACTGTAACGAGCACAAAATATTCCTGCTTCATAAATATCTTTTTTACTTACTCTTCCCTTAAATTTTATATTGACAAAAGGGCTTCCTGGTTTTGCGGTGTGTAAAACAATTTCATTTTTTTCTACTTGTTTTATCAGTTCTTCATTGTTTTCAGCAGACTTGCCTCCCAAAACTTTTTTCCCCGAACTTGTGATAAATTCTCTAAATTTTATTTCTTTCATAAAGAAAAGAAAGAAAGGCTATTATTAAACTTTTTTCTCCCATTCCTCTAATGCAACCTTCAATTCTGTGTGATTCTTAGAATATTTTTTTAAACTTATACTTCTCATTGTAGCATCTATTGCCTGTCTTGCTGCGATTGCTCCTCTTAGTGTTCCACTTGGATGTCCGTGAATGCCTCCCCCCATTTGTATCACCAAATCTTTTCCTAAATGTTTTATAAGATAAGGAACATGTCCTGGGTGTAAGCCTCCAGAGCTAACAGCTAAAACAGGTTTTATCTTCCCCCAGTCTTGACTTAACCTTAGTTTAGTTTCTTTAACTTTCTTCTTTTCTATTTCTTCACACAGTTCAGAAACCTCTTTAAGGGTTCCTTCTAATTTTCCGACAACAGTTCCGATATGTAATTGGTCAACTCCAATTAATCTTGCAATATCGGCTAAAACCATCATACTTATCCCATGTTTTTTATTACGTGTGAAGGCAGCATGCATTGCCCTATGTGCATGGATAGCAAGTTTAAAATCAGATTCTCTTAAAGATTGAACAGCTGCGAATCCTGCTGTTACAATATCTATCATTACATATTTTCCTCCCAAATCTTCTACTAATTGTGCTCTTTTCATCATTTCTTTTGTTTCAGCTGTTACATTTATAAGATAGGCTTTTTTTTCTCCTGTTTGTTCTTCTGCTTTATTGGCGGCTTCTAAACTTCTTGCAAGTCTTTCTTCAAACTCATTAAATTTTTGAGAAGCAAGATTTTCGTCATCTTTAACAATATCACATCCCCCTAGCCAGGCTTCATAAGCAACTTCTGCATGATCTTGCGTTCTAAGTCCTAATTTTGGTTTTATAATTGTTCCTAACAATGGCCTATTTTTTACTTTCAACATTTTCCTTACACCCTTAATACCAAACTTAGGCCCATAAAATGAGTTTAAAATTGCTTTAGGAATTTTAATATCTTCGAGTCTTAAATTCTTCACTACTTTCATTCCAAAAATATTGCCTGCTATACTACTAAGAATATTGGGAGCATTTCCTTTTTCAAAAAGAGCAGCAGGGTAAGCTATCTTAACCATATTTCCTTTAATAGAAAATACTTTTGCAGCTAAATCCTGCATATATTTCTTCTCCGTCGTTACTTCATTCCACGTTCCAATTGAACTTTCAAGAGCAACTGTTTCAGCCGCTTTTTTAATTGAAACACTTCGCGCAGGCTCCACTCTGAAAAGGCAAATTAAATCACTCTCTTTTGGCTTATATTTTAAATTTAGAAACTTTGACGAATTCATTTTTTGTTGTTTCATTCAAGTTTTCAATCTTTAAAAACATTTATAAAGTTAAATTGAGCAAGAGTCTTTACCTATTTTGGACTAATTAATCTTTTTCACTTTACTTCCTGATTTTGTATCTTCCACTTGCCATCCTTTTTTCCTTAATTCTTCTCTTAATTTATCAGACAATTCAAAATTAGTTTCTTTTCTGGCTTCTTCCCTTTTTTTAACAAGCTCAAGAATCTCTTTAGGAATTTTAATTTTTTCTTTTTTTAATAAATTTAAATCAAAAACTTCTTCCATCTTTTTTATAGTTTGAATTTTTCCTTTGGCTTCCTTGTCTCTTACAAGCCGCCATAAAACAGCTAAAGCAGAAGGCATATCTAAGTCATTATTGATGGCTTGTTCAAATTCTGTTAGATACTTTCTATTTATCTTCTTATCATCTTTAATATCTGATATAATATTTTTTAGTCTTCTGTAGGCATTTTGTGCATTTTTTAGATTTTCAAAACTAAACTCTAACTGGCTTCTATAATGCGCAGTTAGACAGAAATATCTATATGCAAGAGGTTCGAAATTTTTTTCTTCAAGTTCTGAAATTGTGCAGAATCCGCCTTTACTTTTACTTATCTTTTCCCCTTTAAATGTTAAGAAAGCTCCATGGACCCAATAGTTAACAAATTTTTTTCCTGTTGCTGCTTCGCTTTGGGCTATTTCATTAGTATGATGAACAGGAATATGATCTACTCCTCCAGTATGTATATCAAAATGTTCTCCAAGATATTTCATTGACATTGCAGAGCATTCAATATGCCATCCGGGGAAGCCGATTCCCCAGGGGCTATCCCATTCTTGTTGTCTCTTGCCTGGAGGTTTAGAAAATTTCCACAATGCGAAATCTGTTTTGTGTTTTTTCTCTCCTATTTTTACTCTTGCGCCTGCTTTTAAATCTTTAATACGTAATTTTGCTAACTTGCCATAATCTTTTACCTTACTCGTATCAAAATAAATTCCGTCAGAAGTTTTGTAAGTGTATCCTTTTTTCTCTAATTTTTTAATCAATTCTATTTGTTCTCTTATATGCTCTGTCGCTTTACACCAAATATCTGGCTCTATGATGTTTAGTTTTTTAAAGTCTTCTTTAAAAATTTTCCAGTAAAATTCAGCTATTTGCCAAGCACTTTTCTTTTCTTTTTTAGCAGCTTTTTCTATTTTGTCTTCTCCTGTATCCGCATCTGAAGTTAGATGTCCAACATCTGTTACATTCATTACATGTTTCACTTTATATCCGTTATAAATTAAAACTCTTTTTAAGATATCAGCAAAGATATAACTACGTAAGTTGCCGATATGCTGATACCAATATACTGTAGGCCCGCATGTATACATGCCAACTTGCTTGTCTTTTAGAGGCTTAAATACCTCTTTTTTTCGTGTTAAAGTATTGTAGAGTTTTAACATGATTAAACTTGTAATTTAGAATATAAAAATCTTCCCACCAAAAACTATTTAAATTTTCATTTCTATTTTCTAATTGCAGGAAAGGGCGAGATTTTCAGTTAAACAATTTTAATTGTTTTATTAGATTGAAAGTTTGATGAAGAAGTGTAAATAGTGTTTTTAAGTATACAATTTATTAAATTTTAATTTGAAATGGAAACAATAAAAAATTTAGTTAAAGCATTTATAGGAGAGAGTCAAGCAAGAAATAGATATACATTTTATGCCAAGATTGCAAAAAAAGAGGGTTATGAACAGATAAGCGAGATTTTTTTAATTACTGCAGATAATGAAAAAGAGCATGCAAAAAGATTATTTGAGCATATACAAGAATTGAAAGAAAAAGAAGGAGTTGATGAGATTAATGTTGAAGTAGCTTGTCCAACAGTTTATGGAACAACAGAAGAAAATTTGAAAGCCGCTATTGCAGGGGAAAATTATGAGTATACAAAGATGTATCTCGAGTTTGCAGATATAGCAGAAAAAGAAGGATTTTCAAGAATTGCCACAAGGTTAAGGGCTATCGCCGTCGCCGAGCAACATCATGAAGAAAGATATAAGACTCTTTTAAAAGAAATTGAAGGAAAAACAGTTTTTAAAAAAGACAAAGAAGTTGAGTGGGTATGTAGAGAATGTGGTTATGTGCATAAAGGAAAAGAGCCGCCAGAAAAATGCCCTTCCTGCGACCATGAGAGAAGTTTTTATCAGGTGAAGTGCGAAACTTACTAATTGTTCTTCTAAATTTTTATTGAAAAGGATATAATGTTTGAAAAAAATATATGAATTCTCAAGAATTACTGAATTATAACGAATTCTTTTAATTTTAAAGAATTTTTATTGCATGCTTAACACATAGCCGCTCTAAAGAAACCGCTTCTACTTATTTTAAAATCTAAATCCCTTTCTGCGATTATTGTTCCTTCTTTCTTAATTACAATTTTTAATCTTATTGTATCCTCTGGAGCATTCTCGGGAACGTTTAACATTATGACTTTTTTTGGAACATCATCTCCAGGAGCTACTGTCCCTGTCCAAGAATCTATTGTGATCCATTTTTTAATTTCACTTTTAGAAGAATAAATTCCATTATAATCTACCAGGGTTATAGAGTATTTGGCAGTTTGAGGAGCTTTAATTCCACACCAAATATTACTTGTTTTTCCTGGAATTATTTTAACAGGTTCACTACTTTGTCCCAGACATTGTACTTCTCCTCCTGTTGAACCAAAAAGCTTATTTATTTCTCCTTTGACCTTACTATTTAATTCCCCAGTTAAACCCATAGCGCCACACATAACACTTCTAACAAAAACTATCCCTAAAATAAGCATTGTTATTGCTATAACAATTACGACAATAGTTCCAATCGACAACTCCAGAGCTCCTTTCTTTCTTCTTTTCGAATTTTTAATTCTTTTATCCAGTTTAAATTTAACTTCTTGGGTTATATGTCCAATAATCGCAATTAAAATCGCTACTAAAATCAATTCTATGCTATGGATCCATAAAGCATAAACAAACACAATAATAGCGATTATATGTAACAAACAATTTATTTCGGTCTTATGAAAATTTCTCACTTTCTCACAAAACTTTTCCAAACACATTTTCCTCTTTTGTTATGTTACCTTTAATAATTCCTAATTTATAAATCTTTTCAAATGGGACTCCGGGGAATCGAACCCCGCCGTCATGGTTTCTATTTAAACTTCAGCCATGTGCTCTCCCACTGAGCTAGAGTCCCATGTTAAAACAAGCAGATATTATTTTTTAAATCTATCTAAATCTGCCTAAATGAATGGACAATGGGGTGTTTCGAATTAACGAAAGTTTTATAAATCCTTTTTAATAAGAGCATTAATGGAATTTTGTCCGAAGTGCGGTTCTGTTTTTATAGAAAAAAGAAAAAATTTTGGTTGTGTGAGATGTGGTTATGCTGCTAAAAATAAAGTCAAAATAGAAGCGACAGAAAAATTACAGGAAAAACAAGAGGTGGGAGTTATTAGAGATAAAGATACTGACGTTTTCCCTATTACAAATGCCGTTTGTCCCAAATGTGGACATAGAGAAGCTTATTTCTGGACAGCTCAAACAAGAGCCGGGGATGAAGCTGAAACAAGGTTTTTCAAATGTACAAAATGCAAACATACTTGGAGAGAGTATAGGTAATTTAAATTAAAAATATATTTTTCATTATTTTTGTTCCGAAGAAAAAAGAAGAATCATTAAAAAGAATTTTTAGATAATTAATTTTTTAAATTCATTCTTCCTGCTAATTTAAAGGATCCGTAGCTCAGTCTGGTTAGAGCACCAGAATCGTGGTGAAGCTCTTAACCTGGGTGTCGAGGGTTCAAATCCCTCCGGATCCATTTTGAAGATTTGGATAATTGTAATATAAAAGATGAACGAGCTTTTGAGACAAATTGAAAAAGCCAAAGACCATTTGATTATAGTAGAAGGCAAGAAAGATAAATTTGCTTTACAAAAATTCGGATTTTCGAAGATTTTTGTGATACACGAAACTGGAAAATCTCTCGGAGAAAAAATAGAGCAAATTTTTAAAATAGCAGGAAAAGATAAAGTTTGTATCTTAACAGATTTTGATAAAAAAGGAAAACAACTTTATTTTTTGTTAAAATCAAAACTTTTGGAGGCAGGAGTTAAATTAGATAATACTTTACGTGGATTCTTGTTAAAAGAAAAAATAAGCCATATCGAAGGTTTGTCAAGTTATTTTAAAGATGGAAAAAGAAATAGTAAAAAGAAGAAACATTGATAAAATAATAAAAATCCTCTCAAAACATTTTCATTATACTCGAAGAACTACTTTAAATAGGATGAGGAAAAAACCAAATCCTTATAAAATCCTTATTTCTTGTCTTCTTTCCTTACGAACAAAAGATGCAAATACAGAAAGTGTAAGCAAAAAGTTGTTTAAAGTCGCTTCTACTCCTTCTGAAATCGCAAATATGAATATTAAAAAACTTGAAAAATTAATTTATAGTTCTGGACATTATAAAAAAAAGGCAAGAACTCTAAAACATGTTTCTAAAGAAATATTGGAGAGATTTGGAGGGAAAGTTCCCAGTAATAAGGAGGAACTCCTATCAATAAAAGGAATCGGGCCAAAAACAGCGAATATTGTTTTATGTTTTGCTTATGATAAATGTGTATTGCCCGTAGACGTTCATGTGCATGTTGTTTCTAATAGACTCGGATGGGTTATGACAAAAACTCCTGAACAAACAGAAAAAGAACTTGAAAAAATCCTCCCAAAAAAATATTGGAAAGAAATCAATGGTCTGTTTGTTCTTCACGGAAAAGAATTCTGCCAAAGTTTCTCTCCTTTATGCACAAAGTGTCCAATTAATAGTTATTGTCCTAGAATCGGTGTGAAGAGAAGCAGATGATAAAATTTCTTTTTTATTTTAACCTAATTGTCTTTTAATAGCATCAATATTGTCGGCAATATCCTGTCCTTTTTTTGTCAATTTTATAAGTTTAATACGGCCTTTTTTCTCGAAAGTTACTAAGCCAAGTTTTTCTAAAGTTTGTAAAATTTTTACAGCATGACTATATGTGCAATCAACTTCTTTGGCTAGAATAGAACCATATCTGGCTTTACTTAATTTTTTCAGAGCAACCAGCATGAGAGAGGGTTTTCTTCTAAAAAATATGTCGAAATTGTCTTTCATTTTAACTCTAACTGAATTCTTAAACCTAATTCAATTTTTCTTTTCCCTTAGTCAGTTATGTATATTGAAAATTATAATAATTGTAATATACTAATACAAACTATATATTACACGATAATAATGCTTTATAAATTTTTCTATCGAAAATTTTAATCAATTGGTAGTGAATCTTTCAAACTTATTTCATCTGTAGAAATTTATGTTTCTTTTATTTTTGTTTAAAAATCTCGATTACGCTTCCTGTAAATGGTTTGCCAGTCAACTCTTTATAAATGTTAAGATAGCCTTTAGAAAACAGGGTTGTATAGTCTGCCTTTAATTCTAAGACAGTTTTTCCTTCTTGAACAGATTGTTTTATATAATTCCCCATGTCTGAAGATAAAATTGCATTAACTATTTCCTCTCTTGTTGTTCTGATGGTTATATCTTCATTATTTATCTCTTTTCTTTTTGTTTTTATTTCTCCATTAATAATCTCAGATACATATACGTCAGAATCAACAATTACTTTTATTTTTGGAGTTTCGCTTGATGCAGGAGGATTGTGCAATTTCCATCCTCCAATAGAGAAAACGAGATAATCTATATACTCTTCACTAAACCCCAAAACTGCTTCTTTATAAGACACGTTTTGAGAAATTGGATTTTCAATAGTGTTTTTAGGTTTTGAAGGTGAAGCTGTAGCAAAATAGAGAAATAATCCTCCAACTAATAGAATTAAAAAAATTATTGCAGTTGCAAAAGGCCATAACCTCCCCTCTTTTCTTTCTCTTTCATTCATTCTGTACCTTCCAATAAAGGGACAAAAATATAATGCTCTTTTGTTTCCTCTCTTTTGAGTTGGTCTTTTTTTCTGTAAATTATTAAAGGTCCTGATGTGTAAGGACATATCAATACGCCGTTTTTCTTTAATAAACTTTTCGCCAACTCTTCTATTTTTTTCTCAGTTTTTTTGTTGGATATTCCTGCAGTGATTATAATTTTATCATATCTCTTTTTCCAACATCTTTTTTTATCAAAAATATTTTCGGCAAGGAATCTTATTTTAATTTTTTCTACATCTTGTGGTCGCGTCTGTTCTAGATGATTTTTTAAGTTAGCTACATTTTTCTCTGCTTTTTCTATTAAACTTCTAATTCTATCTACACTTAAAACAGTTCCAGGATAAACTAAAAATGCAATAAGACAAGCATTCCATCCAGAACCTGCTCCAACTTCCAAGACATCCTCATTTTCTTGTAAATCTGCTAACAATAACATTCTTGCTACAGTACTTGGCTGAGATATTGTTTGACCACTTCCAATTGGTAAGGCAGTATCATAATAAGCTTCTTTTTCCTCATAAAAAAATTTTCTATCTATAACAGACATTGCAAACAATATTTTTTCTAATTTTTCATAAGAGAAGGAAGAATTATAATTATAAACACTTTTTAACATCTCCTCCATTTTAGAAGGAGCATAATCTATTATTTTTGGAAGCATAGTATAATATATACTTTATGATTAATAAATCTTTTTAAACCTAAATCCTCTTTTATTTAAAAATTTTAGAAATGCTTTTTCAGATTAAGTAAAATGAGAAATATAGTACTAGAAAAAATAAACTTATTGCCTATAGAAAAACAAGAGGTAGAAATAATAGAAAGGAAATGTTCAGGCCATCCGGATACTATCTGCGATGCTATTTGTGAGGCTGTTTCTAGGGAACTGAGTCTTGAGTATAAAAAGAGATTTGGAAGAGTTTTGCATCATAATATAGATAAGGCTTTGCTTGTGGCGGGAGAAAGCAAGCCAAAATTTGGAGGAGGAAAAGTAACTAAAAAAATAAAAATAATAATTTCCGGAAGAGCTACTTCTCAAGCAGGAAATAAAAAAATAAATGTTAAAAAAATAGCAGAGAAAGTTGCAAAATCTTATCTTAGCCAGTTTCATGCATTAAAGGAAGAAGATTATGAAATTATCGCAGAAATAAAAGAAGGAGCCGGAAATTTAAAAGAGGTATTTCGCGGAGAAATTCCATTAGCGAATGATACCAGTTTTGGTGTTGGCTATGCTCCTTTTTCAAAAACTGAAAAAATTGTTCTTGGGGTTGGGAAAATGTTAAATTCAAAAGAATTTATTAAAAAATATCCTGCTGTTGGAGAAGACATTAAAGTTATGGCATTAAGAGTGGGGCGGAAATTAAAGCTTACGATAAGTATTGCTTTTATCGACAAATACATTAAAAATATAGACGAGTATTACAAAATAAAGGAGAAAGTTAAGGAAGAAATTATAAAGAAGACAGGGATAGAAGACGTAACAATAAATGCCCTTGACAAAAAAAGAGACGAAGCAAAAAGTGTAGAAGATATATACCTAACAGTTACTGGTTTAAGTGCAGAGATGGGGGATGATGGACAGGTTGGAAGGGGGAACAGAGTTAATGGACTTATAACTCTTTGCAGACCCATGTCTTTAGAAGCAGCTGCAGGAAAAAATCCTACAAGACATGTTGGAAAAATCTATAATGTTTTAGCCAATATAATAGCAAGTGAAATTGTTAAGAAAACTTCTGTCAAAGAAGTATATGTTAAAATTTTGAGCAGAATTGGAAATCCTTTAGATAAGCCTCTTTTATGCAGCATTCAGACACCTTATGACATAAACTTTACAGAAAGAAAAAAAATAACTTCCATCGCAGAAAGGTGGTTTGATAAAATAAAAGAAGTAACTTCTTTAATCATTAACGGGAAAGTTGGAACATATTAATTTTCATAAAAACAAAAGTAGAATAAGATACTGTTAACTTATTTTTTTAAAATTAACGCGTAGAATCAGCAAAATTTAAATAATTCTCTTTTTTTAAAAATTAATGTTAGATGTAAAACTTATAAGGGAAAATCCGGACCTTATAAAAGAAAATCAGAAAAAAAGAGGATACGACGAGAAAGAAATAGATATTTTTCTAAAACTTGACGAAAAATGGCGCAAGTTAAAACAACAAATAGATTTTTTAAGGTCGAAGAGAAATAAAATAAGTCGGGAAATAAACGAAGCAAAAAAACAAAAAAAAGATATTAGTCTGTTAATAAAAAAAGCAAAAATTATTCCAAAAGAAATAGAAAAGAAAGAAAAAGAATGCGAAAAAATAAATAATCAAAGATTAGAGGTTCTAAAAAGCATACCAAATTTAATTGATGAGTCAGTTCCTATTGGAGATGAATCAAAAAAGAAAGTTATTAAAAAATACGGCACTCCAAAAAAAGGAAAAGAAGGACACGCCGAGATAATGGAAAAGTATTGTCTTATAGATACAAAAAAAGCTTCAGAGGTTGCAGGAGCAAGATTTTATTATTTAAAAAATGAGTTAGTTAAGTTAAATCATGCTCTCATAGATTTTGCTTTAGATTTTCTTATCAAAAGAGGGTTTCAACCTATACAGCCTCCGTATATGTTGAGAAAAAAAATATTGGAGGGAGCATTAACTTTAGATGCTTTTAAAGATGCAATTTACAAAATAGATGGAGAGGATTTATATTTAATAGGGACAGCTGAACACTCTTTAAATGCGCTTTTTTTTAATGAAGTAATTCAAGAAAGGGAACTTCCAATAAGACTTGTAGGTATTTCTCCATGTTTTAGGAAAGAAGCAGGAGCTCATGGAAAAGACACAAAAGGTATTTTTAGAGTTCATCAATTTGAGAAAGTAGAACAATTTATTTTTTGTAAACCTGAAGAATCTTGGAAAGAATTTCAGTTAATTTTGAATAATAGTGTAGAAATGTTTAAACTACTTGGAATACCGTTTCAAGTAGCGGTATTAGCGTCACAAGATATAAGTAGAGTATCTGCAAAAACAATAGATTTAGAGGGATGGTTCCCAAGTCAAAATTGTTACAGAGAACTTGGCTCTTGTTCAAATTGTCTAGATTACCAAGCAAGAAGAAGCAATACAAGATATCAAGATAAATCTGAATTGAGATTCGTTCATACTTTAAATAATACTGCAATAGCTACAGAAAGGATGTTAACCTGCCTTATCGAGAACAATATTAAAAAGAATGGAATCATAAAAATTCCTGAAGTGTTATGGAAATATACGGGCTTTAAAGAAATAAAACCTCCAGTTAAAAAAATAAATAAGAAAAGTTTATTCTTTAAGGGCAATTTTCCAATTTAGGAGAAATAATAAATATAAAAAGCCATATATATTTTCTATAATATGGTAAATAAAAAACAAACCAAATCTAAAGAAAAACGTAAATTGAAAATTTTAGCAGCCGGCGATCTCCATGGAGATGTCAAATTATCAAAAAAATTAGCTGAAAAAGCTGAAAAAGAAAAAGTGGACCTTGTTATTCTTACAGGAGATATAACTGGTCTTATTGAAACAAAGAATCTAATTAAGCCTTTCACAGATAGAAACGAAAAGGTTGTTTTTGTTCCAGGAAATTGGGACGATCAAGAAACAGCCACTGTTTTATCCAAACTTTACGGAATAAAAAATCTTGATAATTATTATGTGAAATATAAGAATGTCGGTATTTTTGGAGCAGGAAATCCGGGAACTTTAACAGTCGATGATAATCAAATTTTTAAGAAATTGAAAAAAAGTTTTGAAAAAGTTAAAAATTTGGAAAAGAAAATTATGGTAACCCACATACATGCGGCTGGGACAAAATCAGAATTATCTGGTTTTCCAGGAAGTAAAGGAATAAGAAAAGCTATTGAAAAATTTCAACCTGATTTATTTATTTCCGGCCATATTCACGAACTAGAAGGTGTTGAAGAAAAAATAGGAAAAACTAGGGTAATTAATGTAGGAAGAAAAGGAAAAATAATTGAGATTTAAGATTTCAGTATTTCGATAAGTCTCTTCGTATTTTTATCTAAAGGCTTACTACCATCAAATAAGACCATTTCTTTTTGTATCCTTACTGATTCATAAAGAGATTGATAAGAACTATATAATTTTTTTAAAAAATCTATATTAAAGACACTTCCAAGAAAAGGATTATGTTTTTTCTCTCTTCTTATAGCTTCTTCTGGTCTTAACATATACAAAAAAACATAGTCTTCCAGATTAGCGAACATCGAATAATAATCTAGAGCAGCGTCTATATTGTAGTCAGGACATAAATGTTCTATTGCTCTGGAAAAAGCAAAGTGATCAAGAACTCCCCTATCAATTAAAATAAAATCATATTTATTCAACCTTGCTTCTAAAATTCTGTTCGCAGTATTATGAAAACTCCACGCATTATACATGAATCTATCTTCCTTACTAAGAGGAGAAATTCTTGCTCCTTCATAAATTATTCTTACATTTTTCTTTTGTTTTTTCAAATAACTTTCAGCAATATTTATAGCGGTAGTTTTTCCAGCTTTAGGCATTCCTGCAAATTCAATCACTTTCATTTTTTTGCTACTTTCAATTTTTATTCACTAAAAGCAAGATAAAACTGACCTTTTTCATCTGGGATGAATCCTGCTTTAACTAACTCTTCTTTGCTGTGGGGCATTAGTATTATGGTGGAAATAATATCTGAAGATTTAACTTCGTTCAGTTTTTTTAAAACATAATCCACAAGTCTTTTGCGGTCTTTTTCTCTAATTTTTTTGTCCAAGCTGGCAGGAAAATTCATAATAGTTTCTTCTAGATTGGAAGGTAGGTTATAAAAAGTTCCCCAGGTTGTAAAATAAAGTATTTTCTTTTCTTCTTTTTCTTTATCTCTTATAACTCCTACTCCTTCATAAAACGGATAAATCTCTATTGTATATCCTGCGACAAGGGCCTTTCTCCTTATTTCCCTACTTCTTCTAACACCCCGGAATTCTCCTTCATATCTTTTACCTTCTAACTTACAAATTTCACCAAACATTCTATCTTCTTTCATTTATCAATTTCCTTTCAAACCTCTTTTCTTTCAAGATAACACATTTTACAATCAACTTGTCCAGCATTTCCTCCTAAAAATCTGTTGTAGATTTATTATTCCTCATTTTTATCTTTTCATACTGAAAATATAGTTGCAAACTATATACCTTTTTCTGCACAAAATTTGTCAATAGTGTTGTAGTAATGTTTAAAAACTTCTAATGTTAAGTAAAATTATGTTGAATAATGAGACAATAAAGAAAATTGAGGAATTTGTATATGAAAAGCCACGCTCAATTCAGGAAATTGCAGAGATGTTGGGAAAAAGTTGGAGAACTGCTGACCGCTATATTCAGGAAATAGAAAAAGAATATGGCACTCTCGCCACTAGGACTTTTAGAGAAGGGACAAGAGGAGCTTTAAAAATAGTTTATTGGGCAAGTATGGAAAAGATAAGTAGTTCTGTATTCCAAAAAATGCTTGAAAAAGAAATAATGAATGCGAGAAAAAAAGAAGAATTTTCTGCTTTTGATATTTTTCAGCATGTAAAAGATAAAAATAAAAAAGCGAGTATAGAAGAAGCATTAAATGAAAATAAAACTGATATAAGAGAACTTGCCGATTTTCTAAAAAATACAAAAAAGCAACTCTTGATTTTCTCTGGAAATCTTTCTTTTATAAATCTGAAAAATAAAGAAATTGACATATTCAAAGAAATTGAAAATTTAGCGAAAAAAAATGTAAATATAAAGATAGTATGTAGGGTCGATTTAGTTGGAAAAGAAAATATAGAAAAAATATTATCTCTAAATTTTAAATATGGGAAAGAAAATATAGAGGTAAGGCACAGAGAACATCCTCTTAGGGCTATTATAGCTGATAACAAACTTTTCAGGATAAAAGAAATAAAAGAACCGACCGGAAAAATAAATGAGTTAAATAAAAAGATTTTTATATTTTATACCATAAAAGACAAAGAATGGACAGAGTGGCTTTCCAGAATTTTCTGGAAAATGTTTTCTTCATCGATTGATGCAAGAAAAAGAATTGAAGAAATGAATAAACTTAAATAATTTAAAAAGTAATGGGAAAATGCCCAATCAAACTGAATTAATTATAACCGAAAAACCTCAGGCAGCAGCAAAAATAGCTTCTGCTTTGGGAAAGGCAGAAAAAAAGAATATTAAAGGGGTGCCTTATTACGAAATTCTCCTTCCTCAAAAAAAAATTTTGATTGGATGTGCAGTAGGACATTTATTTACTTTAAAACAGAAGTCAGGGAAGGGTTGGCCAATTTTCGATATAGGTTGGGTACCTAATTTCAAAGTTAAGAAACAAGACTGGAGCAAAAAATATTCCGATGCTCTGTCTGTTTTATGCAAAAAAGCTAATAATTTCATTATAGCTTGCGATTACGACATAGAAGGCGAACTTATAGGGTGGAATATTTTAAGATTTATAGCAAAAACAAATAATGCAAAAAGAATGAAGTTTTCAACTTTAACTTCCGACGAACTTAGAGCTTCATATACTTCCCCTCTTCCAAATATAGACTTTGGACAAGCCTATGCAGGAGAAACTCGTCATAAGTTAGATTGGCTTTACGGTATTAATTTGAGTAGAGCTTTAATGGAAGCTATAAAAAAGGCCGGAAATTTCAAAATATTAAGTATCGGAAGAGTTCAAGGACCTGCTCTACATCTAGTTGTTGAAAAAGAAAGGGCTATTAAAAATTTTAAACCAGAACCTTATTGGCAGATTTTTCTCGTAGTTAGCAATAGCCATAAAATAGAGGTCAAATATCCAAAGGATATAACAAAAAAATCTGAACTTGCTAAATTTAAAGTTTTGAAGGGCAAGACAGCTGAAGCTAAAACAATAGTAAAAGAAGAAAAAATTCCTCCTCCTACTCCTTTTGATTTAACAACTTTACAGACAGAAGCCTACAAGTTTTATGGGTTGACACCTTCGAGAACATTACAAATTGCCCAGCAACTTTATCTTGCCGGACTTATAAGTTATCCTCGAACATCTTCACAAAAGTTACCTCCAAGCATAGCTTATAAAGAAATTTTAAAGAAGCTCAGTAAATATACTCGACTTGTAAGATATGTAAAGAGGGATAAGCCAATTGAAGGTAAAAAAAGCGATCCTGCTCACCCTTCTATTTATCCTACTGGGGAACATAAAGAATTAAATGATGAAGAAAAAAAAGTTTATAACTTAATCGTTAGAAGATTCATTTCTTGTTTTTGTGATTTCGCAGTCTTAGAGAATAAAAAAATAGAAGTGACAATAGATAGTCTAAAATTTATTGCGAAGGGTTTGAATATTAAAGAGAGGGGGTGGATGAATGTATATGAGGCTAATTTTAAAGAAACTAAGTTGCCAGATTTGAACGGCAAAGTAAAGATTAAAGAAATAAGAATTGAAGAAAAAATGACAAAGCCCCCTAAAAGATACACTTCAGCTTCTCTTGTAAGGGAACTTGAAAAGAGAAATCTCGGAACAAAAGCAACTCGCGCCTCAATAGTAGAAACCTTGTTTAACAGAGGATACATTAAAGGAAAAAGTATTGAAGCCACTCCTTTAGGAATGTCTTTGATAGAAAGTTTGGAAAAAAATTCTCCAATAATTATAGATGAGTCTTTAACTCGCGAATTCGAAAAACAAATGAACTCTATACAAACAGCAAAGAAGAATTTGAAAGAAAAATCAGAAAAAATTATTGAACAAGCCAAGCAAACACTCTTAAAAATAGAAAAACAATTCAGAGAAAATGAAGAAAAAATAGGTAAAGAACTTCTTTCCTCACTTAAAAAATCAAGAGAGAAAGAAATGGAAGATAATACTTTAATAGAATGTCCTGTGTGCAAAAAAGGAAATTTAAGAATTCTTTATAATAAAAATTCAAAAAGATACTTTATTGCGTGTTCAGCTTATCCTGAATGTAAGAATACCTATACACTTCCTCCCTATGGATTAATGAAACCTTCTATAATTGAAGATGATGGTAAAAGAGTAAAAGAAACTTGTCCTGAGTGTGGTTTTCCTTTGATATTAGCTATAAGAAAAGGCAGAACACCCTGGAAATTTTGCTTTAACCCTGCGTGCCCGACTAGAAAGCAATATAACGGAAAAAGAAAAAAAGAAGAGTAAGAAATAAAACTAAATCCACCCTTTTCTTCTTATGCCCTTATCTATTATTTCAAAACTCAATTCTTTTTCAGGCAAACTTCTATGTTTTCGTAATATTGCTTTCCTTTTTCCCTTTTCCCTTTTTAATTCTATTATACATTTTGACCAATATTTTAAAATATCGCCACCAACCATACTTACAGCCCTCTCTTTACCTTGTTTAATTTCCTCTTCACTTAAAAACTCGCTATAAACTTGGTTCGTAACAATAACTGGAATCTTCTTTTTTCTTGCTATCTCAGCTAAAATTCTCATCTGTCTAGCCAATTTGCTGTTAATCTCTCTTATTTTTTCTTGATCCTGTTTTTTTGCTTCTGCTAATTCTAATCTGTATAGCATGGTCATGCCATCTACAACAATTAGTCCAATTTTGCTCTTTTTTAATTCGTTAAGCAGTTGCATAAAAGCTTTCTCTTGTTCTTGAAATGATACTGGATTTAAAAGTAAGATATTTTTTAACACTTCTTCGTAATTATTTGTTAGTTGTTTAATTCTATCTACAGAAAATCCTCCTTCAGTATCTATATAAATTACTTTATTCCCTTTTTTTGCCTGACTTACAGAAACAAGCAAACAGAAATTACTCTTTCCAGAACCGGCAGGGCCATAAATTGTTGTGATAATATCTTTCTCATAACCTCCAAAAAGCCATTTATTCAAATCATAACTTCCAGCAGATATTTTTCTCTCGGCCATAAAAATAAAAAGAAAAATAATATTATAAGGATTACTATAATGCAAAATATTAAAAATCTAAAAAACATATAAAATCATGCCAAAAAAGAAAAAAGTTAAAAAAAATAAAGAAAAAGAAGAAGCATGGTTTAGACTCATCGTCTTAATTGTATCTGGGGTAATTATTTCTTTGTGGAGCGTACCTATCAAATTTTTAGCAGTTGTTAATTGGTTTATAACAGTTTTTTCTGGAAAGAGAAATAAAGATATAGCTGAATTTTCTGAATACTTTAATACAGAAGTTTACAAATACATACATTACTTAACTTTTATGAGCAATAAAAGACCGTTTCCATTCACAAAGATGGAAAAATTGAATAAATTTGAAAAATAATTATTCTTTAAAGATTTTAGCTTGAAATTTCCATAATTTAAATCCAGGTTCTTTCCAAGAATCTAAAGGTAAGCCCGCTTTCTGACATAAAGCTCTTAAAAATTCTTCTGCATTCATTTTATATTCTATGGCTACTTGTGGTAGAAGCAATCCGCTAAATCCTTCATACTCGCACATTATTCCATCTTTTCCGATTTCTATATTTACAGGATCTGGCTTTACTTCTTCTGGAACAGAAAGTATAGAGATTTCCACTTTTATATTCGGAAGTTCTTTTTCTGTTACAGGAGGAAATCTTGGATCAGAAAAAGCGGCGGACCTTGCTGCCTGTACAATTGCTTCTCCTAAGGGAATACTAGGATAAGGAAAACCTATGCAGCCTCTTAACTCTCCGTGTTTAGTTAGAGTTACAAAACATCCTCTTTTTTCTTTTAATTCTTTATAGGGAGGAATTCTAATCTTTTTTCCAGAAAACTCACTGGAAATAGCTTCTTTTGCCAATTTGATAAGTTCAACTCCTTTCATAGAACAATAGAAGAATAATAATTAATAAATTTTCTTAATTTTATTTTGCTTTCTTAAATTCACTTTCATATTTTGCTAAATCCTTTTCTACTCTACTGATAGCGTCTTGAAGAGCTTTTTTTGCTGATTTTTCAGAAGTTTTTATATGTAAAATTGGCGCCTTAGTTGGATGCTCTCTTCTCCAAGCTCCTAATTTTACACTATCATCTTGATTTAAATAGATTCTCAAAAGTTCTACTACTGTTAGATTATCTATTTGAACTTTTAATTCTTGCTTTTCATCTTTCAAAATTTTTATTTCCATTACATATATAAAAGAAATGCATTTTTAAATCTTACTCAGCTATTTCAATTTCGTTTCCAATTAAAGATTCTTCTTGCTCTTTTTTTAGTAAATCAGAAATATTTATAGGCTCTTCGATTTTCTCCTTTTCTTCTACTTCTTTATTTTTTAATTTTTCTTTTTTCTTCTCCATTAATTCCCAAATTGTAGGAACATAATCTTTCTTTTCTCCTATTATTTTTTCGACGGCTTTTTCGAGCATCGTTTTTTTCTCGGATATCTTTTCAATCTTTTCTTTGCCTTGTGCTATACTTTTCATTTCATTCGCTATTTCCTCTTTTAGTTGTATTTTTCTTTTTTCTTCATCTGTGACTGCAACATCTCGAATGATATTTTCTGCCTGTAATGTTTTTTTTCTTTCCTCCTCGGTATCTAATAGTCTCTCCATTCTTTCTTGTTCTTCTTTTATTTTCTTTAAATCAGCTATAGTTAGACTTTTCGTCACTTCTGGTTCAAAGCTAAGAATTTCCTTGTATTTTTTCTTTTCTTTTTCTTCAACTTTTTCTATATCTTTTTTACTTTCTTTAATTTCTTCTTCACTTTTTGCTCTTTCTTCAATTATTTCTTCTATGGGTTCTCCTTCAATAGCCATTTCTAAGATTCTTTCTTCTCTTTTTCTTTTTTTAGCTTCAAGTTCTCCTTCTGTTTCTTTTCTTAAAGCAATCTGGAAAAACTGCTCTAATTTTCTGATTAATTTTTCAGGCTCTTCTGGAAGCTCTCCTTTTTCCAACATTTTTATCGCCGTTTCACTTTCTCCTAAAGCCCATGCCAATTGTTTTTGACCGAGCCCTTTGTTTCTTCGTGCTCTCGTGATATGCCAATTAAAATTATCAATGAGATTTAATGGTTTTTCTTCTGGCCTTTCAAGTTCTGGTTGTTCGTCTAATTTTCTTATCCTATCTAATATAGATTCTCTTTTCTTTTCTTCTTCAGCTGCTATCCCTGACAACTTTTTTAATCTTTGATAAACAGTTTGATTTTTTTCAGCTTCTTTTAATTGAGAAGTAGTAGGTTTTCTGATTACAGGTATATTTTCAGTTATTGCGCATCTTTCACATATCTTAACTATCTCTTTTCCGTAAATAGCGTCTATAAGTTTCACTTCTTCCTTTGTTCTTTCACATCTGAAACATCGTTCCATAGGCAAAAGAAGAAAAAACTATTTTTATTTATTGCTATAATTTAAAATATATTATATTTTGCTTTTTTATAATAAATCTCTAATGTTTTTGGCTTCTTCAATTTTTGTGATTTTTATTTTTTCATCTATTAAAATAACTGGAAGTTCAGATTCTGAGATGTTGTAAAGTTCCATCATAAGATTGATGGAAGATAAATTATTGTCACCTGCCATTGGAATAAGCATTATTTCATTCCCTTTTTCTTTTTTCAATTCTTCTAATATTTTAGAAAAAACTGATTGTTTAGCTTTTGTCTTAATACTTGCGTCATTGTAATCATAAATGTAAACAACATTATGATAATCTGCATTACATTTCTCTTTAATTTTAATAGCATTCATCCATAGCAATGTTCTAAGAAGATCATACTTTTTGTGTTCTAATTTTAAATTGTCTGTTAATCTGCTCGCTTTCTCGTATCTTCCCAAGAGTTCGGCCTCTTCGTAGATTTTATTCGCAAATTTTAAATTTTCTTGTATGGCGATATCACAGTCAAAACTTCCCATATTATAAATTTCATTTTGAGTTTTTATATCGAGTAGCTCTATTTCAGAGTATTTATATAATTTATCAATATTATTAGTTCTCCAACTCTCCAAAATTATTCCAGTGATAATTCCTATTCCAAATAAAAAAAGAGTAATTATCAATGCTTCCCAAAAAATATGCTTCTGTGACCTAAACATTTTCTTAGTTTTGATCCTATCTCCAAATTTTTTTCCCTCTTATTATTCCCCATATGGCACTTAACATTATAAAAGGATAAAAAGTTAAGTAAACTAATATATAAAAAGGGATATTTAAAATGTTTTGTTTAACTAAAATCTTCTCTTTTAAAATTGAGAGTATTATCAAAGTAAAAATTGTCCAAAAAATGAATAGGACGACTCCGAGATAATTTAATACACTGGGTGTAATATAAAATTTTTCCAAAGTCAATAAAGGGGTTTCTGCAATTACGGAATATTTTGTATATAAGAAATTAGAGATAAATCTTCTTGTGATAAGGTAGGAGAAGATACTTAAACCAAGCAAGCCCAAAAAGGTAGTCATAATAAAAAAAGGGATAATAAAGTATCCAAGCATTCCTTTTTTTCCAAGAAATTTCCTGTATTTGTAAATACACTGTAATCCTCCTATGTTCCATCTCCTTCTTTGATTGAACCAAGCTCTAACTTTTGAGGGTACTGTAGTAGAAACCGACGCTGATAAACACATCCTTCTTTCCCAACCTTTGGCCGTTAAATGCCAAGTGGCCTCTATATCTTCTGTTAAATTTTTTTCGTCAAAACCTCCAATTTCAAGAAGCGCCTTTTTCCTATATAATGCCAAAGGTCCAGGAGTAACATAAATTGCATCAATGTAATCTAAAAGTTTTCTTGTAAAAGCAATTACTCTATACTCTATTGATTGTAATTTTTCAATAAATTTATTTTTATTCCTTGCAACAATAACACAAGTAACTGCTCCAACTTTTTCGTTATCAAAAAAGCCAACTAATTTCTTGATGCTATTTCGAGAAGGATAACTGTCTGCATCTACAACTGCTACCAATTCACCCTTAGCAATTTTCAATGCTCTATTCAAAGACCCTGCTTTTCCAAGATTTTTTTTATTATTCAAAATCTTTAACTTGGGGTATTTTTTAATTAACTCTCGAGCAACTTTTAGAGTTCCATCAGTAGAGCAATCATTAACAATAATTACCTCTTCTATTTTATAGTTAATATCAAAAATATGTTTCACTGTATCTTTTATTGTTTTTTCTTCATTAAAAGCAGGAACAATAAAGCTTACAGAGTATTTTTTAGTTGGTCTTTCATAACCGAATATGTCTTCTTTATTTTTAAAATACAGAAGTAAGAACATGATCAAAAAATATAGAGAAATAAACATGTACATAAGGTAGATATATGCTAAAATTTCCATTTTAATTATAAACCAGGTCTTGAGGATTATTGTTATTTATTGTTTCTTTTATGTCCTTTTTCTGTATACTGAAATAATCGTAAAAATCTTCACTTAAAGTTAATTCTTTTGTGTGTCCAAATTTTTTTGCTTTTACTAAGCCAATCTCAAGAAAATGCTTTATATGGTCATAGGCCTTATTCCCTCTTATTTTAACAACTACTGATTGTTTTATAGGTTGTTTATAAGCTATAACTGCAAGAGTTTCCTGCTCTGCTTTTGAAAATTCTGCACTTCCTGTAGCCAACCTATTAACTATGTCTCTATACTCTGGTTTAACATCCATTTTCCAATTTTCTCCTCTGCTTATAATCTCTATAGCAGAATCATCATCGTATTTATCTTGTAGCTTTTCTATTAACTCTTTCAGTAAAAGAGGATTTATGTCTGTTAAAGCGACAAGTTCTTGCAAAGATAAAAATCTTCCAGAAATAAACAAAGCAGCTTCTATTTTTTTTAAATTTTTGATTTCTTCTGCTTCATCCAATTCTTTCTGACTTTTTGACGTAAGTTCCATAACAACATAAATTGAGATAAGATTTTAAAGGTTTTGATAAATTTTAGATAATATTTTTTATCTTTATATAAATTTATGAATAAAAAGCAAATTAAGATTGTAATTTTTTTATCTTTATTTTTGTATTCCGAACCTTAAAATAGCTCCAACTCTTCCTAAACTTTTAAATTGCTTACCTTCTTCTGTTTCTTCTGAAACCAGCTCTACTTTAGAGGAAATATTTTGGGCTTTTTCCTTTAGCTCCTCGATTTGTTTTTTTCCAAGTTTCTTGCTAATTATCAAAACTTCAACAGCTCCGACATCTAAAGCTTTATTAACATCTTCCAGGCCATAAACAATTTTTTCTGGTTGTTTAGCTAATTTAGCAAAAAAATCTTCCAAGATTTTTTTCTCCAAGATTATTTCTTGTTCTGCTAAAACATCTTTACTTGCTTCTACAAGCAACTCCAAACCATGCTCGTCAGCATAACCTATATCCTTGACAGCTATGATTTTGTTTTTTAAAGCTGTAACCAACTGACCTTCTTTCAAAAACTCTTCTTTTGTTGGGCCAGGACCTCCGACAATTATTCCTTTTAATTTTTCCATATCAAAGAAATTTTTTTTAACGACTTCTCCTACTTTTCTATAAAATTCTTTTGCCATCCCCTCTCTTATTCTTGAGTATCTTGCCGCACTCTGTCCACCTTTCTCGGTTTTTCCAGGAACAAATGATGTTAATTTCTGTAAGACTTTAATCTGTTTTCCTTCTAACAAACCAATAGTTGCTTCTCTTCTGTCAACAACTATTAACCCATAAACTATTCCTGCTTCCAACATTTCTTTTAATGGCTCTAAAACAAAAGTTTGGTCACATCTATATAATCTTGTTTTTAATGGAACAGGAGGTTCGATACTAAAAACTTCTATCTGGGATTGTCCTTCTGTTTCACTTATATTTCCTGCAAATAAAGCTATTCCGTTTTCAGGCGTTTTTTTAATTAATTTGATATGTCTAATTAATTTTTCTAAAGCATCTAAAACATTTTTTCTTGTAGTCTTGCTTTTAATATTAGTTGCAGTAGATTTTTCTTGTTCAAGTTGTTTTGCTATATTTATCAAAGAATAGCCGGCAGGAACATAAACTGTAACCAATTCTGTATGTCTGCCTTTATATTTTTCCAACTCTGCAATAAATTCTTCTAATTCGAATCTTTTACTTTCTTCCATATTTCGTTAATTAAAAGGGATTTATAAAACTTAATAATTTAGTTTTGTTAATTAAAATAAAATATTGTTAGAAATAAAAATGGACTTTCCTCATTTTAAAATATAATCCTATCAAAAAGAAAGTCTTTTAAAATATTTTTTTCTTTTCATTATGTGAAAAAAATAAGTAAAAAGAGGTGGGAGATTTTTAAAAAGATACTAGGTATTTTTTTCATTATAATAGGAGTAATCGGGTTATTTTTGCCTTTTTTACAAGGAATTTTGTTTATTCTTATCGGGATAGCTTTATTTAAAAATAAGAGTATTAAAAAATGTGTTGTAGATTTTTTTAAAAAAATAAAGAACAAATCATTCGAATTTAAAATTTAATAAGTTTTATACTCTTTTTAAATAAAAACCACAAGGTTTTTAAACTGTCAAATAACCATTATATTTCTCAAATTTTCTGTATTCGAATAAATAAAATTTTTAAATAAATTTGAAAAATATAAGATGGCAAAGCTTAAAAATGAAATTTCGGAAATAAAGAGATTTATTGAGTTTTTAGAAAAGACAGAGAGGGT
Source organism: Candidatus Pacearchaeota archaeon (assembly GCA_017609085.1). Taxonomy (GTDB): domain Archaea; phylum Nanobdellota; class Nanobdellia; order Pacearchaeales; family GW2011-AR1; genus JAFCEO01. The sequence goes on along the minus strand of JAFCEO010000002.1, from coordinate 31,503 downwards.
TAAAAAAATAGACAGGTATGAAAGGACTTCGAAATGTATTCACGTTATTGAAGATTTCTCGTCCATAGCTCCAGAAAATCATAGAGAGACCATCGAACATTTAAGCAAGGTAAATAAAAATTATAAAAACTTTAGAGAACACGCTTTAAATTGCAGAAGATGCCAGTTATCTTTAGAATCAATATTCTTGTTTAAAGGATACGAAAATCTTTCTTTATTTCCTGAAAAGGTAAAAAAGATATTAGATTATGAATGGAGGTATAATTCTGAAAAGGGAATTTACATTGGAAAATTGCCTGCTCCTAGTTCAGGAACATTCGGCCCTACAAATTCAAGATTAGTTTATATAACGAGCTTGCCTATAAAAAAAGGAATTGAGGAATTTATAAAGAGGATTCAAACCCCGTTGGCATTAAAACATCTTTCAGAATTTAAAATAAGAAGAAAAAAATCTGCAGGAGGATTTAATTATTTTCAAGCAGATACCTATCATAAGAATCCTCTTTATCATACTTACATAAGCATAAGAAGTAGAACTAAGGATTAGGTAGCTCAATTTTAAAAGGGCCTTCTTTGATCTCTTTAGCATTTGTTACAGCTTTTAAATCTTCGAGTGCAGACCCTATTTGTTTTAGTTTTTCTTTCTCTATTTGCAAAACAATTTCTTTTTTTAATGAAACTTTTTTCTCTGTTTTATATTTTCTTACTTTTTGCAGGATCTCTATAAATAAATTACCTAATTCTTCTACATCTTTATTTTTTTTAATATCAAATGTAGGCCATTTGCTTATATGTATGCTTTTTTCTTTCTCATATTCTTTAAAATAATTTTGATAAATTTCTTCTGTAATAAAAGGGGTTATTGGTGAAAATAATTTTAAAATAGTGAGCAAAGTGTGGTAAAGGGTGTATTGTGCAGATTCTTTTTCTCGTCCTTTTTTGTTATAAATTCTGTTCTTAATGATTTCTAAATAATTGTCACAAAAATCATGCCAGAAAAAAAGTTCGATTTTTTTTCTTGCTTCTGCTATATTATACTCTTCATAAAGATTTCTGACTTCATTTGAAAGTTCTGATACCTTTTGCAACACCCAAAAATCGATTTTTTCTAGTTTCTTTGGTTTTTCTAGCTTATAATCTTTTAAATTCATAATTACAAACTTGCTTGCGTTCCATAATTTTGTTAAAAGTTTTTTTCCAGTTATTAAATCCTTTTCCTGGTAATTTATGTCTTCTCCCAATTTGCTTCCTGCTGCCCAGAATCTTAGCGCATCTGCTCCGTATTTTTCTAAAATTGCTTGAGGTTCAATCACATTCCCTTTACTTTTTGACATTTTCTTTCCATGTAAGGTAACAAAGCCAGAAATCATAATGTTCTTCCAAGGAATGTTGTTTTTGTGATATAATGATTTAACGATTGTGTAAAACGCCCAAGTTCTAATTATATCGTGGGCTTGCGGTCTTAACGAAAATGGAATTTTAACTTTGTTACTTATTAAAGAACTTGCTATTTGAGGTGTCAAGGAAGATGTCGCCCAAGTATCTAAAACTTTTTTTTCAGGCTCCGCAGTTTTTCCACAAATACATTTTTTCTTAACTTGCATCGGATCTATAGGCAATTCGTCTTCTTCAGCTAAAATAATTTTGTTACATCTCTTACAATGCCAGACAGGAATAGGAACTCCAAAATATCTATCTCTGGAGATAGACCAGTCCCATTCTAAGCCCTTGACCCAGTTTTCATATCTTTTAAACATAAACTCAGGATGCCACTTAATCTTTTTTCCTTGTTCAATTAATTTTTTCTTTTTATCTAAAATCTTAACAAACCATTGTTCTGTTGGTAGAAATTCTATTTCTGTTCCGCATTTATCATGCACATTTACAACATGGCTAATTGATTTTTGTTCTTTAATCAGCTCTTTTTCTTTTAATTCTGAAAGAATAATTTTCCTTGCCTCTTTAACTTTTATTCCTTTATACTTTCCGAAATTTAAACTTCCATCTTCATTTAAAATTATCCTAGGTTTTAGTTTATGTCTGTTAATGGCATCTACATCAAACTTATCTCCATAGCTGCAAACCATTAGAACACCTGTTCCTTTTTCTATATCTGCGGACTCATCTTCTATTATAGGAACTTCAAAATCAAATAGAGGGACCTTAGCCTTTTTTCCTATTAGATGTTTATGCCTCTTGTCTTTTGGATTAACAAAAACAGCTACGCAAGCAGGTAATAGCTCCGGTCTTGTCGTCGCAATTAATAATTCTTTTCCCTCGCACATAAACTTTAAAGTCGAAAATAAACTATCTTCTTGCTTGTCTTCTAATTCCGCCTGAGCAATTGCAGTTTGACATTCAGGACACCAGATTGTCGGAAATTTTTTCTTATAAATAAGTCCTTTTTTATATAATTCGATAAAAGATTTTTGACTTATCTTTCTAGAATTTTCATCAATAGTCGAATAGTAAGCATCGTAATCAGCAGATATTCCTAATTTTTTCCAATCTAGAATAAAATCTGAAGTTATCTCTTTTAAGGTATCGAGACACAATTTAATGAAATCTTCTCTTGGCATAGATTTACTTTTAACATTTTTTAATTTTTCTATAAGTCTTTCAGTTGGGAGGCCATTATCATCTGTTCCAAAAGGATAAAAAACGTTTCCTGTCATTCTTTTAAATCTTATTATGAAGTCTTGTTGAGCATAAGAAAAGGCATGTCCTATGTGCATTTTCCCGGAAACAGTTGGTGGAGGAGTATCAACAGAAAAAACCTTTCCCTTCTTTTTTGAATTAAACTTAAAAATTTTCTCTTTTTCCCACCACTTTCTCCATTTTTCTTCTATCTCCTTAAAATTATACTGCTTTAACATAATCTTTTTAAATAACCCCATATTTTAAATCTTATGGCACAAAACAAAATAAGTGTTCCTTCAGGGATTGGAGGTATTGTTAGATACGGCGAGGAACATGAATCTAAACTGAAATTAAAGCCCGAGCACGTTGTTATATTTATAATTCTCGTTATATTGTTTGTATCTCTATTAAAAATTTTCTTTTAAAATGTTCAATATAAATCCTAAAAAAATCCAGGCTGTAATGAAACAGCTTGGAATGAAACAAGAAGATATAGATGCAGAGAGAGTTATTATAGAAGGTACTAATAAGAGGAGTATAATTGAAAACCCTTCTGTTGTCAAGATAGAAATGCAAGGACAAGAAACTTTTCAGATTTCTGGCGACGTAAAAGAAGAAACAGTTGAGGAACCTGAAAGTCAGGAAGATATTGAAAAAGACATTCAACTGATAATTGAAAAAACAAACTGCACAGAACAGGAAGCAAAAGAAGTTCTTGAAAGAAATAATGGAGATATAGCTGCCACAATTTTGGAATTAAGTAAATGATTATAAAATTCTTAAAACATCAAATGGTTAAATAGATAATTTTATTAATCCATCTCCCTTTATTAATGGGACTGAGGGAAAGAGAATCTATTCACTTTCCGAAAGCAAAATAAAATGCCTGAAAAATTTATTGAAAATTTAGATAAAGCTTCTAAACTTTTACAAACAGCAGACCATATGCTTTACATGACTTATCCTCTTGTAAAAGAAAAGAGGCTTCTTTTAAAAATATTAAATGAAACTTATTTAGCAATTCTAAATATAGTAAATTCTATTCTTCAATACGAGTATCTTTACAAAAGAATCCAGTTATATAAGGATGCAAAAGCTAATTTTGAAGTTTTTAAGAAATGCTCTCCACGATATGGTATAACTCCTGAACAGGTGCAGGAAATTATCGAAATTTTTAATTTAGCAGAAAAACACAAAAAAAGTCCTTTCGAATTTGTAAAAAACGAAAAAATTGTAATTATGACAAATTCCTTAAAAACAGATACAATAACGATGGAAAAAATGAAGAGTTATATCTTATTAGCCAAAGATCTATTAAGAAAAGCAGAAACAATAATCCGAAATAGGAAGTAAGTTAATTTTTTATGGCAGCTTAAAAATTAGATTGATTTTTAATTACTAATTCAGAATTCATTTTATTGACAGATTTTTGAAATACTTTTTTCTATATATTTTAAATTTTTATGTTCATATTATAAAAATAATTGAAGATTTCGAATCTTTCAATTGTTACTACTGTTACTACTTAAGAATTGTTTTAGCAAAAATTGCAATGAAGCAAAAATATAAATATAACTTCTTCTTTATAAGTTTCACAACTTTTTGTTAAATTATGGAAAAATAGGTTAAAATGCCTTTAGAAAGAATTATGAAAGAAAAAACATCTGCAGACCATTTACTTTATGTTAGCTTAAAATATACAAAAACCTGCGATGTTATATTGAATCTCATAGAAAGATGGAGAAGCATGGTTGAGTTATGTATAGATGCTCTTCTTCAAAAATTAAAGAAGAAAAAGATTATAACGACTCTGCCCGCCGCTCCAAAAATGAAAGTCTTAACGTTAAAGGATATTTTCAAAAAAGAGCCGGCTATCATTCAAACTTTAGACCTTTATGAATTCTTTAAAAAAATTCCTCAGTTGAATAAGATAAGGGAAAGCGAATTCAGAAAAAATGTGTGTTTAAAAGTGATAGATGGCAAGGAAGTGAAGATAAATATGGAGAAATTAAAGGAATATAATGAGGTGTTGGAAAGGTTTATAAAATTTGTTAGAGAATATTTATCAATCTAGCTTTTTGCAAAGCTACACCAATTTTAAACAATTATAGTCAAGAGCTTAAAATGGCAAAAATTTATGGAATAACGTCAGGAAAAGGGGGTACAGGAAAGACAACTTCTGCCATAAATCTTGCAGCTGCGATGAACTCTTTTGGAGAGAATGTTCTCGTTGTAGATGCAAATCTCTCGACTCCAAATATTGGCTTACATTTAGGTTCCCCCCTTGTTCCAATTACTTTAAACCATGTATTAAACGGAAAAACAGAAGTTTTGGAAGCAATTTACGAACATAATTCCGGATTAAAAATTCTTCCTTCTTCGTTATCAATAAAAGATTTGAGAAAAATAAAATATGAAAATCTGCCCTATATAACACATCAACTAAAAAGCTTTGCTGACCATATAATCCTCGATTCGCCGGCAGGTTTAGGAATCGATGTAGAATCAGTAATTAACTCTTCAGACGAAATTATTTTAGTTACTCAACCTGAGATGCCTGCAGTAACAGACGCTTTAAAAACAGTCAAATTGGCAGAACAGTTAAATAAGAATATTAAAGGATTTATAGTCACAAGATACAAAAGAAGAAAATCAGAAATGTCTTTAGATAACATTAAAGATATGTTAGAATTACCTCTGTTGGGGATAGTTCCTGAAGATAAAAATATGCAAAAAGCACTCACATTAAAAAATTCTATAATATATACACATCCCAAAAGTAAAGCGTCTAAAGCATACAAAAATATAGCGAGAAGAATTTTAGGTAGAGAAGAAAAACAAAGTTTTTTCTCTAGATTTTTTAAATAAAAACATTCTTTAAATGGGCCTGCGCGGAATTGAACCGCGGACCTTCTGCACGTGAAGCAGACGTTCTACCACTGAACCACAGGCCCTTCTTATTACATAATCTTGCTTCCTACTTCTATATCTTTCTCAGGCACTATCAGTATCACTCTATTCTCTTTCTCGTTAACTGCGGCCAAAATCATTCCCCTACTTTCTATACCTTTAAGAGCTTTTGGTTCTAAATTAACCAAAACAATACATCTTTTCCCCTCTAACTCTTTCTTCTCATAATGCTGTTTTAACCCTGCTACCAAAATTCTTTTTTCTGTTCTAATATCTACTTCCAACTTATAAAGCTTATCTGCCCCTTCTATATCCTCCACTTTCAAAATTTCGCCAACTCGCAAATCAAGTTTTAACCAATCTGAAAATTTTATTGTCTCCATTTTAATAAAATTAAAGGATGATTTATAAAAATTTTATTGTTTTTTATAATTCTTCAAATCATTAAGATATTTCTTAACAGCATCATAATCTTTTAATAAACTACAAATGTTTTCTATACGTTCCCTCAAACCAAATAAACAGGGGGCTTTGCCTCTTAAAGCCTCTTGTTCTAAGAAATCTATATCGTTTATAGATAACTTATTTTTTAATGATTTTTTATTCATTTATTTTTTTAAAAAGGATTTCTCCTTTTTTTATTTTTTTAACCACAATTGGCTTATTAATCTCTTCGTAATTTATCTTGAATCCAAATTGCTTTGCAATTTTTTCACTCGTTTCAGGAATGAAGGGCCAAAGTAAGATAGCTATAGCTTTAATGCTATCTGCCAATTCGTATAGAACTTTTTCTCTATCCTGACTTTCAGCTTCCCATGGCTTTTTCTTTTGAATATACTCGTTGCATATATCGATAAATTCAAATATGGAGTTTAAGGCCTTGTCCAATTTAAAATCATCTATGCAACTTTCAATTTCTTTCAGTTTAAGTTTTTTCAACAATTTATTTTCTATTTTTTCCATGCCGTTTTTTTCTATAAGGGCAGAGACCCTGCTTATAAGATTGCCAAGTTTGTTAGCTAATTCGTTATTGTGCCTCTCAACTAAGACTTTTTCATTAAAATCTCCATCTTCTCCAAAAACAAAATTTCTGCAGATAAAATACCTAACACTGTCCACGCCGTATTTTTCAGATAAGTATGTCGGGGAAATTACATTTCCTAATGACTTTGAAATCTTCTGCCCATTAAAAGTAAGAAAACCATGAACAAAAATTGTTTTAGGAAGTTTATATCCTGCCGACAATAACATGGCTGGCCAGATAACAGCATGAAACCATCCGTTGTCCTTTCCTAAAAGATGAACTTCTGCAGGCCAAAACTCTTGTTTCTCACCTGAGCCTGAAAGATAATTAAGAAGAGCATCAAACCAAACATAAATTACATGTCCTTTCTCTAAAGGGAAAGGAATACCCCATGAAAAATTAGTTCTTGTGATGCTTAGATCATCCAGCCCCTCTTTAACTCTGTTCCTTATTTCATTTCTCCTTTCTTTAGGCAGTACGAATGTTTCATTCTCATATAATTTTAACAATTGTTTTTGGTACTTACTTAATTTAAAATAATAAGTTTCTTCTTTTAATTTCTCTAATTTTTTATCTGGATGGAAAGGACATTTTCCGTTAACTAAATCTTTTTCTGTATAATATCTTTCACACCCAAAACAATAGAGTCCTTCATACTCTCCTTTATAAATATCTTTTTTTATTTTTTTAATGAATTCTTGAACAAATTTTTCATGGTCTTTATCAGTTGTTCTGATAAATCTATCGTATTTTACATTTAGCTTGTCCCATGCTTCTTTGAATTTTTCTGCCATCTTGTCAACAAATTCTTTTTCACTCATCCCCTGTTCTTTTGCAACTCTCGATATTTTCTGACCGTGCTCATCTGTTCCTGTCAAAAATTTTACTTTTTCCCCCCTTAATCTATGCCACCTTGCCAAAACATCAGCTACAATTTTTTGGTAAGCGTGCCCTATATGTGGCTCTGCATTCACATAGTCTATTGCCGTAGTAACATAAAATTTTTTCATAATCTAAGAAGAAAAAGAAGGTTATTAAAAGTTTTGTTACTTGATTTTATATTCAATCAATCCTTTTTTTCTTTCTTCATCAACTCTTTTCATCATAGGTTTCAAGACACCATGATATAATACTCCTGCTTCTTGGGATGTAATTCCTGCTACTTCTATAATTAAATCAATATAAAAGTCATCTCCTAAATCTTTTCCTTTCTTTAAACCATATCCTACAAGTGTAGAAGAAGATTCTTCTTGTTGCTTCATAATCTCTTGTAAAGGCAAACTTTCTTTAGGATATTGTTCGATAAATCTTTTTACAGCCTCTTTTAATGAAATTTTTCTTTTTCTTTTTTTCTCTAAAATTTCAGATGTAACAGGTGAGCTTTCACTAATATTCTGCTTTGCGATTAGCCTGTTGTAAATTTCCGGAGCATTTGTTTTTTCCACATTAGTTAACATTGCTCCTAAACTAGCAACCGCCCTTCCTGTTCTTGCAGCAGCTACAGTCTCTTCTACTAATCGAGTTAATTTTGTTATTCTTGTCATAACTTTATTAAGGAACAAACCTATATAAAAATTTATGAATTTAGATATGCATATTTAAATAATTAAAAGCGCCAGTGGTCCAGTGGCAAGACATCAGCTTCCCAAGCTGATAACCCGGGTTCAAATCCCGGCTGGCGCATGTTGCATTAATTTATATTGAATATTTTTTTATGAAAAAAGTGGAAAATCTTGTTCTTAAAAAATAGAGGTAAGAGAGAAAAATTTTGTAAATTTATAGCGAGGTTATTTATCCAAACATTTCTTTCCTTATTTCTTTAGCATATTTATGTGCTAGATGTAAAGGTTCTGGAAGTTTATGTGGCAGTCTTATAAACTTTTTGGCCAAGTTATAGGCAGTTTCTATACTTATAAGATTCCCCGGACTAATGTACATAGGCTTGCTTCCTGGCTTAATTTGCAAAACCTTTCCTACTTTTTTGCCTTCAACAAATATGTCTTCTCCTTTCACTTCTCCAATTAGTAAAGAATTTGCAATTCCAATACTTGGAACACCCGTCGAAATTGAAAAATGGCTAGCCATTCCCAGTCTTGGATGGGCTATTCCATGCCCCGGGATAAAAACAATATCAGGTTTTTCTTCTAACTTATTAAAGGCTTCTATCATAGATGGAAGTTCACGGTAAGCTCTAAATCCTGGAATATAAGGGAATCTCATTATGTCTGAAAAATATTCTTGTTCAAGAACTTCCATTTCAGGATTAACAACAATGCAACCAGAGATTATCTTATTTTTTAAAAAGGAGTTATCTATAGCAGCAATTCTTTCTGCTAGAGAAAAATCTATAGAATCTTCAATCTTTAATTGTTTAGCTAATTTTTCTTGCTCCTTTTTTAACTTTTCCAAATCGATGTTATATCTTTTAGCAATCTCTTCTGGTTTCATTTTTCTAAAAATAGATAAAATTTCCTTCTTTTTTATATATTAAATAACATAAAAAGAATTAAAAGCTTTTCGATTAAAGTTTGCCGAAATTTCAATTTTTAACAATAACTGTTAATTTTTCAATTTATGGCTTAGAGAATAGTTTCATAGTAACATTCCATATTCCACAAGGCTTTTAAACTTCTCCTTCTTGAAAATAATTATGCTCTGGAAAAAAACTTGCAAGAATTGCGGAAGAAAAATAGAGAAAGGTTTTACTTACTGTCCTTACTGCGGTTTTGTTATAAATGAAGAGAAAGACGAAAGAGATTATGGACTTCTTGGAAAAAAGGATAGTTTCGATTTATTTGAAGATGAAATAAAATTACCTTTTGGTTTTAATACTCTTTTTAAAAAGATAGTAAAGGAAATGGACAAACAATTTAGAGAATTAGATAAAGAATTAAGCAAAGAAAAAATTCCAAGAAATAATATAAAAAAAGGAGGTATAAGTATAAATATTTCTTCAGGAGACGGTTTCCCTATTATTAAGGTTAAAAGTTTTGGAAACATACCAGAATTTAAGAAAATAGAAAAACAAATTAAGACAAAACCAATTAAAGAAAGAGTAAAAATACCTCAAATTAGTGAAGAGAAAGCTAGAAAGTTAGCTAAGTTGCCAAGAGAAGAAGCAGAAAGTAAAGTTCGAAGACTAAGTGGGAGAATAATCTACGAAATAGATTTGCCGGGTGTAAAGAGCAAAAAAGATATTATTGTTAATCAATTAGAAAATAGTGTAGAGGTGAAGGCATTTTCAAAAGACAAAGCATATTTTAAACTTCTCCCTATTAAATTTCCTTTGTTGGGATACAAGTTCTCAAAAGGAAAATTAATCCTTGAATTTGGGGAGAAATGACTGAAATATCTTTTGAAAAAGAGATTAATAAAAAATTGATAGAATTTGCTAAAAGACATAAAAAATTTAAAGCTGTTTTTAAAGGAACAAGTCCTGAGTACCCTTATGAAGGATGTAAAATAGCTTACTATTTTCTTCTTGAAAAAATAAGAGACGACAAATTTGAGGATAAGGTAACAGATTTAGATTTGAATTTGCATAATACTTTTCTTTCTAGAACAATGACCATTGATTTAGTTGTTTTACCAATTGACGAGAAAGATGTAAGTGATTATGGTTTTATTGAAAGATGTATTTATAGAAGAGCTATTTAAAAAAGTATTCCATAGCTTCCTGAATAGAAGAAACTTCCCTAACTTTAATATCAGCTTCTTTTTCTACTTCAATTTTTTTTGGCCTTGTTTCAGTTGTGCAAATTTTTGTATTACCAAAAACTTCACAGTGCTTTGAGGTTTCATAAACAACATCCCTACTTTGCAACAATGGAACAAGAAATAGGGTAGCGCCAGCTTCTTTAGCAGCCTTTGCTTTTTCCAATATTCCAGAAACAGGCCCTATACTCCCATCATGATTTACTACTCCTGTTATCATTACACTCTTGTTTAATTCTTTGTTCTCTAAAGCCGCTATTGTTGCTATTGCAAGAGCTGCGCCAGCACTAGGTCCTCCTATTAAAGAAGCATTAGCTTTAATTGTATAAATAACATCGTAATCTTCTTCTTTTTTTCCAGTGATATTTTCTGCAACTCTCTTTGCTATTCTAATGCTGTGTTGCGTATCGGCCCAAAACAACAAATTATCTATGTCTGTTAAAGTTCTGCCTGAACCCGGAAATGCCTCGACTTTTAAGAGCGTGTAAATCCCTTTGCCCCTTGAATCTACTGCAGGAAGATACATCAAAACTCCCGACCCTTCTTTTGAAAAAAACGGAGTCGTATCTTCTAAACTATCTTTTTTCGTGCTTTCTTTATTTGCTTTATTCTCAATCTTTTCAAAAATATTTACTAAATTACTCAAAAAAAGTAGAATTAAAAAAATGAGTATTATGGCAACTATCGTAAATCTAAAACTAAACTTTATATCTTCGATTTGAAAATTTCCAATTCTCTTTTTTTCCTTTTTTGCCATCTTAAATGAGGCTGCGCGGATTTGAACCGCGGACCCCTGCCTGTCTGAAAATTATATCAGAGCAGTGCTCTAACCAGACTGAGCTACAGCCTCGTATTTTTTATAGCCTTATGAAACATGTAGTTATTATAGTATGAAGGTCCTTATTAAGCTACAGCCTATATGATGCTTTATGAAGAATCCTTTATAAAATTTATCACTCTTTCTCCAAATCTAAAAGATTGTTTGAGGTTATTTTAAAAACAAATAAATTTAAAAACGAATTTTTTTTAATTAAGGCATGAAAGGACTTTATCATTTTTTAAGAGAAGCATGGAAAAAGCCCGATGTTAAGACTTTAAGGGAAAGGATGGTTGAGTGGAGAAAATCAGAAGCAGTCGTGAAAGTTGAAAAACCTTTAAGGTTAGATAGAGCGAGAAATTTGGGATATAAGGCTAAAAAAGGGTTCGTAGTTGTCAGAGTTAGAGTTAGGAGGGGAGGTAGAAAAAGACCGAAAAGGAGAAAAGGTAGAAGAAGCAAGAGACAAACAATAAGGAAAACTCTTAAAATGAATTATAAATGGGTTGCTGAACAAAGAGCACAAAAAAAATTTCCAAATTTAGAAGTATTAAATTCTTATAACATAGGAAAAGATGGTCTCCATTACTTTTATGAAGTTATTTTGGTTGACCCTGAAAGGCCAGAAATAAAAAATGATCCTACAATAAATTGGATTTGTAAGCCAGAGAATAGAGGAAGAGTTTTTAGAGGTTTAACCAGTGCAGCAAAAAAATCAAGAGGTCTTAGAAAAAAATCAAGAGAAATGAAAGTTAGGCCAAGTTTAAGAGCGAAAGGAAGAAGAGGAAAGTAAGTTATGTTATTACTTCACTAATTTTCGAAAATAAAACTCTATTTCTAATTTGAATGGACTAATTTTTATTTTTTTCATTAAATATAAAAACCCTTTTTCCTTTATACAAAAAAATGCTGGTGATAAATCTTTTATACTTCACCCTATCATGCATAGTGTTAATAATCGGCGGTTCTTTTCTTGTAAAATCTTTAGAGAAGATAGCACAATTTTTGAGAATAAGTGAATTTTCCTCTGCTTTTATTATAATGGCTATAGCCACGTCTTTACCTGAGTTATTTGTCGGAATTTCTTCTGCAATTTCCAACAACTCTGGACTTAGCTTAGGAAATGTTATCGGAGCCAATATTCTTAACTTAACCTTAATTACAGGGATAATTATTTTATTAAGCAAGGAAATAAAAACAAACAGAAAAATAAGTAGAGATGCTTATTTTATGTTAGCAGGAATATTTCTTATTATTATCCTTTATGTAATCGGGAGAGTCATTTCAAGAATTGATGGGTTAATTTTACTTTCCTTTTTCTCTATAAATGCCTATAGGGTACTAAAAAAAAGAAAAAGATATTCTAGAAAAATAAAAAGTTCAGGGGAAAGAAAAAATAGATTATTTTATCTTTTGGTTTTCCTTATAGCACTTGTAAGTTTGCATCTTTCTTCAAATTATGTAGTTAAATATTCTCTTAATATAGCTTCAGAATTAGGCTTTCCAAAAATAATTATTGGTCTTTTTTTATTGTCAATAGCTACCACCCTTCCCGAACTTGTTTTCGGAGTTTTTGCATCAAAATTGAAGCATAAAGAGATGGCAATTGGGGATGAAATAGGAACAATACTTGCTAACTCTACACTAATCCTTGGAATTGTAGCATTGATTTCTCCAATCGAAGTCGCCTTTTTACCGTTTTTAACTTCTGCGATATTTATGTTTATAGCAGGATTTATTTTTCTGACTTTTTTGATTACAGGAAGAAAACTTGAAACTTTAGAAGGTATAAGCTTAATTTTAATTTATGTCTTATTTATAATTATCGAATTCTTTGTAAAGTAAATTGTCTTTAAAAAACTTTTACTAAATATCAATAGGATTTAGCGATATAAACTACAACGTTTGCCTTTTTATTACAAACGACACATTTTCCTGTTGGTTTTTCTTTGATATCATGTCGAATTCCTCGAACAAAAGCGAGAAAATTTTTTTCTACGATTTCCGCACATTTTTCCCCTCTTTTGTCTATAAAACAAAAGTTACACCTTGCTATTTTTTTCTGACTTAGTGTCTTTTTTACTTCTTCAAGAGATTTGCAATTAATTATAGAATTTTTAAATTCTTTATCAGCTTTTCTTTTTAGTCTTTTATCGAGATTAAGTCCTTGTTTTTTTATTTCTTTTAAATCAACTTTGATCTTTCTTTTTTCATCTCTTAAAAATAAAGTTAGTTTTTCTTTGAGTTCTTTTTCTCCGACTTCGATTCTTAAAGGAACGCCTCTAACTTCCCAAAAGTAAAATTTTTCTCCAGGGGTTTTCTCACTGTCATCTATTTTTACTCTTATCCCTTCTTGTTCCAGTTTATTCTTTATTTCTTGCACTTTTTTCCATATTTTTCTTTTATTTTTCATTGTGTAAATTGGAACAATAACTACCTGTATAGGAGAAATGCAAAATGGTAAAACCAATCCGGAATCGTCTCCGTGTATTGAAATAAGTGACGCTAAAATCCTGGATACAGCTGGACCATAACAAGTTTGCCATACATACTCCTCTTTTCCTTCTTTATTTGTAAATTTTATATTAAATGATTTTGCAAATCCTCTTTCGAGAAGATGGGTAGAAGGCTGTTGTATTACTTTTCCATCAGGCATTAAAACATCAGAACCAATAGTGTACTCTGCTCCTGCAAATTTGTCCCATTCAGGTCTTTTAAGAGGCAAGAAAGGTATACCTAATTTTTGATACATAATCTTTTTTGTCGTTTCTATATCTTCTTGAACTTGTTTTTCTGCTTCTTCCCTGCTTGCAAAACAATTGTGACTTTCGAGCCAATAAAATTCTCTCGCCCTTATTAATGGACGTGTTGCTTTAGTTTCGTATCTAAATACATTTGCTCTTTGATAAAGTTTCAAAGGAAGGTCGCGCCAACTTCTTATCCATAGAGAATAAAGTTGATAGAAAGCAGTTTCACTTGTTGGCCTTAAAGCTAATTTTTCTTCGCCCTTTTTTTCAAGCCAAAAGACTTCTGGAGAGAAACCTTCTATATGTTGCGATTCTTTTTTAAAATTTTCTTCTGGAATTACAGTCGGGAAAAAAACAGGAAAATGCCCTCTTTTTTGTAATTCAGTTTCCCATAGTTTATAGAGATTCTCTATAAGAAAGGCACCTAAAGGTCTTATGACTACAAATCCTTTAACGTTATATCTTATATCAGTTATTTCTGCTTTGTCCAAAATTTCACTATACCAATTAGAAAAATTTTCTTTTTTATTTATATTGAAACTAACTTTAACTTTCTCTTTTTTCCCCATGTTTTTTTTAAGTTTCTTTAATTTATAAATCTAGTGAATGGGCCTGAGAGGACTTGAACCCCTATCGTCCGCTTTCTACAAGTTTTCTATGATAATCTGCCTTCCGAAGGCGGATGCTCTATCCATTGAGCTACAGGCCCCTAAGCAAAAAGTTTTATAAGTTTAAAAACATATTCAATTATAAAGGAGGTGAAAATGCCATCTAAAAAACAAAAAGGTTCAGAGAAGGCATACTGGGTGGTTGCTGAAGCGGCTTTTTTCATTTCGTTGTATTATGTACTGTATTTGTTGAAAATAGAAGCAAACTTGTGGATTAGCTCGCTACTTTTGTGGGCTTTAATTAATACAGCCATCCTGACATGCCCTCTCTTAAAAAAGTGTAGATAGTAAGTAAAATTAAAATTATTCAAAATGTTGAATATATTTTTATTTTTTGGAGTCGTATTTTTGGTTACTTTTTTAATCGGAAAGTTAATCGAAAAGATTCGTGTTCCATGGATTTTTGCTTCTTTATTGGTCGGTTTTTTAATGGCAATTAAAAATCCTTTTTTTTCTATAACTTCTTCAAAGGAATTTGAGTTTCTCGCCGAACTCGGGATGTATTTCTTACTTTTTATTATAGGCTTTGAATTAGATTTGAGAAGATTAAAAAAACAAAGCAAGTTTATTTTTAAATCAACATTTTTTATTATTTTGCTTGAGGCATTTTTTGGAACTCTTCTTGTCCATTTTGTTTTTCATTATCCTTTATTTATTTCTTTTATTGTTGCATTATCATTTGCAACTGTTGGAGAAGCTATCTTAGTGCCAATCCTGGATGAATTTAAAATAGTGAATACTAAATTGGGACAGAATATAATTGGGATAGGGGCTTTAGATGACATTATAGAAATTTTTATTTTAATTTTAGCCATGTTTTTAATAGAAGCTTCTTCCAATCTAAACACTCTTTTAATTTTAATTTCTCTTCTAATTTTGTTTGGTTTGACTTTCGGTCTTACTAAATTAAAAAAACAAGGAAATAAATTTAGTTTTTTTGAAATTGAAACTTTGTTTTTGTTTGTTCTTTTTATTCTGTTTTTATTTTTAGGTGTAGGGGAGTATGCTCATGCTACTGCAATAGCAGCTTTGCTTTCGGGAATCGCTCTTAAAACCTTTCTTCCTGAAAAAAGGTCAAGATTTTTAAAAAGTGAAGTAAAAACAATGTGTTATGGTTTTTTCGCACCTATCTTTTTCTTATGGGTAGGCTTATCTCTTGATATAAAATATCTTATAGCTTCTCCTTTACTTATTCTTTTAGTTGTCGTGGTTTCTAATTCTGCGAAAATTTTTGGAAGCTGGGTTGTTGGAAGAAAAGAGCTCGGAATAAAACAATCAATTTTGATGGGGATAGGACTTTCAGTAAGATTTAGTACAAGCCTTATTATTATTAAAATTTTGTTCGAAAACGAATTGATTGGAGTAGATTTGTATTCCGTTATTGTGGCTTCAAGCATAATTTTTACGTTTGTTATCCCTCTTCTTTTTTCTTATTTATTAGTCAGATGGAAAATTACGAAATAAAATGAAAGGATTAACAACAAAAGAGGCAAAGAGAAGATTAAAAAAATTCGGGAAAAATAAAATTCAAAGAAAAGAGAAAATAAGTGCTTGGAAAATTTTCCTTTCTCAATTCACTTCTCCTTTAATCTTAATTTTAATCGTGGCTGCCATTCTTTTGGGAATTCTAGGGTTTTTTTCAGAAGAAAGAAATATTGTAGATATAGTTTTAATTTTGATAATTGTTTTTGCCTCTGGAATTTCAGGATTCTTTCAAGATTATAAAGCTGAAAAGAGTATTGAGGCCTTACAAAAAATGGCTCAGCCAAAATCAAAAGTAATAAGAGATGGAAGAGAAATAATAATCAATTCTTCAGAAATCGTTCCTGGCGATTTAATTATAATTTCGGAAGGGGACATAGTCCCTGCAGATGCAGAAATTATAGAATCGAATAATCTGAAAATAAACGAATCTACTCTTACTGGAGAATCAAAATCTGTTCTTAAAAAAAATAAAGATTGGATTTATATGAATACTTCTGTGATAGTTGGAAATGGGAAGGCCATAGTTAAAAAAACAGGAATGTCTACAAGGCTTGGAAAAATTGCTTACAAACTTGAAACAATTAAAGAGGAAAAAACACCTTTTTATAAAGAAGTCGATAATTTAAGTAAAAAACTTTTTTGGATTATTTTGGTTATAGTAATTATAACTTCTTTAGCAAGTTTAGTTAAATACGGGTGGTATGAATCTATATTAAGCGGAATCGCATTGGCTGTTGCCGCAATTCCAGAGGGATTGCCCGCCGTTATAATCTTAAGTTTAGCAATTGGAGCGAAAGTTATGGCTAAAAAGAAAGCCTTAATAAGAAAGTTAGGAGTAGCTGAATCTTTAGGTGCTATTAGTGTAATATGTGTTGATAAAACCGGAACATTAACAAAAAATGAGATGGATGTTGTTAAGGTTTTTTTTAATAATCGAGAATATTCGGTAGAAAATTTAAGAAAAGAAAAAATAAGAGAGTTGCTTTTGTGTTGTGTCTTGAATAATAATGTTCGAGAAATTTATTCTGAAGAAAAGAAGCTTCTTGGTGACCAGACAGAAGTAGCTTTATACAATTTTGGCAAAAAATTTGGATTTAATAAAAAAGAGCTTGATGAAAAATACAAAAGAATTTACGAGATTTCATTTAGTAGCGAGAGAAAAATGATGAGCGTAGTTGTAGAAAAAGAAAAAAAGAATACCCTATATTCGAAAGGCGCTCCAGAAGTTTTAATTAAAAAATGTAATAGGATATTAGAAGGTGGCAAAGTAAGAACACTTACTAAAAAAGATAAGGAAGATATTCTGAATATGAATAATAAATTTGCATATAATGCTTTAAGAGTATTAGGATTTGCATATAAAAATATTAAGAAGGGGTCTTCTAAAAACAATCTCGAAGAGAATCTTATATGGCTTGGGTTGGTTGGTATTATAGACCCTCCGAGAAAAGGGGTGGGGGCCGCGGTTGGTGAGTGTAAAAGGGCTGGTATAAGAGTCATCATGCTCACTGGAGATAATCCTCTTACAGCAAAAGCAATCGCACTTGAAACAGATATTCAAACTTCAGAGATTCTAACTGGAGAAGATTTAGAAAAAATTAGTGATGGCGGCTTAATTAAAAAACTTGATGAAGGAGTGAATGTTTTTGCAAGGTTGACTCCTGATCAGAAATTACGGATTATGAGCGTGTTAAAGCAAAAGGAAAATGTGGTTGCAATGACTGGCGATGGGGTTAATGATGCTTTAGCTTTGAAAAAGGCAGATGTAGGAATTGCAATGGGAATTAGGGGAACAGAAGTTGCAAAACAAGCTTCTGATTTAGTTTTGTTGGATGATAATTTTGTTACAATTGTCTCAGGAATCAAAGAGGGAAGAAGGATATTTGATAATACAAGAAAGTTCGTTAGCTACCTTCTTACTTGTAACATTGCAGAAGTAGCCGTAATCTTTTTCGCAACTCTTTTTGTAAGTTTAAAATATCCAATTCTTTTGCCTGTTCATCTTTTGTGGATAAATCTTCTTACAGATGGTTTGCCTGCTCTTGCTTTAGGAGTTGACCCTGCAAATCCAAATATTATGAAAAAGCCTCCAAGAAAAAAATCTGAACATATTATTAATAAGAAACTTATATACACTATAGGGATAATAGGATTAAAAAAAACAGGAATGTTATTTGCCATCTTCTTTTTAACACTTCATTTTTTCGATTTCTTAATTGCAAGAACAACTTTATTTACAGGATTTGTTCTTTTTGAATTTGTTAGAATAGGGAGTATAAGAGCTACAGAAAAATTAAAATGGACAGATAATAAACTTCTACTTTATTCTTTAGGATTTAGTCTATTGTTGCAGATGATTATCATATACACTCCTTTAAATAAATTGTTTAAAGTAACTCCTCTCGGAATTTATCCTTGGATTATCCTTCTTGTAGGAGCTGTAATAGCTTTTATTCTTGCTATTTTTATTGCAAAAATTATTGATGAATATGTAAAATAGTTATTAGAAACTTAATAAATATTGTTTGAAAGTTCTCTTTCTTCTTCTACTTTAAAATTTTAACACGTTTTCATTTAAAACCGACTTTTAAAATTCTTACTTTTACTTCTTTCATAGGATTAGAGAAGTTCACTTTTAAAAAAATTACTCTTTAGAGGCTCTAATTTGCAATTTGCCTTTACTAAATTTTAACTTGGCTTTTTCTGGACGAATTTTTGGCACTGTAGTAAAATAACTAAAACTTTTATAACTTTTTTCTCGGTGAAAAAAATCTTTTTTCTGAATTTTCTTCTCTTGCTTTTTTTCTGCTTTTACTGCTATACCTCTCTTGCCAATTTTAACTTTCACATCTTCCTTATTAAAACCTGGCAAATCTAAATCTATAATAACCTCTTTTAGATTGTTTTTCATGTTTTTAAAAAGATAATAAAATTTTTAAATTTTTTGTAAAATCCTTTACAAAATCGAAAACAACAAATTTATAATATCATAAACTATACACAAAGCCACAAAAATAAAAACTTTTAAAAATTTTAGAATTGTGAATTCTTCATCTCGAGAAGAAGACTTTAATTTAAAATGGAAATACAATATACATTCGGATTTGGAAGGATAAGAGAAGTTCTAAGAGGAAAAACAAAAAAAGTAAATTCTTTAGAAGAGTTAGATTTTAGAACGTCAAATGAAAATGTAATTATTATTCCGAAAATAATAGGAGTTTACTAAAGAGACTATGTTTATAATGGAAAAAGAAATAGAGTTGAGTTGGAGTTAATCGAACAAATGTTTGTTTTTACAGAAACTGGAAAAGAAGAAAAGATGTCTCCAAATTAAAAAAGATGTTTTAGAGTGCTCTTTAAAAGAAGATGTTTTAGGAAGGGTGAAATGTCAGGAGTATTCTTTAGAATTGCCTAATTTTTACAAAAAGAGAACTACTGATTGGAGCATAATTGATAAGACATTACTAAACCCTTCTCCTCAAAATGTAGCTATTTTAGAAAGAGCTTTAGAACATTTAAAATTATTTAAAGAGGATTATGGCTTAACAAGATTTGAAGCATTAGGATTATTAGCCGGACAAGCCTTGCTGCGTTTAATTGGAAAAAAACATAAGAAGATAATAAGGGATCCTCATATATTAGAAATGACTGACTCTTTTCTCAAATTTTCGAAGAAAAAGGGTTTTGACGATTTTCTAATGAGAAATTAAGTTTTCAGTAACATTCTTAATTTCTTTTCGGGATTTTTTGCTTTGCAGATTGAGGAACTTACCGCTATCCCTGAAGACCCTAACTCTAAAGCTTTCTTAAAATCTTTACTACTGTGTATGCCTGCCCCAACTAAAAAGGGCATTTTAATTTTTTTTGCGATTTTTTCAATTAATTCAGGTTTTGCTTTGGAAACAGAAATTTTTCCCCCAACAAGTTCTGGGGGCTCATAAACAAGGTAATCTGGTTTTAGCTTGGAGATTTTTTTTGCCTCTTTAAGCGAAGAAGCAAAAACTAAAACTTTTAATCCTGCTTCTCTGCATCTTTTGATTGTCTTTTTCAAAATTTTAAAACTTAACTTGTGTTCAGAATGATTGAGGAAAGTCCCAATAGCCCCATCTTTTTTTACTGCTTCAGGCAAAACATAACCAGTATGTCTTCCTGGCCAAAAATATTCAACATGTTGTGCATAAACTTTAAGTTTAGTAGTTTTGGCAATTTCGTAGATGTCAGAAGCTTGAACACCCACGATTATATTTTTATCTACCTTCTCAACTGCTTTAGCCAGTTTTATTGCTGCTTCGCCTTGCTTGTATGTTTTAAAATTAATAACAATTATAGGTTTCATTTTTTTCTTGCTTTTTTTAACTTTTTCATTTTCTCTCTGAGTTTTTTTCGTTTTTTTCTTTCTTTTTTGAGCTTTTTCTTCCACATTTCTATTCTTTTCTTGTACATCTCTTCTTTAAGTTTTCTATCTTTATACTTTCTTAAAACAACTTCTGTTTCTTTCTGAGCCTCTAGAAGTAAGTAAATTATGACTATTATCATTGCTGTTGCGATAATTGCCACTAACAGTTTATAAAAAAATCTTTGTTCAACTGGAACAAACATAGTTATAATTTCAATTATTACATCTTTCCAAATTAAAGCAGCCGCTATTGTAAAAGCAGACACTATGGCGGTCTTTATTATCCCTCCGATTGTAACTTCACTCATTTTACTTAATTTTATTTTCTTTTCATATCTTATTTTTCCAAATCACCTTTTTAATTTTCTCTGTTAAAGCGAGAGGATTTTTATTCTGCCAAACATTTCTGCCGATAGCTAAACCAATACATCCAGCTTTTATTATTTCTCTTACTTGCTTTAACAAAATTTTTTCATTCTTCTTTGTTCCGCCCGCTATAACAACTTTTGTTTTACCAGCAGACTTAACAGCCCATGCTAAATCTTTTTCTGTTCCTTCGTATTTTATTTTAATTATGTCAGCTCCTATTTCTAAGCCAACACGACAAGCATAAGCCATGAGTTTAGCTTTATTTTTCCTCTTTACACTCTTTCCACGCGGATAAATCCACGCAATTACAGGCAAACCTTCTGCATGAGCTTCTCTCTCAATTTTAGAAAACTCCTGCAACATTTCATCTTCGTAATCGCTCCCAATGTAAATAGTATAACCTACTGCTTTAGCACCCAACTTAATGGCCTCCTCAACTGTACACAATTGTCTTGCTATAGGTTCACCTTCAAATAAATTAGTTTTTCCATTTAGTTTTATAATCAAGGGAACTTTGCTTTTTTTAATTTCTTCATTGTATTTTTCTACAATTCCTTTTTGAAAAATGATTCCAGTATATTTGCCCTTTTTTGCTATATCAAGAATGTAGAGAGGATTTACATTTTTATCGTTAAAATCAGTAGGTCCGTGCTCCATTCCTTGATCATAAGCTAAAAATAACGCTTTACCTTTTTTTAGAATTTTGTTTAGTTCAATTTTCTCTCTTTTCATTTTAGTAATATTCCATATGTTCTAAAAAATCATTTATAGGAATTTTTTTAACGCTTATTATGCTATCTGCCCCTCCACTATAAATCAATAAATCCTTGCCATTTAAGTCCAGTACTGCTCCAGTAGGAAAAACAACATTGCCTAAATATCCTTTCTTCTCATAAGGTTGTACCGGTTCTATGAACGCTTTCTTTTTCGGAGTTCTAGCTATAACTTTATGAGGATTTTTCTTATCTAACAAAAAGGAGCCGACTCTATAAATTCTTCTCCCATATTCTTTCCCTACGCCATGATATATTACAAGCCACCCTTTTTTTGTTTTAATTGGAGGTGGTCCAGCCCCTATTCTAACATTGTCCCATCCATTATCTCTTGGATGAACTATGCACCTGTCCCTTCCCCAGTAAATTAAATCCTTTGAGTAAGATATCCATATTGATGGTTTGTTGAAAGAAAAAAATCCTTCTGGACGATGCAGAGCGACATACTCTCCATTTATTTTTTCTGGAAATAAAACAACATCTTTATTTTGCTCTCTAAAAATTATTCCTTGTCTATGCCAACTCTTAAGATCTTCTGAAATTGCCAAAGAAGTTGAAACTCCACTGTCGGTAGAAACAGAAACATACGTCATTAAATACCTTTTTCCAATTTTGACTATCCTTGGGTCTTCAACTCCCAAATTTCCATCAGAGGGCAAACCAGTAAAGACAGGTCTTTGGTTTATTCTTTTAATTTCAAAACCATTTTTATGTAAAATAACTTTTCTAAAATGTGAAAGATTTAATAGCCTACAAATACCATCTCTTAAATAGATTACATTCTCTTTCTGTCCTAGAATTTCATAATTTGTTTTTTTCTCGAATCTATACTTATCTTTTTCAACAATAATAGGACATCCTCTTTTTCCTTTTCTTATTGGCCTTTCAGCGACTCTCACATAGAGCATTATTTCCCTATTAGGGAGCCTTATAGCTGCCGGGTTAAAAATGCCGTCAATTTTTACAGCTCTTAAAGAAGGTTTGAAATCTTTAGGTTTGAGGAGCAATTTATCTTCATATTTCTTTTCTTCTGTCTTTTTTTTATATAATAATAAAAATTTCATTTTAATTTAATTCTTAATAAGTTATTTTTAGCACCAAAATATCTTATTACAGATTCGCTCTCTCGTAGTCCTAAACTCAAACTTTCTTCGATACTTTTACCAACAATTTGTCCTGCAACAAAACCTGCTGCAAAAGCATCTCCTGCACCAGTCCTTTCTACAACTTTAATTTTATTCGGCTTAAGAGAATATTTTTTCTTGCCGTCATAAGCCTCAATTTTTCTATTTTTATCTGTGATAATCCCTATCCCTTCTTCAGCTATTAGTTCATAAAGATTTTCGAGAAGATTCTCTCTTTTTTTTGTTAGCATCTTGGCCTCTTCTTTATTTAAAATTAGGATATCTGTTAGTTTTAATATTCTTTGCAGATTTTCTTTTTTAATTAAATAACTGCTCGGATTAAAAGCTATCTTTACTCCTCTTTTTTTTAATAAATAAACTAATCTTTTCTGACTTTCCAAACTTTTTCCTAACAAAGAAGAAAGATAAAGCCATTTTGTTTTAAATTTCTTAATATCTTTTAAACTTATTTTATCATTAACACCTTTGTAAGTTAAAATGGTTCTATTTTTTTCTTTACTATCGAGGATAATGGAGTAACCTGTTTTTCCTTCCCCCTCTTTTCCTAAAAATTTAATCTTTTCTTTTTTCAATAATTTAAGTATACTTCTTCCTTGTTCGTCCTTTCCAACTTTGCATATACATCCTGTCTTTAATCCCAGTCTTGAAAAAGCAACCGCAGTATTTGTTCCTCCCCCACCAATATCAAATTTTAAATCTTTAATTAAAATTTTTTCTCCGATTGGATAAGCAATCAGATTTCTTTTTTCAGCTACATCTGTATTTACAAAAACATCCACAACCGCAGATCCGAAAGTTACAACATCGAATTTCATTTCATCTCTTTTATTTATTTTGAGAAGATTCTTCCAATTAAAAATCTTTTTATTTTTACGAAAAAATTTTGATTGAATTCAGATGTAGATAAATTTATATACTTATTTGATTTATTGATTTAAGAAAAAAAGGTTAATTAGAAGATATCTGGGTTTAAAAAATAAATCTCTCGGAAAAACAGAACATAATAGGAACCCAAGATATCCAAGAAGAACATGAAATGCTTGGTACTTTATGCTTACCCTCCTGAACCAGACGGGCAAAGTCTTCAGGGAGACTTGCTCTATAAGGGAATTTTGAATTCTCAGAATGAGGCGGTTCCGTGCCATTTTAAAGAAAGTTTACAAAAAAAATTCTATTTAAAACACTTTAAGCCAGACGTTTGTTTTGGAGTGGGATTTTGGGGGAATGTTCCAGAAGTTGTGCAAGAACCATTAAAATACGGAATAAAACCAGTTCCTTGGTTTAATTCAGATGGTTGGGTGGCAAATTATCAAGAAGAATTTAACAAGCTGGATTTGATGTTTACGACAAGTGAGTGGGTTAGACAGATATACAAAAGAGACGGAGTGGATGTAAAGAAAATAATTCCAATGCATATAGGGATAGATACAGATTTGTTTAGGCCGTTAGAAAATGAAAATTATAAAAGAGAAATAAAGAGAATGTTTAATATTAAAGATAATGAGAAAATGATACTAACTGTCGGAGGAGATACAACATCAAAAGGAGCTCAAGAGATGATGAAAGCTTTAGCAGAAGTAGATAAAGAATTTAAAGATTGGAAATATGTCTGTAAATCTTGGCCTAGTGAATGTGCGAGTGAGTGGAGAAATGAAGAAATAAGACTTGCTGAGGAACTCGGAATAAAAGATAAAGTTATTTTTATTGACGATGAGTTTACTCAAGAATTTATGGTTCATTTATTAAACGCAGCTGATATTTATGCCGCTCCTTCGAGATTAGAAGGTTTTGGGATGATTCAAGTAGAGGCAATGGCTTGTGGAAAGCCTGTTATTTCTATAAATAAAATGGGTCCTTCAGAAACAATAATTCATAATAAAACAGGGTTTTTAGCTGAACCTGCAGAAGAGGTGGTATTGACTGAAGAATGGGTATATCCTTGGATGGGTTTTAAGACAAAAAAAATTCTGAAATTTGATGAAGCAAAAACTTTTGCTTATCGGGCAGATATAAATGATTTAAGAGAATATACCTTAAAACTTTTAACAGAATCTGATTTAGTGGAAAAAATGGGGAAACAAGCAAGAGAGCACGTTGTTAAAAATTTAGACTATAGATTAATATCGAAAAAAATGATAGAGATTACAAAAGAAAAATTAAATATCGAAAAAGAAATTGTCCCTCCTTTAAAAATTGGCTAATTGATTAGGATAAATTTCTATTTTTAGATTTATTTAACGCTTCTATGCCAGGAAGTTTTTCGCCTGCAATATAATTGAGAAGGGCGCCTCCAGATAAACTAATGTGTCCAAATTTCTTTTTTGAAATTCCAGAAGATTCTATAGCGTCTGATAAATGTCCTCCCCCTATTACAGAAAATCCTTTGCTGTTTGAAACTGCTTTCAAGATAGAAAACGTCCCTTTGGCAAATTTCTTATCCGAACAATCTCCAGCCGGACCTTTCATATAGATTGCCTTCGCTTTTTTAATTTCATTAATATATCTTTTTATTGTCTCACTTCCGATATCAAAAATTTCATATTTACTTGGGAATTCATCAAGCTTTAATTCGACTCTTTTGTTTCCTTTTTTAATAGCAAAATCAAGAGGTGTTTCAACATTCCTTAATTTATTTTTTAGTTTTTTAATAATTCTATCGAAATTTTCAATTTGTTTTTGTAAATATTTATTTTGCGCCCCCAAATCTTTTCCTTTTGCAATTAAACATAATTGCCCAAACAAACCACAGGCTAACACTTTATTATTCTTTAATAATTTAATATTGTCCCTTGGTTTCGCGCCCCCTAAAATATATAGGCAATTTTTTATTTCAATTTTTTTTAAGGCGTTGATTTCTTTTTCAAGAAGCGGGCCTGCAAAACTTGGAAGATATTTGGGGAATAAAACTATTGACGCTTGTTTTCTATGGCAAACAGAAAAAGCATCATTGACATAAATATCAGCCAATTCTACCAGCCTATATAACTTATTCTTTTTTCCTTTTTCAGGTTTAAATTCATCTTTTTCATATCTTATATTTTCAAGAAGTATAGCTTCCCCAGATTTTAATTTTTTTATTTCTTTTTCCGCTTTTTTTCCAACTATGTCCGGCACAAACTTAACTTTAGTGAATTTATTTAAAAACTTTCCATGTTGTTTCAGAGATAAAAAATCTAACTTTCCAGGTCTTCCTTGATGAGCCACAATTACAACTTTGGCCCCTTTCTTTTTTAGTTGCTTTATTGTTTTTACGCTTTGCTTTATTCTTTCAGAAAGAATAATTCTCCTATTTTTCACATCGGAATTCAAATCTGCTCTTAAAAGGACTACTTTATTTTTAAAATTAAAATCTCTTAAAGTTTTCATTTTCCCCTTTTATTGACAGAAGAAAGATACTTATTTAAATATTCCTTTAAATGCGGGGAGAAGGATTCGAACCTTCGCAGGCACTAAGCCACAGGATTTCCTTTTTTTCCGGATCCGGAGACCTTAAGTTTGGCATAATCTAAAACAGATTAACCTGCCCGTTTGGCCACTCCGGCATCCCCGCACATCTGCGTTAATATTTTTTAATTTAAAAAAGTAACTATCTTAAGGTTCTGTAAAGTTATCGGTTGGTAGATAGATTTTTATAATAGTTTTATTTTTTGAGGAAATTTAGTGCTTCTTGTGGATAAATTAATTTAGGTTTTTTTCTCTTTTTTAATTTATCTTTTAATCTTTTATCTGTTGTAACAAAATAATTACATTTCTTTCTCCATGCTTGACCTAATAGGAAAGAATCATGTGTATCACATTTAAACTTACTTATTAATTCTGTTACAAGTTGTATAAAAGAGTCTTCTGTGAAGGTAATTTTATTCTTTATCTCTAAATAAAAAGAAATCGCCTCTTTTGCAACTCTTGATAAATAACGAGAAGGCATTCTTATATATTCTTTATATTGGAAAAAATATTTTATGGGTATTCTTTCTTTTTTCATATGAGATAAAATATAATTATCATATACAACAGAAATAGTTTCTGATAAGGCTAAAGAAGATGTAAAGAACATTTTCGGTTTTTTTAGTTCTTTAATTTTTTCTATAAGTTCGTATGAAGAATAGGCTCTTTTAAGTCCAGGAGTTATTTTTTCTTTAAATACTTCTTCTTTTATTCTATCATTTGGTATTTTTTCATCTATTGCCAATAACTTAATCAAGAGATAATTAGCCATGACTGAAGAATCAATAAAGAATCTATCAGGCATTTTAAGCTCCTAAGATATCTCTCCAAATACTTCTTTTCTTTGGCTTCTTTCTTTTATGAGATTTAACAGGAACACATTTTTTAATTCTACCAGAAGGATATCTTATACATCTTTTATGTTTTTTTACCTTTATTTTTGCCATTCTTTCATCTTTCTCTTTTTTATTATTATCATTAAGATCTATCTTGATGCATTGTTGAGTAAGTGGAATTATTCCAGCCTTTTGTTAATTTCGGAGTATTTTATATTCCTAAATTTTTTGCTTCTATTATTGCTGATGTGGATGGAATAATCTTCTCCCTTCAATAAATAATCGATAAATCTTTTTTCTTTTTTGATAGTATCAGCACGATGTTCGAATTTTTTAAAAAAAGTTCGTGTTCTCGATTATAAAATTATTATTCAATTTTAATTAAATTTGATTTTTAGCTTCCAATCCAGTAGAACCGAACCCGTTTTCTCCTCTTCGTGTGTTACTTAATTCCGAAACTTCTTCGATTTCAGCTTCTTCATATTTTGAAAGAACTATTTGAGAAATTTTTTGACCTTTTTTTATTTTATATTCCTCCTTTCCAGTATTAAATAAAATTATTTTCAGTTCTCCTCTATAACCAGAATCGAGCGTTCCAGGTGTATTAAGAACAGTTATCCCGTAATTTAAAGCTAGTCCAGATTTCGGCCTAATTTGAATTTCATAGCCTTTTGGAATTTCAAAACATAAGCCAGTTCTAACGAGTTTTCTTTCTCCCGGCTTGATTACACAATCTTCACAAGAATAAACATCCATTCCCGCATCGCCTTCATGAGCATAATGGGGAAGGATAGCATCTTTTTCAATTTTTTTTATTTTTATTTTCATTGTACATCAAATATAGAATTTCAGCAGACAAAAGCTCTTAGCGATGAGGCTTTTAGTAGTTGTGGGCTGAACTTCTCGCCGAAGCTTAAAGCTTACACCCCAACTCTATCAACCACGTCTTCTTCGTGGGCCTTTGTTGTCTCGTTTTGCGGGTGGCTTCGTGCTTAGATGCTTTCAGCACTTATCCACATGGAGCGTAGCTACGCGGCCTGCTCGTAACAACCGCTACACCAGAGGCTCCCAACCCTGGTTCCTCTCGTACTACAGGGTCGTTCCACTCAGACAACAACACGCCTAGTAGATATCATACAATCTGTCTCACGACGATCTTAACCCAGCTAACGATTCCTTTTAATGCGTGAACTCCGACACCCTTGGTTGCTTATGCACAACCAGGATAGGAAGAGCCGACAGCGGTGTACCAAACCGCGCCGTCAATGTGAACTATCGGGCGCGACTAGCCAGTTATCCTTGGGGTACCTTTTCTGTCATCCACATGACCTATTAAAAGTCATTGTGGGTTCGCTAGGCCAACCTTTCAGTCCTGGTTTTTTTGCTTTTCAAAAACCAGTCAGACAAGCTTTTGCCCTTGCACTCTACTCCAGATTTCCAACCCGGATGAGCTTGTCTTTGGGCCCTAGAGATATCTTTTCTCCAGGGTGCCGCCCCAGCCAAACTGCCCGCCTGCTGCTGTCCTCTTGCGAGTTAGTAACTTTACAAAAGATAGGTAGTATTACACTGTTGCTCTGTTTCGGCCAAAGCCTAACTTCATAGCTCCTACCTATTCTATGTATCTCACGTAAAGCTACAACAACAAGTTGCAGTAAAGGTCCACAAGGTCTTAGCTTCCCACTAGGCGTCTCTGGCATTTTCACCAGACAGTGAGTTCGGAAGTTTCTGGTTAGGGACAGTGACGATTTCGTTGAACCATTCATGCAAGTCGCCATTCAGACGACAGGGTATTGCGCTACCTTAAGAGCCTCAGGAATTAGGCCCGCCGTTTGATGGGTCTTAGCTGCCTTGGAAAGCAGTTTTAAACACCACCACTGGGCAGGTCTCACCGGTTATACAAGCCCTTTCGGGTTAGCAACCGGCTATGTTTTTGGTAAACAGTCGAACCGTCCTTGTCACTGAGATCTACCAATGCGTCTCATTTTTCAACAAGACACAAAGATAGACACCCCTTCTACCGAAGCTAAAGGGCCAATTTGCCGAATTCCCTTAACCAGTTTAAACTTTCATGTCTTAGCCTTCTCAGCTAGGGCATTTGTGTTGAATCTCGGTACAGCCATGTAAATTCTATGCACGATTTTTTCATGGACTCTTGGAATCGGCGTTTATTCATCATACAGATTCGACTGCTTCTACTCATTACGATCCACAGTCTTCTCTGCATGAACTCCCTCTCGGAAGCACGCCTATCCGAAAGCAGATCGTGCACTAAACGAATTTACACGGTACAGGAATATTAACCTGTTGCCCATCGCTGCACTCGGTTAAGGTGCAACTTAGGAGCTGACTAACCCTCGGTTAATTGTTATTGCCGAGGAAACCTTGCCCTTACGACATCTCTCGTTCTCAGAGAGATTTGATCTTACTTCCGCCAGGATTCTCATTCCTTTTCGCTCCACCCTTTCTTTAGAAAAGGCTTCTACGCGAAAAAGACGCCTGCTTACCGCAATACTCGAAAAGAGTATGCCTATGGTATCGGTATCATGCTTAGCCCCGTCCATTTTCAGGGCCCTGAACCTCGATAGGTGAGCTGTTACGCTTTCTTTAAATGGTGGCTGCTTCTAAGCCTACATCCCTACTGTCTCAGGTTCAAGACACCTTTTGGTACACTTAGCATGAATTTTGGGACCTTAACCATAGTCTCCCTTGTTCGGGTCTCGGAACACCACCTTACGCGGCGCCCCTCACTCCTGTCCTGCAGTTAGCAAGTTCTGAGTTGGAAAGTTTGCCGTAGCAAGAGCGCTCTGCACAAACTATCCGTACTTTACCTCGCTAACAAGCAAGACAAGGCTATACTTAGGCATATTTCAGCAGGAACCAGCCATCGCCAAGTTAGAGTGGCTTTTCACCCCTACTCCCAGGTCATCCGACCGCATGCCCGCAGGACCGGTTCAGGCCTCCACTCCCCTTTCGGGGAGCTTCACCTTGCCCAGGAGTAGATCACTTGGCTTCGGGTCTTACCCAAGTGACTATATCGCCCTTTCAGACTCGCTTTCGCTACGGCTCCTCTTTTAAAAGATTAACCTCGCCACTTAGGTAAACTCCCTGGCCCGTTTTTCAAAACGTACGTTACAACCCCCTCACTTAGAAAGTGAGCAGAGCAGTAACAATCTGTAGCTGTTAGATTTCAAGTCTTTTAACTCTCTGCCAAGAGTTCTTTTCAGCTTTCCCTCGCGGTACTAATGCGCTATCGGACTTGGACCTATATTTAGGGTTGGCAGTTAATCCTGCCATATTCAGACCTCCAATCCGGGAGGCCCTACTCTCTTGAGCAACTCCATATAAGCTTCATCTACGGGGCTATCACCCTCTAAGGCCTCTCTTTCCAGAGAAGTTCGATTCGCTTACTTAGGAGTTAATGCTCACCACATCTCTTACTCTCTTTCGAGAGAGATTCGGTTTGCCCTCTGTCCTGTTCGCTCGCTGCTACTAAGGACATCACTATTTGTTTTCTTTTCCTGCCGGTACTAAGATGTTTCAATTCCCGGCGTAGCTCTTCCTCTCGGAATTTCCAAAAAGGAAGTGTTACACATTCGGAGATTTAGGGATCAAGGTCTGCTTGCGACTCCCCCTAACTTTTCGCAGCTTGCCACGTCCTTCTTCACAGCCCAAACCGAGCTATCCGTCTAACAGCATCAAAGGAAGACTAAGAGCTTTTGTCTGCTTACCTCATTGACTATGTCTCAGCATGATATGTTAGCAAGCTAACACACCATTTTATCTTTGATGAATATGATTTGTTATTTGATATTTGTTTGATTTTTAATGCAATTTGTTGTCCATTTTTAGAATAAAATGGACCTGCTGGGATTCGAACCCAGGATCTCCTCGGTGCAAACGAGGTATTCTACCACTGAACTACAGGCCCTTAACATTTTGAGCCTGTTTTGATTTTTAAATTTATTGTTAAATTTTAGTATTCTAACGTTGGCTAGACAGGCAGTATTTAGTTCATTCTCCAGCACTTTTTTATTTTTTATAGGAGGTGATCCATCCGCAGGTTCCCCTACGGATACCTTGTGACGACTTAACCTACCTTGTCATGCCGAGGCTCGTCCCTAAGAGGGCCTCACCAAGACATAACTCGGTTGGTTTGACGGGCGGTGTGTGCAAGGAGCAGGGACTTATTCACCGTTCGCTGCTAACGAACGATTACTACGGATTCCATCGTCATGAGGTTGGGTTGCAAACCTCAATCTGAACTAGGCTGTACTTTATGGGATTAGCTTCTCCTTTCGGAGTCGCATCTCATTGAATACAGCATTGCCGCGCGCGTGTCGCCCAGGGGATTCGGGCCGTACTCACCTAACGTAGCCCGCACCTTCCTCCTTGTTACCAAGGCAGTCTGTATAGTGTGCAACGTGGCAACTATACACGCGGGTCTCGCCTGTTACCTGATTTAACAGGTCACCTCACGGCACAGGCTGACGTCGGCCATGCAACTCCTCTCAGCGTGTCAGGTAAGCCCTTCAGACTGA
>JAFCEO010000027.1 GCA_017609085.1 Candidatus Pacearchaeota archaeon | reverse complement strand
CACCAACCGGACAAAAACGTATACAATTCTTACAATTTATGCATTTCTTTTCATCACATTTTGGATTTTTTGCTTCTACATCAAAAACCAAGGCTGTAACAGGGCAAACACTTATACAACCAGCACATGATATACACTTTTCTTTGTCAACCTCAACTGCCATATACCGTTTTTCTCTCCATAGATTTTTAAACTTTTGTATGATTTTGAAGTAATGTAACATATCGTGGATAAACGAAGTTTCCATTAGGCTGTTGTAACTAACATATGCGTTAAAAGAAGTTTTCCCGAAGGAGGGTGCTGGCGAGGGCGCAAAAAGGTAAATTTTTTAAATTATAGATATATACCTATATTCGTGTGGGTTGCTAAGTTTTCTATGATTGATGAGAAGGGTATTTTTAGTTGGAGAAACAAAAAATTTAAGGTTAAGACTTATGCTTATAGAACAAATTACTTTATCAAAGGGAAAAAATCTTATGCTAGTGGCATTATTCTTGTAGAAGGGAAAAAGGAGAATGTAAAGAAATTTATAGAAAGTTTAAAGAAAGAAAAATTTATTAAAAAATTGGAAGTAAAAGGAAATTTAATAAATTGTCTTGTTGAAAAACCGACATCTCTTTCAAAAAAAAGAGAAGAAAGTATCTTTTACTCACTTGAATTAATCCATATAAAACCCTTATTTACAGATGAGAATGGAGTTGAATTTTGGGAACTTGGTTCTTGGGATAGGAGAATGTTAAATAAAATTCTTAAAACTGCAGAGAAATCATATAAAGGAAAGTTAATCTATTTTAAAAATATAAACCTATCCGAATCAGATTTTCTATTTTTTTCTTTATACCCAAAACTTACCCAAAAACAAAAACAAGCTTTCTTACTCGCTTTACATAATGGTTATTATGAGTTCCCTAGAAAAATAGAGTTAAAACAACTTGCAAAAACGATGAAAATAAGTTACACCGCTTATCAATTCCATCTAAGAAATGCTGAGAAGAAAATAATGAGTTCTATTGGACTGAAAATATAGATATATGTCTATAAAAATTAAAAATAGTAGAAATCTGTTACTACTTTTATGGGAAGAAGTCCAAGCAAAATTAGATATAATGTGTATTTTGATTACATGAAAGAGACGTCCAATTTTGTAGACAAAATAATCAGAGAAGAAATTAATAAATACAAGGATTTATCAAATTTAGAGACCCTCTTAGAAAAAGCATTTCACAACAGATTAAGTTCGAAAGAGAGAACTATTCCAAAATTAAGAAGCCTGGCATTAAGATTAGCTTACGAGATTGTTGGTGGAAAAGAATGGGAAAAAATCGCTCCCGCATGTGCCGCAGTAGAATTGTTAGATACTAGTCACTATGTATGTGACGATATTTTCGATACTGTAATTGAAGATGAAACAAAAAGAAACAACCTTATAATAATTTCTCATATACTTTACTCATTGGGTCAGAAACTTTTATATAGCTTACAAAGAGATTTTTTACAAGAAAAAATATTGAAAGTAATAAAAGAAAGTAATAGGTTGCATATAAATATACATAAAGGATTTTATAGTGAAAATTTCATTCTAGGAAAAATCTCAATGAAGCATATATGGGAAAGAACTAAAAATTATACATTTTGGGATAGTCTTATGTTAATAGGGGGTATTCTTGGAGGAGGAAATAAAGAACAGCTTAATAGTTTAAAAATGTTTGGAGAAAATATTGGGATAGCGTATACTTTAGCAAATGACGCTTGTGATTTTGGGAAAAATTGTGAAGATATCAAAAAAGGGAAAATAACCTTTCCAGTATATTTTGCTCTAAAGAACGCTGAAGAAAATGATTTGTTGCTAATTTCAAAAAAACTAGGAAAATGGGATTGCCCTAAAGAAGAATTAAGAGAAATTATTTTAGCAGTAATAAGGAGTGGAGCTATAAACTATACCAGAGAGTTAGCAACATACTATGCTAATAAAGCAATAACTTATCTTGATATTTTTGAGGATTCAAAAATAAAAACCTTATTAATTTATACTACTAGGATAGTACATCATAATAAATGGTATTCTAAGTTAGAAAACCTTTCAAAAAGCATAGTTATCCAAGATAAGATAAAAGATAAGCTAAGAAAAGAATTAAAGGGTTCCCCATTCGAAACAAATATTGAAAATGAAATTGAGAAATGGCAAAAAAAATACTGGAGTGGGTTAATCCAATAATAAGTATGTAAAAAACATCGAAGACCTATTTGATTATAAAATTGACATTTCAAGAATGTTAGTTTTTTTAAAGAAGAAATTGGAAAAGAATTATTAGAGATTTAATTTTCGCACAACATCCATTAAACACAAAAATCATCAGCCAGCGTTTTACCAAGCGTATTTAAACATTCTATTTATTCTAATTTTATGGAAAAACTAGCTCAAGGGGCAGAAGCAATTATATACCACGATGAGGGAAGGATAATCAAGAGGCGAATTAAAAAAAGCTACAGATTGCCTGTTATAGATGAAATGCTCCGCAAACGGAGGACAAAAAAAGAATCATTGCTCATATCAGACGCAAGACGAGTTGGCGTGCCTACACCAAATATAATTGACATCACTGATTTCGACATTGTAATGGAGTTTGTTGATGGTAAAAAAATAAAAGACATACTCGATGAAAATGTTGAAGAATTATCAGAAAAAATAGGAAAAAATATTGCACTGCTTCATGAATTTGATATAATACATGGTGATCTTACAACTTCGAATATGATACTCA
>JAFCEO010000012.1 GCA_017609085.1 Candidatus Pacearchaeota archaeon | reverse complement strand
GACTTATGTACGAGTTTAGGAGATTGTGGCAGTTATGTCAATTATATAGGAGAAATTACAGAGGATGGTTATTCTGTAAAAGGAGCTCCAAAATTGTCTAATACTTTTTTAAACAAATTAAAGGCCTATGCAGAGGCGAAACCGGAACAAAAAGCTGAACCAGGCAACCTCAGTTTCTTAGGAAGCTGGACTACTCTTGAAAGTGAAAAGTATGAAGAAAAAAGAGGAAAAAGTTATGTTGGAGCTGGCTTGGGAATGATGGGAGTTGGATTATTAGTAAATAAAGTTTTCGCGACTTCTTTAGTTTCAACTGCTGGAGCACAATTAGGTACAACATCTCCAGAATTTGCAAGTCTTCCCTTAAGTCAAAGAGATTTAGTCACAGTCGCTGGAAATCCAAGTCTTCAAGCATTTGGTAATGCGTTAGCAGCAGCAGGAGCTATTCTAGCAACTTCTTCAATAATTAGTAAGGCTCTTGGATTAAATGGAGAGGCCTCTAAAATCTTAAGTTATGTTGGTTTAAGTTTAACATTACATGCTACTTCCACTGCTTTTTCGGGAGGAGCAACATCAGGACTAATGGATGCACTTTTGGGTTTCGACTTTAAACTATTGGGAAGAATTTTAGGACCTTATGTTGTTGTTCTCTTAATTGTAGCAAGTGTGCTTAAAGTTCTCGGAATAGGTAAAACAAAGAAAAAAATTGTTGAATTTAAATGCCTCCCATGGCAACCTCCAGCAGGAGGAAAGAATTGTAATAAATGTAATACTGATAATCCGTTAGGAGTTCCTTGTTCCGAGTATCGATGTAAATCATTGGGACAAACTTGCGAACTTATAAATAAAGGAACTGAACATCAAATGTGCATAGATAACAGTCCTAATGACGTTACTTCTCCAAAGATAGAGCCTCTTTATGGTGTAATTACAGAAGGTTATGAGTATTATAATATTAAAGATGACGGATTCGAAGTTGCAGAACAAGGAGGTGGATGTATTCCTGAATTTACTCAAGTTACATTTGGAATAGAAACAGACAAACCTAGTCAGTGTAAAATTTCAGACGATCCTTTAAAGAGTTATGACGAAATGGAAGAATTTTTTGGTGGCTCTAATCTTTATTTAACAAATCACACAACTTCACTAAACTTACCAAGCCCTTCTGCATTTAAAAACCAATATAATTTAACAGATAAACAGATAAAAGAGTTGGGTGAAATTAATTTTTATGTCAAATGTAAAAGTGTAAATGGAATCGCAAATACTAACCCTTATGTAATTAGAACTTGTGTAAAGCCGGGACCGGATTTAACTGCTCCAAGAATTACAAGAACAGAGCCGACAAATGGAGCCTATCTTGCTTATAATCAGACAAAACAAGATTTACAGATTTGGACAAATGAACCTGCTTCTTGTAAATATGATATCAATAATAAAGACTATGAAGATATGGAGAATCTAATGAATTGTCAAATAGATATAGAAGATTATGAGTTATATGGCTGGCAATGTAACACTACCTTAAATGTTTTTGAAAATAACAAATTCTATATTAAGTGTAAAGACCAACCTTGGCTTCCTGAGGATAATGAAAGTAGAAATATAATGGGAGAAAGTTATATTTATGAATTAAAGAGAAGTGAATCTGAATTGAAAATTGATAAGGTCTTGCCTTCAGAAGATATTATAGGAGGATTTGAACCTTTAACTGTAAACTTAGAAGTTTTTACTTCTGGTGGAGCTGAAAACGGAAAAGCAACGTGCGAGTATAGTCTTGATGGATATAACTATATAAGATTTTTTGATACAGATTCCAATTACCACCAACAAGTATTTTCACAAATAACAAGAGGACATTATAAAATTTATATTAAATGTCAAGATGCAGCAGGAAACATAGCTGAAAATTATACCGAATTTAATGTTAAAATTGACACTTCTTCACCTATAATAACAAGAGCTTACTATGATGGAGAATTAATTATAATGACAGACGAACCTGCTATTTGTGCATATTCTTTAACGAATAATAAATGTAATTTCGATATAGAAAATTCAACTGAGGCAAATTTAATGTCTGGAGAAGGAAAGGAGCACACAGTAAAACAGAGCGTAGAATCTGTATATTATGTAAAATGTAAAGATAAATATGGAAATCAGCCTGGAAAATGCTCTATAATCGTCAGATTAGCCGTGTAATATCATCTAAAAATTTATAAACGTGAAATTCTTCTCTTATAAGGAACATGAAAAAAAGAGATGAAAAGTCAAGATGAAAAAAAAGAGAAAAAATAAAAATACTACCTCAAATCTTGAATTTTTGTATAGAAGAGGTAGTTTCCTAAATTCAAAACATGCGCAGCTTACAATTTTTATAATTTTAGCCATAGTTATAATTGCTATACTTTTAATTTTAATTTATCCAAAATTGAAAACAATAATTGCAGGACCTGTTCCAGCAGATTATATTGAAAGATGTATTGAAGATTCAACAAAAGAAGTTTTAAAAAAATTAGAAATGCAAGGCGGAACTCTTAACCCAGAAAATTATATACTTTATCAGGGAAATAAAATAGATTATATTTGTTATACAAACGAATATTATAAGAGGTGTATGATGCAAAAACCATTTTTGAAGCAAGATATTGAAGAAGAAATAACCTCTTTTATTGAACCGAGAGTCAACGAGTGTCTAAATAACTTAAAATCAGAACTCGAAAAAAAAGGCTCTTCTGTTTCTTTAGGGAAAATGAATATTAAAACCACCATAGTTCCAAATTACATTGGAGTAACAGTAAATGTTCGTATGACCGTAACAAAAGAAGGAACAGAAAGCTTTGACAAATTTAAAGTCAATATTCCAAGTCAGCTCTATGATTTAATTATGTTATCTTCAAGTATCGCAAATTATGAAGCAAGATATGGAGATTCTGACACATTAACATATATGTTATATTATCCTGATATTAGAGTTGAAAAAAAGAAGCAATCAGAAGGTTCTACTGTTTACATCTTAACAAATAAATTAACAAATGAAAAATTCCAATTTGCAAGTAGAAGTTTAGCTTGGCCTTCAGGATATATTGGATGAAAATGAAAAACAAATTGATTAAATCAAAAATATTAATTTGTACAGTCATAATTGTAATTTCTCTTTTATTATCTTTTATTTTAATCTCAGGTCAGCAAGGAGATTATTGCTGCGAGAAAACAACGAGTGGAGCATGGTGCCAAAATGCTCCAGAAGAAGAATGTAATGAGAATTTTAGAAAAACGCCTACAAGTTGTGATGCAACTTCTTTTTGTAAGTTAGGGTGTTGTTATGAATCTAGTGAAGGATTATGTATGGAAAATACACCTCAAAGGGTTTGTAATGAAAAAGGAGGTGTATGGGCAGACTCTCCTGAATGTGATATTCCTCAATGTGAGCTGGGATGTTGTGTCTTGGATAATCAAGCGGCTTTTGTAACATTAACAAGATGTAAAAAATTAAGTAGTTTTTATGGTCTAGAAACTGACTTTAGAAGAAATATAGATAATGAATTAGAATGTATTGCTGTAACACAAGCCCAAGACAAAGGAGCCTGCGTTTATGAGGAGGATTTTACAAGAACTTGTAAATTTACAACAAGAGAAGAATGCATGAAAATAAAATCCACAGGCAATTTAACAAAGCCCGAATTTTATAAAGATTATTTATGCTCGGCAGAAGAGTTAGCAACAAATTGTGGACCAACACATGACACAATGTGTGTTGAAGGAAAAGATGAAGTTTATTTCAGAGACAGTTGTGGAAATCCTGCTAACATTTATGATGCTTCTAAAGTTAATGATAAGTCTTATTGGAAAAAGATCATAGATAAAAGTGAAAGTTGCGGTTATGGAAAAAATAATGCAAACAGCAAAACTTGTGGAAATTGCGATTATTATTTGGGAAGTATTTGTAAAAAAGCAGAAAGAGAGTCTAAACCAAAGTATGGAGAATATATATGTCAAGATCTAAATTGTTATGATACTTCAGATGGAAAAAATCATAAACATGGAGAGAGTTGGTGCGAATATGATGGAGCAATCGGAGAAGGAAAAGATCCTGTAGGAAGTAGACACTTTAGACATATTTGTGTTGCAGGTGAAGAGATAGTAGAACCATGTGCAGATTTCAGACAAGAAATCTGTATAGAAGGAAAAATAGAAACTTCATCTGGAATTTTCCAGGAAGCTGCATGTCGTGTGAATAGATGGCAAGACTGTATAAAGCAAACAGAAAAAGATGATTGTGAAAATACAGACAAAAGAGATTGTTTCTGGATAGAAGGAGTTCATTTTATTAGAACAGAGGAAGGAAACACCGGACAGCAAGGAGGAGTTACAGGATTGGCTGAAGGTGGCGAAGGTGCATGTTTGCCAAATTATCCTCCTGGACTTAAGTTTTGGGAAGAAGGAGATGCAGAAGGAATCTGTTCTCTTGCAAATGCTCAATGTATTGTTAAATATAAAAAAGGTTTATTTGGAAGTAAAAAGTGTATTGAAAATTGCGAATGTTTAGAAGAAAGCTGGGCAGAAAAAATGAATAAAATCTGTACGAGTTTAGGAGATTGTGGTGGCTATGTTAATTGGCAAGGCAAGTTCACACAGGACGGAGCAGAATGGAAAATAG
Source organism: Candidatus Pacearchaeota archaeon (assembly GCA_017609085.1). Classification (GTDB taxonomy): domain Archaea; phylum Nanobdellota; class Nanobdellia; order Pacearchaeales; family GW2011-AR1; genus JAFCEO01. The sequence continues at coordinate 35,872 of JAFCEO010000012.1, read as the reverse complement.
CTGGAAAGAAAAAAACTCTTAGTCAAGCAATAATAAGCTCAATTAAAAGTCGGGCAGGAGTATAAAAATGGAAAGAGCTATTAATTATTATAAAATAGTAACAAATAACAAGATTTATAAATGTAAAAAAATTAAAAAATTATGGTGAAAAAAAGAGGAAAAATCCAAATACAAGCAATAATACAAATTTTAATTTTAATAGTTGGGATTTTCGCATTTTGTTTTATTATAAATGAATCTAGTTTAGTCGGAGCTGTTAAAGGAAAAGCCACAATAAAAAGATTGCAGAAAGATATTGAAGAAATAAAGAAACAATTAGCAGAAAGAGGTACAGAGGAAAGTGCTACACCAATACCTTCAGGCTATGGGGGAAGTGTAGAAGCTACAAAAGAGATACTAAAATATGATATTAAAAAAACTTTTAGATTAACATCTGGAGTTGAAATAGATCCTTCTATAGCAATTATTGAAAAATCTGAAGAAGGAGTAATTATAAAACAAAGTGGGAAAGCTTATATTCTGAATGAAAAAGAATTAACAAAAGCAATTAATGATGGAGCTATTAAAGTAGTAAAACCCGAATCACAATCCCTTCTACCAAAACTCTTCGGAGTAGCAAAAGGCACCTTTATGGATGCTGCTCTTACAGGCGTACAATGGGCAGGAGGAGCTTATCTTCTTGGACGGATGATTGGAAGTTTTACCGGAATGGATAAGCAAAAACAAAAGGCTTTATCATCCGCATTAGCCACAGGCTCTTTTACTTGGAAATTTTTAGCCACAAATAAAGAGATTAAAACACTAACAAAATTCACAGAATCTTTTCCAGGAGGAGCATTTGGTGCTGGCTTAGCTGTAAGTATAATCACTTTCGCTCTTCTCTATAAAAGAGAATCAAAAAAAATTGTTACATTTACCTGCGAACCTTGGCAACCTCCAACTGGTTCTATTGGAGGAAATGATTGCGAAAAATGCAACTCTGAACTTCATTCTTGCTCTGAGTATAGATGTAAAAGTCTAGGACAAGCCTGCCAGTTATTAAATCCTGGAACTGAAAATGAAAAATGTGATTGGGTTAACCCTCGTGACACGACTTCTCCAAAAATAAGTGTCTGGGAAGATGTCTTAACCGAAGGTTACAGGTATGAACCAGATAAAACTATTAGACCTCCAGCAAGAGGAGTAAAAATAATAGGAGAAAAAACAAAAGATGGCTGCATCAAAGCTTTCACACCTTTAAAATTCGGAATATTAACAGATGAACCAGCTCAATGTAAAATAGATTACAACCATACTTTAAAATTTGATAATATGAATTTCTGGTTTGGTGAAACTAATTTATTTTTATATAATCATTCTCAAAAATTGTCGTTACCAAGTCCAGATTCGATAAATGCTGCAGCTCCTGAATTAAAAAACGACGGAACTTACACTCTATATGTAAGATGTAAAGATGCTAATGGAAACGAAAATGTAGATGAGTTTGCAATAAGATTCTGTGTAGAAAAAGGTCCTGATACTACACCTCCAAAAATTGAAGGAACAAACGTAGCCAATAACATGCCGATTAAATTTAACCAAAGTACTCTAGAGTTAGAAGTTTATGTCAATGAGCCGGCTGAGTGCAGATGGAGTAGAGAAGACAGAAGTTATGAAAATATGGAATATGAAATGTCCTGTTCTGAGAATGTATGGGAAATGAATAATAATCTCGTTTATACGTGTAAAACTACCTTAACTGGAATTAAAAGCAGGCAGGAAAACAAATTCTACTTTAGATGTAAAGACCAGCCCTGGGCAAATGAATCTAAAAGAAATGTAAATATGCAAAGTTATCCTTTTACCATAATAGGAACAGAAACTTTGAATATAATAGAAGTAAAACCAAATGGAACTATTAAAGGAGCGACAGACGTTGTTTCTGTAAATTTAGAAGTAGAAACATCCAACGGCTACAAAAACGGGGAAGCTATTTGTTATTATAGTGAAACAGGCAATGAAGGAGATTGGATTGAATTTTATGAAACTGGCTCTTCTTTACACAAACAACGATTGGACTTGAAAAAAGGAAAATACAAGTATTATATCAAGTGTGTGGATTTAGGAGGAAACAGAGATGATAACTTTACAGAGTTTAATATAGAAATAGACAAAGAAGCACCTATTATAGTAAGAGCATACGAAGAAGATGAATTATTAAAAATAGTTACGAATGAAAAGTCTGAGTGCAGATATAGCAGCCAAGATTGCAACTTTAAATTTGAAGACGGCATAGATATGCCTTATGCAAATCAAACAGAGCATTTTGCTGAATGGAAAACTGACAATACTTACTATATAAGATGCTCTGATGAATATGGAAATATTCCTTTATCAAACGAATGTTCGATGATTATAAGACCATATGATATCATAAAGCAAAAAGAATAGTTTTAAGAGATTTAAATTAACAATAATTTATTTTTCCCAAATAAAAAACTTCAATTTTCGAGGATTATAATAAGTTAAATTGCTCGTTATTAAAATTTCATCAGCATAAACATCTTTATCAACAGAAAAAGGCATTCCACAAAACTCGCTAACCTCACAAATTTTTATTGTAAAGTTCCAGTAAAAAGGAAGAACCTCTCTAATAAAATTTTCTGTACTGTCCTTTTTCTCTTGCAAAATTTCGCTTCTTAAAGTTTCGTTTAAACTTATTTGTTTCAAAATATTTCTTTGCATTTCATATATCTGCTGCACTTCGTTTTGTTGTCTCTGCTGTCTTGTTACTAAAATTGTAAGAACAGAAGTTACTATTAAAACTGCTATAAATGCTTCTATTATCCTTAACCATCCTTTTTTTCTTTTCATTTCATTAATCTTATTTAGTAAGTGTCAAAATTTACTAAAGATTCTTCATAAAATGTGTTTGCCTAATTCAATAAAGAGTTGCATTATTTTTAAATCTAACTTTCCATCAGTTCTGTAAAATTATACTGTAATTCTTAGTATGCATTATTCAAAAAATATAAAACTCCAATAAAATTTAAATATTTAAATAGATACCACTAAATAGTTACAATAATAGAAAGATTTATAAAGTTTATTTTATTAATAAAATAGTTAAAATGGCACTTGAGTTTGCATGGCTAAGTGAAGGACTTCCAATATTTGGATTTGTCTTAGTCTTTGTTCTCATTTACGCAATCCTTACAAAAACAAAAATTTTGGGAGAAACCGCCTCTATAAATACAATCATAAGTCTTATTTTATCTATAATCTTCTTATCCTTTTCTTCAGTAAGAAACTATGTCATAAACATAACCCCTTGGTTTACTGTTCTTTTGACAATCTCATTTTTCTTTATGTTAATAATTGTATTTTTAATAAAAGATAACTGGACAAAATTTACTAAGCCTCTCTCCCTTGTTTTCATAACTTTATTTTCTTTAATTTTAATAAGCGCTTTCTTCTATACCTTTCCAAACACACAAGCATATTTGCCTGGAGCAGACGAATCGGGAGCAAATAGTTTCTTGTTAAGTATAAAACATTTTATTCTTGAAAAAGAAACACTAAATGGGATCTTATTAATAATAGTAACAATTGTTGTCGGATTAATAATAACAAAGTAGAATTTAATTCTTCTTCATCTACAATTCCTATTAGTAGACTCTTTTTTGTAGAATGGGCTACTCTGTTTTTAGCTGAAAAATCATGCCAAGTTAAATTAGATGTTTCTGAAACAGGAAAAAGAATCCACCTAGCATGGTCTTCTCCCGGTTTTATCCCCCGGTCATAAACTCTAAATTCAGCTCCGAATTTTAACGCTGTCTTAACTATAAATCCTCTGTCCCGCATATCTCTAAAAACAATATATTTTGTTCTTATATTTAGATCTTTTTCTCGTGCTATTTCTAAAAGTTGATCAAATTTTAATTTCTTTTTTCCAAACTTAATTTCTATTTTATTTTTTTCAAGCAAATAGAGAGCTTCAAAAATTGAATATAAAATCTTGCCAGATTTTTTTTCGCCAAATCTGCTGGAAGAGTAAAGAGAAAATGCTTCTTTTTTATTTGAAGAAACAAATTCCCCATCAAAAACAGCTTTTATTTTAGCTATCTTTGTAATTTTTGTTGTTTTTTTACTCTTTTTTTTAGATGCCTTAGCAGGAGCCTTCTTTTTAGAGGTTTTTACTTTCTCTCTTTTTTCAGCTTTGTTCCTTTTTGCCATAAATTTCTGAATAAAGAAAAATATATAAAGCTATCCATTTTAGTCTTTTCATGGAAGCTGATAAGATTCTTCATTATAGAATTTTATTGGCGTTAGTTCTCGCACCAGCTTTATAAGTTCCCTTAATCTTTTCTAAAAGGGTATTACAGACTGTTGCGAGTATAAAAAATAAAAGAGGAAAAATGAACAATGCAAAATATGACAAAAGAAGAAAAGTAGCATATATAGATGGAAACTTTCACCTGTTGAAACCAAAAGAAACTAATGATAAAGGAAAAATTGAAGAGTGGCATCCATACGGAAAACAAAAATCTATAAAAGGCATTTACGATATAATGCAAAGCAACATCTACGAAATTGTTGAAATTGATGCAACGGCAAATAGATATTTAGAAGAGTATATTCGAAAAAAAAGAAAAAGCCTTACAGAAAAATTGTAAAAAATATTTAAAAATTAAAATTTCTTTAGGTTAAAATGAAAACAGAAATAAATTTGAAACAAATAGAGAAAAAGTGGCAAAAAAAATGGGAGGAAGCTAAAATATTCCAAGTTGACGTAGATAAGAAAAAAAAGAAATATTATGTGCTTGAAATGTTTCCCTACCCTTCTGCTTCAGGCTTACACATGGGACATGCTTTGAATTATATTATTGGAGATGTTTTTGCAAGATTTATGGTTATGAGAGGTTTCAATGTTTTGCACCCAATGGGATATGATGCTCTCGGATTGCCAGCTGAAAATGCTGCGATAAAGGCAGGAGTTCATCCCGAAGATTACACGAACAAAGCAATAAAAAATTACATAAAACAACAAAAAGAATTGGGTATTTCTTATGATTGGTCAAGAATTATTAATACAGCAGATCCCTCGTATTACAAATGGGATCAGTGGATTTTTTTGAAAATGTTTGAAAAAGGTCTTGCTTATAGAAAAAAAGCGCCTGTAAACTGGTGCCCGAAGTGTAAAACCGTCTTGGCAAATGAGCAGGTTGTTCAAGGAAAGTGCTGGAGACATGAGAACACCGAAGTTGAAATAAAACACTTAGAGCAGTGGTTTTTTAAAATAACAGATTATGCTGAAGAGCTTCTTAGCGAAATTGATAAACTTAACTGGCCACAAAGAACAAAAGCAATGCAGAAAAACTGGATTGGAAAATCATATGGCACTGAAATTTTATTTGAAATCGAAAAGCCTGATGGAAGTAAGGAAAAATGGCCAATTTTTACGACAAGACCAGATACTATTTTTGGAGTAACATTCATGGTTATTTCTGCACAGCACCCAAGGCTTATGGAGCTTGTAAGCGAAAAACAAAAAAAAGAAGTTGAAAAGTTTCTGAAGAAACTAAGAAGTGTTAGTGAAAAAGAACTTGAAGAGTTAAATAAAGAGGGAATATTTACAGGAAGTTATGCTATTAATCCTTTGAGTGGAGATAAAGTACCAGTGTATGCTGGAAATTTTGTTGTAGCAGATTATGGAAGCGGGATGGTAATGGCAGTCCCTGCTCATGACCAGAGAGATTTTGAATTTGCAAAGAAATATGAGATTCCTATAAAAATAGTGATCCAACCAGAAACCTTTGAGTTAAATCCCGAAAAAATGATTAGAGCATATACAGGGGAAGGTAGACTGGTGAATTCTGAGAAATTTAATGGAATTTCAAGTATAGAAGCGAGAGAGATAATTACTGATGAACTGGAAAAAAGAAAGATAGGAAAGAAAACTGTTAATTACAAGTTAAGAGATTGGCTTATTTCGAGACAGAGATATTGGGGGACCCCTATTCCAATTATCTATTGTGGTAAATGTGGTATTGTTCCTGTGCCAGAAAAAGAATTGCCTGTGAAACTTCCAAGAGATGTAAAGTTTGGGAAGGGAAATCCTTTAACAACCAATGAAAAGTGGATTAGAGTGAAGTGTCCAAAGTGCAAAGGAGATGCAAAAAGAGAAACAGACACTATGGATACATTTGTCAATTCTTCATGGTATTTTTTAAGATATTGTGACCCGAAAAACAATAAAAGTATTTTTGATAAGAAAAAGGCAAAATATTGGTGCCCTGTTGATTTATATATCGGAGGGGCAGAGCACGCCTGCATGCATTTAATTTATTTTAGGTTTTACACTAAATTTTTGAGAGACTTGGGGTTGTTGGATTTTGACGAGCCAGCATTGAAATTATTTCATCAAGGAATGCTTCGAGGAGAGGGAGGAATTAAAATGTCTAAATCAAAAGGAAATGTCATTAATCCAGACGATATTTCAAAGAAATACGGAATCGATACTGCACGTCTTTTCCTTCTCTCTCTTGCTTCTCCAGACAAGGACAGAGACTGGAGTAAAAAAGGCATTGAAGGAAGTTTAAGATTTATAAAAAAAGTTTTTGCATTTTTTGATAATTTTGAAACAAAAAAAGCAAGTAAAAAACTTGAAAGCAAATTGAATAAAGCAATAAAAGAAATTACAACTTTATTTGATGTTTTTGTTGAAGAAAGTGTAAGCAGAAAAGATGCTGAAACTTTTTTAAAACTCTTAGCCCCTTTTTGCCCACATATTGCTGAAGAGCTATGGGAGAAATTAGGAAACAAAGATTTTATCAGTTTGGCTGAATGGCCAAAAGCAGATGAAAAAAAGATTGATGAAAAAATTGAAGAAGAAGAAAAGAAAATCGAGGAAATAGTAGAAGATATTAATCATATAAAAAAGATGGTGAAAGGTAAAGAATTCACAAAAGTCTTTATTTATGTTCTTCCAAGTGAAAAAGAATTCTTTTCGCGAGAAAAACAAAGAATTGAAAAGAGAATTAATCTGAAATTAGAGATTTTTGCAGTTAATGATAAAAACAAATATGACCCAACCAATAAAAGTAAAAAAGCAAAACCGGGAAAACCTGCTATTTATATTGAATAACTTTATAATATATTTTTTGTCGCAATTATATTTTTAAAGTTGAAAAACCTAAAATAGCGAATGGATGGAGAGTACAAATTACGTAAGGATGGAAAAATTCCTATTATTTCTATTGAAGCGGAAAACTTGGCAGAAGCTACTCATAAGGCAATTATAGCTTGTTACGAATATGGTTGTAGAGTTGAGACCCCGAAGCAAAAAAAAGGAATGAGTTTGGGTTTTGATGCAGACATAACTGTGAGAATAAAAAATCCTGATTCTGAACCCAAGGTTTATTTTCCAGGAATGCATGATGATGGAAGAGGAGTCATGCAGTACATTTTAGAAGTTACTCATGGAATTCATAATCATTGGAAAAAATGTCCCGAACATCCTGAATGGTGGGGATATACCTATAATGAAAGATTTGTTGACCAATTACCCTTTATTTTCCAAAGAATAAAAGCAGACTGGGAAAAAAGAAAAGGAGAATGGGGAGAAGAGAAAGGAAGAGTAAGTGGAAGAGATTATCAATTTGTAATTTGGAGGCCGGGCGAAGACATTATATTGGAACAAGAAGATCCTCCATGTTTACAGAGAGGGCAAATAAGATTGCTATTAAATGATAAAGGGGAGATAATTTTAAATTATATAACAGACTGGAGAAGTCGAGACTTGTTAAAAGCGTGGAACGAGAATAATATTGGTCAAATAGAACTGATGAAGTTATTTAGAGACAAAATTTCAAATATGTTAGAAACAGAAATAAAGTTAGGAGCTTACATCGATAGAAGCAGTTCTTTGCACTTGTATGGTCTCTACATCGATAGAGATAACCTAGAAAAACAGATAAAAAGAATGAAAGAAGAAGGTTACGAAAAAAACAGTATGAGTTTAGAAGAATTTTTTCTTGCTACTTCTGGTAAAGACAGTAAAGGTTTAAAGAGAATTATTGCAGCCCAGATGTGTGCAGAATATTTAGGTTTTGGATTAAATCAGTCAGAGAGTGTTTTAGAAAATTTAGGATATAATCTAGAAAAATTTGCCTATCCAAAAGAATGGGATTCTTGGCCAAGTAGTTGGGACGCCAAACCAAATGTAAAGAAACTGGCGAGAGTTCTTTAAATAATTAATTGGAAATGTGGGTACTGCTTTTTGTTAAATTATACTAAGAAACTCAAAAAATTTCATAAAAAAGATAGTAATAATATTATGAATGTAATAATTTATTCTAGAATCGCCTTTATCCTCCTTATCCCTGCAGCAGAAGACTCTTCCTTAATAATTTTAAAATGTCCTAACTCTTTCGTATTTTTAACATGAGGGCCTGCACATATTTCTTTCGAAAAATCCCCTATACTGTAAACAGAAACTTTTTCTCCATATTTGTTCTCAAAAACTCCTTGAGCAATTTTTTTAGCTTGTTCTGCTGACATAATTTCTCTTCTAACCGGCAAAGATTCTTGAATCTTTTTATTTACAAGTTCCTCAACTTTTCTGATTTCTTCCTCTGTAAGTTTCCTTTCAAAATTGAAATCAAATCTTAACCTTTCAGGAGTTATGTTGGAGCCTTTTTGATGTATATCTGGTCTCTTTAACACTCTTCTTAAAGCTTCATTTAGAAGATGGGTAGCTGTATGAAGTTTTGTAACCTCTTCACTACTATCTGCTAAACCAGACTTAAATCTTCCAACAGTGGCTGTTCTGCTTAACTCTTGATGTTTTTTCTGTTCAGATTTAAATCCTTCCTCGTCTATCTTAATATTTTTTTCTTTCGCCAGTTCTTTAGTCATTTCTAAAGGAAAACCGTAACTTTGATAAAGAAGAAATGTATCTTTGCCGGATAAATATCTTTTGCCTTTTGTAAGTTTTTCAAAAATTTTCAGTCCTTGCTCTAGTGTTTTCAAAAACTTCTTTTCCTCTTTTTCTAATTCTTGTTTTATGAAATTTTTATCGAGATTATAGTCATCATAAATTTCAAAAACAGATTCAGAAATTTCAACTATACTCTTTATTTTCAATTTTCTTGCATATCTTATTGCTCTACGAATAAGTCTTCTTAAAACATATCCTTGTTCTACATTACTTGGAAGAATCCCTTCATTTAAAATGAAACATGCTGCCTTTATGTGGTCTGCTATTATTCTCATTGCTTTTGTTTCTTCTTTGCCATCATTATATTTTTTTCCTGAAAGAGATTCTATTTTTCTTATTATTTTCTCAAAAGGTTCTGTTTCGTAGACAGAGCTTTTATTATTTAAAACAGCGAGAGTTCTCTCTACCCCCATTCCCGTATCAACGTTTTTTTGTTTTAAAGGCAAATAACCTTTACTTGTTTTGTTATACTGCATAAAAACATCGTTCCAAATTTCAAATCCGTTCACAAACATTTCTGTGTCTGGACCACAAGGACCTGTCTTCCCAGCAGGACCCCACCAATTATCCGATTTTGGCAAAAATCTTATTTTTGATTTCGGAATTCCTAAAAATTCCCATATTTTTGCTGACTCGGTATCTCGAGGGATATTTTTATCTCCTTCAAAACATGTAACTGAAATTTTTTCTTTCGGAATTTTTAAAACTTTAGTTAAAAATTCAAAACTCCAAGTTATGGCCTCCTTTTTCCAGTAATCTCCTAAACTCCAATTCCCCAACATCTCAAAAAAAGTTAAATGAAACTCGTCTCCAACTTCTTCTATGTCTTGCGTTCTAATGCATTTTTGAACATTGACTAGTCTTTTTCCTAAAGGATGTGGCTGTCCAAGTAAAAAAGGAACTAAAGGGTGCATACCTGCTGTTGTAAATAAGACTGTTGGGTCATTCTCTGGAATTAAAGAAGCGTTAGGAATCTCTTTATGATTTTTACTTTTAAAAAAATCGATATATGCTTTAATAAGCTGTTTTCTTGTTCTCATATAAAATACTAGAAAGGAATATTTTTAAAATTATAGTATGCTCATAATAAGATTTATAATCTATAAAAATTTACACCTCTTATGCAAAATAATATTGAAGAGGTAAAAAGAAAAATAATCAGTACCCTAAAAATTAAAGGTCCTTCTTTACCGGTCCAAATAGCAAAAGAAACACAGATTAACTCTTTATTTGCAGGAGCAATTTTATCAGAACTCGCAAAAGAGAAAATAATAAAAATAAGCCATATGAAAGTTGGAGGGTCTCCACTATATTTTCTCGAAGGCCAAAAACATCTTTTAGAAAAATTTTATACATATCTCCCAGGTAAAGAAAAAGAAGCTTTTCTACTTTTAAAAGAAAAAAAGATTCTAAGAGATAAAGAACAAGAACCTGCTATTAGAGTCGCTTTGCGCAATCTGAAAGACTTTGCAACACCTTTTCTAAAAGATAATTCTATTTTGTGGCGTTTCTATTCTGTAACAGAAGAAAAAATAAAAGACTTAGAAAATCAAAAACCAGAAAGAAAACAAGAAACAATCCCGATTAAAGAAAAACAATCAAAAGCCAATTCTCTCAGTTTAAAAACGACAATAAAAACAAAAAAACAAAAAGAAAAATCACCATTTGTCTTGCAAGTAATAAACTTTTTGCAAAACCAAGGAATAGAAATCCTTGAAGAAAAAGATATAAAGAAAAAAGAATTTTCTACTATAATAAATATAGATTCCTCTTTAGGAAAAATCAAATTTTTGTGTGTAGCTAAAGATAAAAAAAGAATAACAGAAAATGATTTAAGAATAGTACTACAAAAAGCTCAATCATTAAAAATGTCTGCACTAATAATCTTCCCGCATGAAATAAATAAAAAAGCTCAGGAATATGCTGAAACGTGCTCTCTTCTAAAACTAAAAAAACTTGAATGAATCTTGCACTTAACTATACAAAAATTTAAATAATGTAAAAAAGTACAAAAAATAAGTAACATGGGAAGAATAAAATCTTCATTAATTAAGACAACAGCGAAAAACTTGCTGAAAGAAGAGAACGCTTTTACTGATAGTTTCGAGCATAATAAAAGATTGTTAGCAAACTATATGCCAAGTAAAAGAATAAGAAACAAAATAGCAGGCTACATCGCAAGACTTAAAAAGAAAGAAAAAGAATAAAATGAAGAAAACAGAAACACTCGAAGAGGAACTAAACGAAAATTTAATAGTGGCCCACGAAAGAATTTCTGAGTGTTTAAATTTCGGAAAACAAGACTGTAAATATGTAGAAACAGGAATAGTGGAAAGTTGTCTATATTGCAAAAACTATGGATCATATTGAGCAATTTCATTGCTTAAAGAAAAATAAACTAGGAGGTCAAAATGGCAGAAGAAAAAACACAAAGCAAAGAAGACGAAAACATCGTTTTTATTGGAAGCAAACCTTTTATGAATTACGTGACAGGTGTTGTTATGCAGTTTACAACCAAAGGCAGTAACGAAGTTGTTGTCAAAGCAAGAGGAAAATTTATAAGTAGAGCAGTAGATGTTGCAGAAGTAGCAACAAAGAGATTTTTAAAAGAACACGGCATAAAAATAAAAGACATAAAAATAGACAGTGAAGAATTCGAAAACAAAGAAGGAAAAAAGGTCAATGTTTCCACAATAGAGATAACATTAACAAAGTAATAAAAAAATAAAGGATTTGATTTATTTTTTACCTTTTTTCTTTTTTATATTTTCTTTTTGAAATTTTTGGTTCTTAATTAGAATATCTAATTTTTTATTTATCTGTTCGACATTTTTAGCTATTTTGCTTATTTTAAAAGAAGTTCTCAACTTAAACAAAGTCTTGATTATTAAAAATAAAATATAAACGAGAATCGCTATTCCGACCACTTTAAATAGAGTAATTAGAGGAGAAAGCTTATCCAAAACTAAAGGCATAACCTTATTTATGACTTCATCTCCAAGTTCAGTTGTATTAATAGGTATATCCATCATAATTAAAAAAGAAAAAGGGTTTTTATTTTTTTCCAAATATCATTAGATTTTTAAATCTCTTAGTTTTGATAATTTTGGCTGCATAGCTCAGTTGGCAAGAGTGCCGCTCTCATGATATTTATGGGAAAGGCGGAGGTCCCGGGTTCGATCCCCGGTGCAGCCATTGAATTAAAAACTTAAAATGGAGTGCAAAAAAGAACAAAATAAGAAAAACTGTAATTGTTCTTACCCTTCATGCGAAAGAAAAGGTATTTGTTGTGACTGTTTAAGATATCATTTAAAAATGAGACAGTTACCAGCCTGTTGCTTTCCAGAAGATGTAGAGAAAACATACGACAGAAGTTTTGAGAAATTTGCAGAATTAGTTGAGCAAGGAAAAATATAATTCTTATTGTTTATTTATCCTTTCTTTTTCGCTGAAGAAATATCTGAAAAATAATTTTAACTAATATTGGTTGATATACACAATTAAGAAAGCGCTTTTGCCTTTTGCCCACCCTAAAAACAAAACATTTGTAAACATTCGCTGGCTTCGGAACTTGAAATCCTTCGGATTTTGCCACACCTTGTAAGCTCTCGCTTATGCTCGAAACACCTAACGACATATGTTATAAGAATAAGCATTAAACATTCATCCTAAAGCCATCATCTTTTTTTCTTGGCAAAATATGAATATGAACATGAGGAACTAATTGTCCTGCAACTTCATAATTATTAACTACAACGTTAAAACCTTCTGCTTTTTCCTTTTCCAGCAATTTCAAAGCAAGTTGTTTTGCTGTTTCAAAAAATTCTCCTAACAAAGAAGAAGGAACATCCAATAAAGTCCCATAATGTTTTTTTGGAATAACGAGTGCATGTCCTTTAACTTTAGGATTTGCATCTTTAATCGCAAAAAAGTTTTCTGTCTCTAAAATTCTTTCGCTGGGTATTTCTCCTTTGGCAATTTTACAAAATATACATTCTTCCATTTTCACTCCAAACTATAGTCCCATAAATCAATATCTCCTCCACCATCTTTTGGCAAATCAGGCCAACCATATGCTTTAGATATTTCTTTTGGTTTTGACCCCAACCCCTCTTTAGGAAAATCGCTCTCTAAATCATGACTTATTCTTTCTTCAAGATTGTCTAACATTATTCTTTCCATTATTTAATCTATTATCCCATATTTTTAAATATTATTGTATTTTTATCCATAAAATTAAAAAAATATGCCGTGTTTAAACTTAATAGAGGGCCTGTAGTATAACGGCATTACGCGCCCTTGGCTTGGGCGAGATTCGGGTTCAATTCCCGACAGGTCCATTGTCTAAATTTAAAATTATTCTCTCCTCAATTCATTTTTTCCTGTCTCAACAAGCTTTCCGGCTTTTTCGAACTCTAAACCATCAAGCAATCCTTTCAAAATTTCTTTTAAGTCATTAATCTTAACCCTAATCTGTTTTTGATCATCTCTTCTTCTAATTGTAACATCTTTTTTCTTCAAACTTTCTCCATCTATAGTAATACAGAAAGGAGTTCCTATCTCGTCTTGTCTTGCATATCTTCTTCCAATAGAACCAGAATCATCATAAAAACAATCAAAATCTTCTTTAAGAGAAGAATAAACTTCTTTTGCCAACTTATCCATCCCTGCCTTATTTACTAAAGGTAAAATAGCAATTTCGAAAGGGGCAATCTTCGGAGGAAATTTAAACATACTCCCTTCCTTCCCAACATCATAAAAAATATCCAACAAAGCCCAAATATTCCTATCCACGCCGAAACTTAATTCTAAAACATGGGGAAGAATTCTCTTGCCCTCATAAAAAATCTCTAAATTTTTTCCTGATATTTCGCTATGCCCTTTTAAATCGTGGTCTGTTCTGTAATGCAAGCCAGCCACCTCTTTAAAACCTCCAAGAGTATCCAAATTAAGTTCAATATCGAAATGTATCTTATTGTAAAAAGCCCTTTCTTTCTCACTCAACTCCCTAAATCTAAATTTCTCTTTTGGGATTTTTAAAACTTCTAAATAAAACTCTTGAATCTTAGAGGCGTAGTAAAGATAAAATTTAGGCAAATTTAATTTTATATTTGCTTCTTCGCAATTTATTTCCTCAACTTCTTTTCCAATTAATTTTAATCTTAATTTCTTTTTCTTAACTTCTTGCCACTTTGGATGCTCGTTTATCTTGTCAGAATCAAAAAATATCTGTAATTCTGCTTGCGTAAATTCTCTTAATCTAAAAAACATTTGGCGAGGAGAAATTTCATTTCTATATGCTTTGTCAATTATGGCTATACCTAAAGGCAGTTTTCTTCTTGTAGCTTCAAATTCTTGTTTAAAAGCGAGATAAGAAGCTTGTGCTGTTTCTGGACTAAGATATCCTTTTTCCCCTTGAAATCCGATATTAACAGGAAACATCATATTAAACTGCTTAACTTCAGAAAGCTTGCCCCCACATCTTGGACACTTCATATTTTTTTCTTTAATTAAAATGGTCATTTTTTCAATAGACAAAGCTTCTGCATTTTCTATTCCTTTATCTTCTAAAAATTGATCGGCTCTAAATCTAAAATGACATTGTTTACATTCTGTCATCGGGTCATTAAAATTTTCTAAATGTCCAGAAGCTTTAAACACAGGTTCGGGAAGTATATTATTTGATTGAATCTCAACAAAATTATCCTCTAATTTCAAAAAATGCTTTCTCCATAAACTCTCAAACTTGTTCTTCATCTTTTTTCCTAAATGTCCATATGTGAAAAAGCCTGCCTTTCCACCATAAATTTCAGCTGTCTGAAAAAAGAAACCTCTTCTACTTGCAATTTTGTTAATTTCATCAATTTTTTCCCCAACCTGGACATCCTGTTTTTCTTTATTTTTTCCTATTTTTTCTTCGTTTTTCATTTTCTCGATTATCTCTCTGGCTTTTTTCTCAGCTTCTTTCTTGTCCTTGCCTAAGTAAGCAACATTCTTACTTATTACCTTACTACCCTCTCTAATACTCTTATTAAGATAATAATATTCTTTACCTTTAATTTTCTTTTTAACTATATACATAGTATTAGTAACTACAAATAATTTATAAATGTTGCTTTAGGAACTACCAAACATAAATCTATTTAAAAATTAAAAAGCGCGGGGAGGGATTCGAACCCCCGAATGCTCGCTATCTGATGTTTTTAATAACTTCGGATAATTATCTACGACCGAAAATGTCTGGCATCTGCAGGCGAGTGCGTTAGCCACTTCGCCACCCGCGCATAATTGTAAAAAAAATAAGAAGTTTTTAAATTTAGCTATAGCTGCGGCAAAATGCCTCCGACAGGATTCGAACCTGCGACCCCTAGCTTAGAAGGCTAGTGCTCTATCCAGCTGAGCTACGGAGGCTTGTTAGTAAAGAGTAATAAGGATATTTAAAAGTTTATGCTTAATTTTCTCTTAATAAAAAATTAAAATCAAATTCAAAAACAATAAAAATTTAAACTATCTTCACTTAAAATTTTCATGAAGATTCCGATAATTTTTCTGGGAACAGGACAAGCCATCCCTACAGACAAAAGAAATCATACCTCTATACTTCTCTCTTACAAAAATGAAAATATACTAATAGATTGTGGCGAAGGAACTCAACGGCAATTCAGAAAAGCAAAACTCAATCCTTGCAAATTAACTCGAATCCTCATTAGTCATTGGCATGGAGACCATATTCTTGGCTTACCCGGCCTTTTTCAAACTCTTGCTTTAAATAATTATAATAAAATACTCTATATCTATGGCCCAAGAGGGACAAAAAAATTCATCTCTCTTATCTATAAACTGTTTGTTTTTAAAGAAAAACTCGAAATTAGAGTAGAAGAGGTTAATGGAAAATTTCTTGAAACAGAAGATTTTTACCTTGAAGCGTTACCGTTGAAGCATGGCGTCCCTTGTAATGCCTATTCATTTATAGAAAAAGACAAAAGGAAATTGGATAAACAAAAATTGCAAAAACTAAAACTCCCTTCTTCTCCTCTCTTAAAAGAACTTCAAAAAGGGAAGAACATAAGTTATAAAGGAAGAATAATAAAAGCAAAAGAAGTAAGTTATATAGAAAAAGGAAAAAAGATTACTTTTATTTTAGACACTGCTCTCTGCAAAAATTGTTATAAAATAGCGAAACAAGCAGACCTGCTAATAGCAGAAACAACATATACAGAAAAAGAAAAAGACTTGGCAGAAAAATATAGGCATTTAACAGCAAAACAAGCGGCAAAAATAGCAAAAACTGCAAGAGCAAAAAAATTAATCTTAACACATATAAGTCAAAGATACGATAATTCAGAATCTCTAATCTTAAAAGAAGCCCAAGAAATTTTCCCAAAAACAGAAATAGCAGAAGATTTTTATAAAGTGGAAATTTGAGTTTTTAATTTAAATATAATAGACATTATTATCAAAATTAAATCTTCTAAATTCTTCTAAAGAAATATGCAAGAGCAGTTTCTCTTACCTCTTTCCCTTATCCTTTTTTTTCTGCAGCTTGTGTTGACGCAGTTAATGATGCAGGAGAAATAAATATTATTGTATCTCCTCTTAAAAAAGTTAAACCAATGTTTCTCTTAACTTCTCCGTTAGCCATTTCCTTGGCGTTGTCCATTACTATATTTATGTGAATGTCGAACGCTAAAAGTGTCCCAACTAACTGCTTGTCATTTTTTAACTGCACCAAAACTTCTTTGCCTTTCGCGTTATTTAACAAATCCAAAGGTCTCTCAATTCCATTAACCATATCAATCTCTTGATAAGTTAGTTTTTAAAGTTTTCTCTATTATACAATAATATTTATCTTTACGTTACTTGCAACATTAAGAACTCGAAAGATTTAAATATAAATTTTTCTCAAACCTTTTATGAGAAAAGGAAGAAAAATTTCCGGAGGAAAATATAAAAAGCAAAGAAAGAAGAAACTCTACGAAAAAGAAGGACAAACAAGGTTTGTAAAATTAGCTCCTACAAAAAGAAAAAAGATTAGAATGAGGGGAGGTAAAATGAAAGTAGTTCTTTTATCTACAGACGAAGCTAATGTAATAGACAAGAAAAATAAAGCAAAAAAAGTTAAAATAAAAAATGTCCTTGAAACTCCAAGTAATCGTTTTCTAGCAAGACAGAACATTCTTTTAAAAGGAGCAATAATAGAAACAGAACTCGGAAAAGCTAAAATAACAAACAGGCCAAGTCAAGAAGGCTCTGTCCAAGCAGTTTTGGTTGAGTAACTTTTTTCAAACAACATTAGATGAAATTCTACAGATCAATCCAAAGTGTTTGTGAGTATGCGCAGATGAAAGAGTTTAAAAATTAAAAAAGAGCCGCTTAATTTATATATGTTCTTTCTTTAGTTAGATTATATTAATAAAAATATGAAAAATCGTTAATAGATTTATTAAAAAAGATTTTCTAAGTTTGCGAAGCGAAAAAATAATTATTAAAGAGAAGAAAACAAGCTAAATTATATACGACGAGAGTTAAAAATTAATGGTTACAAGCCTTATATCGATAATTTAGATAATTTGTTTTCCATTTTCAGTTCTTCAGATGTACTGAAAAAACCGAAAGATTTAAAAAGCTTCCTATATCAAAAGATTTATAAAATTAACTATAAAAGAAAATGACTGCCTTTATAAAAAGATGTCCTGAATGCGGTTCTATAAATTTGACTTATAATGAACAAAAAGGAGAAGTTATCTGTAATGACTGTGGTTTGGTCGTAGAAGAAAAGATGGTGGATACTGGACAAGAAATGTACGGAAAATCTAAGTCAGGAGAGAAAAAAAGTCGTGGAGGAGCGCCATTAAGTATGCAAAAATTTGATAAGGGACTCACCACTAATGTCGGAGAAATTTCAGATATCTATAAATTAGAATCTGGAGCTGTCAGAAAATTTTTAAGATTAAAGAAGTGGCAAGAAAGAGTCTCTACTTCCATTGAAAGAAATTTAAGATTAGCCATGGCCGAATTGAGAAGAGTCGCTTCTTTTTTAAATTTGCCAACAGTTGTAAGGGATGAAGCTTCACGTATTTATAATTTTGTATTGCAAAGAGGTTTAGTCAGAGGAAGAAGCATGGAATCTGTTATTGCAGCATGCATTTATTCTGCATGTAGAAGCTACAATATTCCGAGAACTTTAGATGAAATTTCGAATGCGTCTGACGTAGAACGGAAAGAAATTGGAAGAACATATAGATTTATAATGAGAAAATTAGGAATAAAAGTAACTCCGAGTTCGCCAAAAGACTATATAAGCAGATTCGGCTCTATTTTACATCTTTCTCCTAAAACGCAAAACGACGCCCTTAAAATATTAAAAAAAGCAGAGATTTCAGAACTAACGAGTGGAAGAGGACCTGCAGGAATAGCAGCAGCTGCCCTTTATGTAGCAGCGCTCCTCAATAACGAGAAAAAAACTCAAAGAGAAGTTGCAGACGTAGCGGGAATTACTGAGGTAACAATTAGAAACAGATATAAGGAACTATTAGAAAGATTGGAATTAGAAGACAAAGTTAAAATTAAAGAAGCAGAAGCAAGAATCGGCAAAGGTAAAAAAAAGAAATAATCAAAAAACTTTTATTTGCTTTTTCTTTTTGTTTTTTTATAAAAGACAAATTTACTATTGTAAAGAAACTATTTTGAATACATTTTTAAACTACATAAGAGTTAAATTTTAAAGCGGGGATGCCGGAGTGGACAAACGGGTCAGGTTTAGGTGGGAAAAAATTAATTATGAGTAAATTTTTATCCTCTGAGAACCCTGATGGCTTAGTGCCTGCGAAGGTTCGAATCCTTCTCCCCGCATTTAAAAATAAGGCGCTCCTTCTTTTTTTAATATCTCTTCTACACCTTCCTCAAATCCTTTATCCTTAAGAAAATCTAAATCTTTTCTTCCGATTATTTTACTCACAGGATGCCATCTGACATTTTTATCATTAGGATTATCTGTAGTATACATCCATTCTTTTCCATATATTAAAGAACTAAAATAAGATTTGCTTCTAAATTGCAGATAATATCTCCCATACTGGAAAATTTGATTTTTGTCATAAGTTATTTTATTTTTCTTTTCAGAAGAAGATTCTTCTTTATTAAGAGTTTGAGAAGTATTCAAAATTTTTTCTGAAACTTGTTCTGGCTTTTTAACAAACGTCTCTTTAATCTTTCTTGCTATAAAATCATAAATCTGCCCCCTTAAAAGTATAGCCTTAGCTTTCTGACTATTTAAAAATCCTTTCTCTTCTATTTCATCTAAAACTTCAAAGACATTTTTTCCACCACTTGATTTAGATTTAAATTCATTAACTATAAACTCTGCCAAAATCTCTGCATTTCCAAAATTTTGTTTGGCAATTTTATCTGATAAAGTATTTTCAAACTTTTTGTTTCCTGCGTATTCTTCAACAAAATCTAATTTGCTATTTGTATCTTCTATAGACAAAACCTCCCCTTTCTCAATTAATTCTTTTCTCTTTTTTTCATCTATATCTTTAATATAACCGAGGGTTTCATTAAGAAGCTCCTTATTTTTTATATTAGCTTTAACGCTTTCCATATCAAGCCAACATCTTACCTTTTCATTATCGCAGTAACCAACATTCTTCCACCTGTCAGGATCTGTCTGTTTGCCAGGATTATCTGTACTGCAAACCCTTATAATTCCTTTTTTATATAAAGCAGGTTGTATGATTTCTTCTCCTGCCTCTTGGATATTTGGCTGAACTAAAGAATATAAACTTGGCGTCCCTGACATGCATTCTTTTTCTGATGTAATTTCTTGTTTTGCTTGGTCTTTAGCATACTGCTCTTTAAGATAATCTAAAGCAAAAGATGTAGAAACCTGTCCGAAACCGCACTCTTCTTGTAAATTTACCCTTACACATAAAGTTTTATACCCTGAGGGAGCAGTAAAGTCCTTAGTTTCAGAAATATAATCTCCTCTTGAAATATAACCTGTATCTACAATTATTCTTGGCATACTCGCATAGAAAGAGCTTCCAGGAGGATCTTTTAAGTACACCGAATATTGTGCGCCACTATCTTTTCCTGCCCAAATATGATAATAAACTTTATAATGTGAGGTGGCAGGAACAGTTGCTTCTGTAAAAGGTATTTCACTAAACCATGCATGATATTGAACAGGAGACTCTGGCTCTAGCAATGCATCAAAAAATTTCTTTGATGAAGGATACCTTGCACTTACAAAAGCTTTACAAATTTCGCTCCCAACTTCATCTGTCGACCTTAATGCAAATGCCTTATAAGAATTTTGTGCGTAATGAGTTGTAAAATATTTAATACTTTTATCAAGTGTGCTCCATGCGTGAGTTATTGTAGAATATTCTCCACCCCCCCGAGTTCCTTTTCCAGAAGCCAATTCGACCAATTTAGGTATTGCCACATCCATTAATGGAGCAAACTGCCTCCAGAAAAATTCGCACAAATAGACACTATAGATTTCATCGCAAATACCAGTCATCCTGCCTGTTTCCAAACTTTCTTGTAAACAATCTCTATGGGCTTTTAAAATACTTACATAAGCGTCTATTCCTGCCTGAATTCCTGTCAAACAAACTGGAACGAAAATACCTTCCCTTATATTTG
Organism: Candidatus Pacearchaeota archaeon; assembly: GCA_017609085.1. Taxonomy (GTDB): domain Archaea; phylum Nanobdellota; class Nanobdellia; order Pacearchaeales; family GW2011-AR1; genus JAFCEO01. Next base: position 15,240 of record JAFCEO010000012.1, on the reverse strand, counting down.
GGAAACATAAAACTATACTTCCCAGAATACCTGACTGAACAACATCTTTTACAGGGAAAGCTCCTCCTAGATTGCATCTACTTGGAGGACAAAGCACAGGGTCGCAAGTATTAAACAACAAATAACAATCTTGAGGAGACATAAAATCTTGACATTGCGTTCCTTCTGCTCCACCCATAGGTACCCCTACATCATATTCTTGCCCGAAAATATTGACTTTTCTAACACCTTTTGCATATTGTCTTGCTGCATCCATTACTGCTCTTCTTGCCTTATCAGCCATATTCCTTGCTTCAGTTTCTGATAAACATGGATGACTTGGCTCAGCACCAGTTTCAAAACTTATAAAACTACATATATCATCTCCAATTCCTGATTCAAACTCTTCTCTACCGTTACTCCCAACATTACATAAATAAAAGTTCCTTAACAAACCTGCATCTGTATACGGCGTAAGACCAAAACCTTTAATTACTTGTCTTGTCGCAACATACCATCCATTTTTAACATCGAATGGAACAATTCCAGGCATTCCTTTATATGGCTCTACTTCAAAAAACTTCACTTTTGGTTCTTTGTAAGGATTATTGCATTTTCCTTTTTCTATTTTCTTAAAATAATCTTCAAAAATTAATTTTCCATTTTTAATATTAACTTTGTAAGTATCATGTGTAGGAACTAATTTTCCATCAGAAGCTTCTTTCAACACAAACATATATAGGACTCCATTATAAGGAATCATCTGAACATATTCACGATCTCCTTCTTCTATACTTAATTTCTCATCTCCTAACTTGCTTTGGTCTATTTTCTGCAAGTCGCTCTTTTTCAAAAAGCTCCCATCCCAAAAATCTGCCCGTCCTCCGACTTCTAAATATGGACCTTTAACATTTAAATTAAGCCCTGTTTTTTTCAAGTCTTCGTTATATGAAGAAGCAAATTCATAACTTTCTCTTTTCTTATTTATTTCTTTATAAATATCGTAAAGTTTTTCTTTATAAGATTCTTTAAGCTCGGGAGAGATATCTTTTTTTAATATATCAGTATAAAATTTCCATTCCCTTACATCCGAAAAAGTATACAATCCCTCTTTGTATCCTGTTTTGTAATCTTTGATTAAATCAGAAACATTAAAACTTATAGTTTCTCCATCTTTTTTAAGTTCTATAATATCTTTCCCGTTTTCTTTTTCAAATTCTTTCACAAACTCGTAAAAAGATTTTTCTGTATCTACGATCTTTTCTCCAAAAATCGTTTCTTTTGTAACTTTTTCTGTACTTTTCATCACCTCATTAATTTTTTTAATTGTTTCGTGAGCTGCGTTAACATCTTTTTCTATCTCGGCACCGTTTTTTCTTAAACAATCGTCCAAACTTGCGTAGCCTTCTTTCCCACTCGCCACCAAATCTTTACATTTATTTATCCAACCTCCTTTTCCATCTACCCCTCTCATAACTTTTTGTCTTGCCAAACTTTTTCCAGAAAAATTATCCAGCAGGTTTTTAACCATAAGAATAGCAGATGTCGCATAACAAACACCTTTCCACCCTCTTACAACTTTTTTCAGATTATTTGAAATCTTCTCCCATTTTTTTATAGATTCATTTAAATTATTAATCATCTCGTTAGTTTTCTCAGGGCTAAGCTTTATTCCTCTTTTCTCTATTCCGATTTTAAAAGAGAGATTAGTTTCTGTATAAGGCCCTATAATTCTCGGCTTAACAACAACATTAGCATATCGTTGCAGTTTTACATCAGAAACATAAAGAGAAAATCTTCCTAAAGTAGTTAATTCTTTAATTTTTATTTTTTTTAATTTAGCACCTGTATTAACCCATTTTCCGTCTTTTTTCTCATCAACAGAATATTTTATTGTGGCATATTTTTCATCTAAAGATTTTAATTGGATAAACTCTTCCTGTCCGGACCCTCTATCTTGTTTTTTTGGAGAGTAAATGTAATCTCCAATTGTGTAAATTCCTTTTTCATCTACACCTTCGGCTTTAACAGAAATAGATGCACTAATCTCTTCTTGTGTTGGCTTTACAATATCTTTAAGATGAAAAGTATAATAATCATAACCGACAGGAGTTGTTTCTATAGCCTCCCCTTCATCATATTTTAATGTTTTAGAGAGCTCTTTCTCTGCTGTTTTAGCTATTTTTGTATTAGGATAATTGCTTATTTCTTCTCTTAACAACTCTTGTTTTGTTTTTTGTTTTCCAAGATCTTCAGCCAACCTAACTGCATTTGTTAAAGCCTCCTCGCCATATGTTTCCATATTCTCTACATCTTGAATTTCTTTTTCTAAAGGATAAAGTTGAACAACTTTCCTGTATTCATGAATTGCATTGTTAAAATACTCGTCTAAAATTTTAGCGTCTTCTTTTCTAATATCATAAAATTTATCGACACTTCCGGAAGGACCTATAAATTCAACCTCTTCAAATTTCTCCCCTTTTTCCCCGTAAAAAATAACATCGGCTTCGTTAATGCCAGGGATATTTTTTATAGACTTTTCTGCTTTATTTTCAAAGTTTTCTTTTGTTTTTTCCCTCTGGGCTATACTTTCAAGAGCAAGATTTATTCTTCTTGTTAAACCTTGTTTTTCTTCAATATTGTTAGTCGAATTTACAAGAACAATAAATATTCTTTTCTCTTCTTCTCTCACTATCTTTTGAGAAACCTCTCCAATATAGATTAAATAAGTATAGTCTGTTTTTACTGGAACTATATCCCCTACTTCGACTTCCTGTTCAACATTATCAATTTTTAGATTAACTCTATTTGCCATCCCGAGTCTCAACATAAATTCATTACTTCCACACCTTATAGTAACAGAGCCTCCCCCTAAAGAAAGAGGTTCTATTTCTTTAATTCTGCATTTCCCATCTAAGAAACGGCTCCCCTCATAAAGCCATAAAACATCTTCTTCGCCATCTTTCTCCACCACTATTTTTGCTCTGGTTTCTGGATATACTAAATCCTTCAAAATTAATTGTAAAGCGGCCCTGCAATAAAAACCGCCGAGATATATGTCTCTAGATGTCTTGCCTTTCTCTAATGTTATAGTAGATTCCTTATGATAGGCATCTCTATAAACAGACAAGGAAGCTTTATCTGGCTCTATCCAGTTCGCTCTCAAGAATCCTTTTCCTCTCCAAAAACCATAATCTTCATAATTAGTTTCCCATTCTTTATCTGACAAAATAGGTAAGAAGAATTCTGCCTTCCCAACGCCGAAAGCTTCGTCCATGTCATACCAGATCCTCGCTGTTAAATTTCCTCCTACCCACTCAGGCATTTTGTCTTCAGGCATTCTTTTTAAAACAATAACCAAATATCCGACATCGTTCATCAGTGGTGAGCCAAGAAGAGTATTGTAGCTTCTTATAGCTGCTCTTGCAGGATGAAACCCTATTCCAGAAACTTCTTTAGGATAAGAACCTTTAAAAGAAATTGATTTTATTGCTTTAATGTCGATTAAAGGATTAATTTTTATAGCATCTAATCTGCAGAAAACAGGAACATTTTGCTCTTCTAAAAGATCAGATCTAACAACAGCAGGTTGACAACCTCCAGGCCTTATCGATAAAATAAAATCTTGCCTTGCCTTGCATTCTTCTTTTCCAAAAATCGGCCAGTAAGTTCTTATTTCCTGTGAGGTATAAAATCGCTGAAAACTCGGCCTATAATATTGGGAGGCTGGAGAAAAACTAGTCCCCCTATAAGCCTTAACACCTGCTAATAAAATTACAGAAAATAAAATTAGAACTATTGCTAAAGGCAACTTCTTCACTTTTATTATTTCTTTTCTTTTTCTCATTTTCATATAAGTTCTAACCATAAAGTCTTCTCTTCCAATAAATTATAATTATCTTGCAATTGTTCTATTGATGTTGGTTGAGGCAAATTTTCTGCTTTAATTTTTAATTTTTTATGATCAGACAATTCGGACTCTACAAAATAATAACTTGTTTTACCTCCTCCTGAAATAGCGAAAGAAATTGTTTGTGCAGGAATATTCATACTAAAGCATTTTTCTTTAGTTGAACCAAATATTCCGAATATGCCTGTTTCCGGAACCTCAATACATTTTTGAGTTGTAAATCCTCCAAGAGAAAGTGTAGAATTTTTATAAATATAAGCTGTAATATTATATTGCCCTTCACTTAATTTCACTTCTTTCTGCTCAGGATAAGCTATAACAAAATTTTTTGCACCCTCAAAATAGATAACAGCTCTCTCTCCACTTAATTTTTTGCCATTAACTTCTACTTCTAAATCTAAAGAATATTCTTTATCAAGAACTATATCGACAGTAGTGCTCTCAACAGTAGAGACCATATATTTCTTTGTAGAATAGCCATCGGCTTTAGCAATAATAAAACCATTTACACATTGGGGGAACAAAGCAGACAAATAAGCATCCCCTCGTTCTATCTTAGTTTCGCCTATATCGCAACTTGTACCAAAACACTTAAAACTAATAGAAGCTTCGACAGGCTCTAATTTTGTATTATAAGTATAGACATCAATAGTCGTTAATTTATGTTGACATAATTCTGGCTCTATTCCCTGTAAAGACTCAACATTTTCTCCCTCCAATGGCTTATTTTTATCTATAACAACACCCAAGGGAAATTGAAACATCTCTTCATTATCATAAATTTGCACCAGAACAGGATAAGCCATATCATAAACAAAATGATAAGGAACAAAGCAGAAACCTAAAATTCCAAGACCCTCCTGCAATCCCACTGGCTCTGCCATCATAGGATCATCTGAATAAATTTCTATTTTCGTAGGCCATTGTTTTGAGTATAAAAAATTAACATTCTCCTCAATACGCTCCCCCAAATCTTGAATAAAATATTTGTTCTCCGGAGAAGTCAAAGAATAGTAATCTCCTTTAATTTTAATCGCTTGAACATTTGCCTCTAACGCATTCTTTAACTCTTCTTTAATGTTGTCTTTTAACCAAATTTTTGGAGAACATGTAATCTCTACCCCGTCGACAGGAGCGTACAACCTTAAAACATCTACGCCGTAATTTTCTAAAAACATTTCTGCTTTTTCTTTATCATAAATTTTTCTTGCTATATCATAAAATTTACCAAGTTTTGAATTAACAGAAATTTTATGTTCTGTTTGTTTCATAGTAACAGAACCGAAAGATATCGATAAAGGCATCTCTACTACAATATTTATCTTGGTATCTTTTATATCTACATTAACTTCTGGCTCCTTTCTCTTTATAATAAAGCCTTGTCTCTCAAATTCCTCAAAAGAACATTCTGCAATTTTTTCTTTTAAATAATTTTTTAGCTGCAATTCCATCTTTTCTTTATTTGGCATTTGGTCTTTTGCTATACCATTTCCAGAAATATAATACCAATAAGGAACCGCAATTCCTAAAAAATTTAAATGGGAAGAAAAAGGCATATATTCACTCCCTGGCTCAAATTCAGGAATTTCGAGATAACCTGCTTGACTTTCCATTATTGACACTGCTGTTTTTGTCTCGTCCTCTACACAAGAAATAAAGTAATCATAAACTGGTAAAACTTCGCGTGGAATTCCTAACTTAATTCTATCTTTCAATAAAAAGTATCCCACAATAAAGAAAACAATCAAAATTGCAATAATTATGAAAATTGTAATCTGAGCACGGCTATTACCTCTTTTCTCTTTCATAAAACCTTAACGAGAAATGCGTATATAAATGTTATCTCTCTATGACAATAATAAAATTTAAAATACCTTTCTCATACTCTTTTATATGGTCCTGTGGTTCAGTGGTAGAACGCTTCCTTGACGTGGAAGAGGTCCGCGGTTCAATTCCGCGCAGGACCATCTCAAAGATTGACTTTATCCATAAATTTATAAATCTCTAGACTATTTAATAATATGATTAAAAAAAAGAAAAAATTTTGTCCAAAGTGTGGGGCAGGATTAAACGAAAAAGATAAATATTGTATAAACTGCGGCTATAATTTTAAAAAAAGAAAAAAAATAAAGATAAGTAAAATACTCATTTACATAATAATCATAATAATCTTATGGACGGTAATAAGATTAAGTCTAGGAAAAGAAATAATTCCTCAACCTCTGGTTGATATCCTAAAAAACAAAACAGGATAACTTTTAAAAAGGCTTTTTTTCTCATCAATTCATGAAACTTCCTAAAAAAATCAAAAGATATTGCCCTTACTGCAAAAAACATACTGAACATAAGATTTCCCTAGTAAGTACAGGAGGAAAAAGATCCGCTCTCAAACATGGAAGTATCGAAAGAGCAAAAAAACGTGGGAGAGGGCGAGGTCTCGGAAATAAGGGAAAATGGGGCTCCAAACCTGCCGTAACAAAATGGAAAAGGAAAACTAAATCAACTAAAAAAACAAATATACTTTACACTTGCCAAGAATGCAAGAAGTCTCATGGACAAAAAAAAGGAAAAAGAACTGGAAAAGTCCAAATAGAAAATAAAGAAAAGAAAAAGTAAAATGGCTCTAAAAAAGAAATTTTTTAAAGTTGAAGTTCCCTTAACGAATACCTCAGTAGAATTGTTATCCTACTCTATAGAATCTCTAAATAAAAAAACAATAAAATTAGACCTAACAAGAAATCTTAGAGGAAAAAGCATAGAAGCAGTCTTCCAAATAAAAGTAGATAATGAAAAGGCTATTGCAGAGCCAAAAAAAATAATTCTTCTTCCATTTTTTATTAGAAGGATGTTAAGAAAAGGAGTAAATTATGTAGAAGACTCTTTTTCCGCTGAATGTAAAAATGCTTGGCTTAGAATAAAACCATTTCTCATAACAAGAAAAAAAGTATCAAGAGCTGTAAGAAAAGCTTTAAGAGAGGAAGCAAAAAACTGGCTTATAACTTATGTTAAAGATAAAAATTATGAGGAAATTTTTTCAGACATTATTGGAAATAGGTTACAAAAACCCTTGAGTCTAAAATTGAAAAAAATTTATCCTTTATCCTTATGTGAAATCCGAATTTTAAGTCTAGAAAAAGTTAAAGAACAAGAAGAGCTAAAAGTTACAGTTGAAAAGGTGAAAAAGGAAGAAGAAAAAGAAGAATCAAAAAAGAAGAAAACGTTAAAAAAATAGAAGGTAAAATGATTCAACAAACCTTAGTTCTAATTAAACCTGATGGTGTGCAAAGAGGACTTATCGGAGAAATAATTAAAAGATTTGAACAACGAGGTCTAAAAATAATAGCTATGAAAATGTGTAGAGTAGAAAGGAGCCTTGCAGAAAAGCATTATACTGAAGATATATCAAAAAAACATGGCAAAGAAGTTAGAGAGTATCTTCTTGATTACATTACAAGCGGACCAGTAATTGCCCTTGCGATTCAGGGAAGTGATGCTGTAAGAATTGTTAGAAAAATTGTGGGCTCAACCTACCCTGGAGAAGCAGATATTGGAACAATAAGAGGCGATTTTGCGCACGTGAGTAAAGAATATGCCAAAAAAAAGAACCAAGGAAAAAATTTAGTTCATGCGTCTGAAACAGAAGAAGATGCAAAAAAAGAACTTGCCTTGTGGTTTTCAGTAGATGAAATACATGATTATAAATTAGCTGTAGAAGAGCATATTTTATAAACAAAACGCTTTTAAATTAATTCTCATTAAAACTTTTAAGCCTCGATAGCTCAGGTGGTTAGAGCGACTGCCTTGTAATTAAACAAGTAAGCAGTAGGTCGGGGGTTCGAATCCCTCTCGAGGCTTTCTGCAATAAAAAATAATAAGAAAACTTATTCTTCATCTCCATTTACATCTTCTGCCTTATTATCAATTATGAGTATATTGGCTATTTCTATCGGCAAGTTTACAATATCTCCTTTTTTGAAAGGTCCTAACTTCTCCCCATTCAAACCAAGAAATTCTTCTGTATCTTGTAAAAATGTAATCAATTTATTTTTCCTCTTTTCTTTCTCTTGTCCATTAAGTAATCTTGCGAGTTTTTTATCTCCTTCTTCCATACTTTTCATTATTTTATCAAATACTTCCTTTTCAAACTCTAACATATTTTCATAATCTCTTTTACTTATCCCTGTTTCGGCAGCTATAAAAGCTAAATTTAATAATTTCTTTTTACGTCTGAGCATCAATTCTTTAAACATAGAAACAGCGTTTTCAAATTGTTTTTTTGTTTTTGAAATAGCATCAGAAAATATATCTCCAGATTTTTCAGATATGGCTTTCTTCTCTTTTAAATATGCAGAAACCTCCTGAATAAAACTCTTTTCTAACTTTTGAAGTTGTTCAGAATACTTTTCCCTCCTCAGTGCCTCATAAATATCATTATAAGTTATCATCTTAATTATACTTTCTCTATTAAAAAAGGATAGTTTTTAATAATTATTGTAATAAAAAATAAAGGAACCTGTTATTTTTTAAATTTGAAATAAGAAAGATTAACTAAAACCTATTTTTTTCAAAAAATCTTTTCCATAAATTCGTCCGAGACCTCCTTTCCTTGCTTGTATCTCATTAAAAACTAAACAGTTGTCTCTTTTTTCGTGCTTTCCTTCTTCGCTAGGATCAAAAAATAATAAAGGAACAGGGTCTGCACTGTGCATCTTTAAATTACAAGGAGTAGAATGGTCAGAAGTAACAGCTACTCTTATATTATTTTTTTCTGCAAATTTCCTTAAAAAAGAAAAAAACTTTCTATCAAGTAGCTCAATCATATCTTTCTTAACATGAGGCTTGTTATCATGTCCAGGAACATCTGTTTCTTTAAAATGAATATATGCATAATCAAAATTCTTTTTTTGTTTTTTTAAAACCTTAATAGAAAACTTAACCGCTTTGTTTAAGGCGTCATACAAATTTTGATAAACATCGAAATTCTTCATTTCGGGATAAGAAAAAGAAAAAACTTCCATTCCCGCCACCTTACATATCCCTATTTCCAGAGGCATGTACTGAATAGCCATCCATTTCTTTAACTTTTTAATTTTAGGAATCTCTGTTCCTCCATCTCTCGTAAGCAAAATGTTTGCAGGCATTAAGCCTTTCTTTCTCCTTTCTTGATTTATAGGATGATTATTTAACTTCATAAATGACTGCTCTACAAATTCGTTTAACATATTGGCAGTATATTCTGAATTCTCATCTTCGTCCAATGGCTCAGAAAGTTTAAAAGGTGCAGGAGGTCGGACATTCTTTTTAACAGGATAAAAAGGATCTGTATTTGTTATGTTATCAGAAAATCCTCCTCTCAAAATTAAAACACCTCTATGTTGTATTGTGGGTTTAAAAATAAATTTTCTAGGAAGGAATATTTTATTTACTTCTTTTGCCAAAATTTTTGCTTCTCTCGTTGTTAAAGTTCTTCCTGCTCTTGGATCTATAACTTTTCCTTTTTCTATTTTATCAATTGTGGCGAAATTTGTTCTTAAAGCTAAATCGCCTCTTTCAAAACTTAAACCTGCTCCCAACGCTTCAAAAACACCTCTTGCAGATACATTAGGATTATTTCCAAATAAAGCTAAAATAGCTGTGTCTGATTCTGGCACAGTATTCTCATCTATAGGAAACACGTACCCTAATCTTCCTTGCTCAGCCATATAATCAAGATTTGGCTTTTCAGCTATTTCTAAAGGACTCCGTCCTTGAAGCTGCCTACATGGTCTGTCACCTAACCCATCTATTATAACTAATATACCTTTCATACTAAATTGGAGTAAAATAAATTTATAAACTTAATTATATAAACAGAACAATAAATTTTTCCTAAGTAAACAATTTGATTATTCTATCAGTAAATATTATAAACCTCTTTCAATTATAAATGCCATGTTTAAGTTCTTCAAAGAAAAATTAAAATCTTGGATTGGAAAAACAAAAGAAGAGATAGAAGAAAAAGTAGAGGAAAAGAAGTCGGAAAAAGGAGAAGTTGAAGAAAAATTAAAAAAACATCCAAAAAAAACAAAAGAAATAGAACCAATAAAAAGAGAAGCTCCAACAATAGAAGAGCTTGAAGCAGAAAAAAAAACTTCAATCTTTAGAAAATTAAAAGGAAAGTTTCAGTATAAATTATCAGAAGAGGATTTTGAAAATATATTTGAAAATCTTGAACTCTTGCTTCTTGAAAATAATGTTGCATTACAAGCTGTAGAAGCAATTAAATCCCACTTAAAAAAAGAGCTTATAGGAAAAGAAATCAAAAAACAAGAAGTAGAGAAAGAAATAAAAGAGGCACTAAAGAATGCTATAGAAGAAATACTTATAGAACCAGATGATATTTTGAGTTTAGTTAAAGAAAAACAACCTTTCGTAATAGTTTTTTTCGGAATAAATGGTTGCGGAAAAACAACTACAATAGCCAAGTTGGCTAATTTATTTTTAAAAAACAATATTTCATGTGTTTTAGCAGCTTCTGACACTTTTCGGGCAGCTTCTATAGAGCAACTGCAACAGCACGCCTCTGCATTAGGAATTAGGATAATAAAACATAATTACGGCTCTGACCCTGCGGCAGTAGCTTTTGATGCAATAAAATATGCAAAGGCCCACGGAATAAGAACTGTTTTAATAGACACTGCAGGAAGGATGCATACTCAAAACTCTTTAATGGCAGAAATGGAAAAAATTTGCCGTGTTACTCAACCAGACTTGAAAATTTTTGTAGCAGAAAGTATAGCAGGAAATGATGCCATACAACAAGCTAAAACCTTTAATGAAACCATAGGCATAGACGGAAGTATTTTAACAAAAACAGATGTCGATGAAAAAGGAGGAACTGCAATTTCTATAAGCTACATGACAAAAAAACCTATCCTCTATATCGGAACCGGCCAAAATTACGAAGACCTTGAACTTTTCAATCCAAAAAAGTTTATTAAAGAAATTGGATTATAGTCTACTCGCTACAGGAGATTCTCTTAATCTTAACAGGAATTTAATTTAAAGTTCCTTAATCCAGTTAAATCATAATTTTTTAAATTAACAGCGTCAAATAGTGTTAAATATAAAAAGTCCTTTATCCAATTTATAGCATGCCTGACAAAATTTTAAAAAATGTCAGCCCACGCGAATATCAGGAGGCAATTTATAAAACTTGCAAAGAAAAAAATTGCCTAGTAGTATTACCAACAGGAACTGGAAAAACTCTTATCGCTTTAATGTTATCAATAAACAGATTAAAAAAATTTCCTGAATCTAAAATCTTATTTCTTGCTCCAACTCGTCCTTTAGCAGAACAACATCTTAATTATTTTAAAAAACATCTTCCCGAACTCTTTGCATCTCTTGAACTCTTCACTGGAAAAGTTTCAGCCAAAAAAAGGAAAAAACTGTGGCAAAATTCAGAGATTATATTTTCAACACCCCAATGCATCGCAAATGATCTCAGAAATAATCTCTACAACTTAGAAGAAGTTTCTTTACTTATAGAAGATGAATGTCACCGCTGTCTTAAGAATTACGACTATACCTACATTGCAAAAAGGTATAGAGAAGAAGCAAAAAACCAAAGAATTCTGGGATTAACAGCTTCACCAGGGGCAGATAAATCAAAGATAAAAGGAATATCAAAAAATTTAGGAATAGAAGCTATAGAAATTAGGACAAGAGAAAGTGAAGATGTCAAACCCTACCTGCAAAAATTAAAGTTTAGTATAATTAAATTAGATTTCCCAGAAGAATTTAAAGAAATAAAAAATCTGTTGCATGAACTTTATGAAAAAAAGATTGAAGAATTGAAAAATAGAAAACTTTTATTTCAACCACCAACTAAAAAAAACATTCTCGACTTACAAAAAAAACTTATGACAATAATTTCAACAGGAAATAAAAATTTTAATATTCTGGCTGGAGCAACTGCGTGTGCGCAGGCCATAAAACTACAATACTGTCTAGAGCTTTTAGAGACTCAAACCCTTTCTTCTTTACAAAGATATATGCAAGACTTATTTAAACAAGCTCGTCAAAATAAAAGCAGAGCAGTTAAACAACTAACAAAACAACCGAATTTTAATAAAGCGTACATCTTGCTTACAGAACTGATAGCAAAAAATCTCGAAAATCCTAAACTCTTTAAACTAAAAGAATTAGTGGCAAAAGAAATGGAAGAAAAAACAAAAAGAATAATTGTGTTCTCTCAGTATAGGGAAACCGTAACAAAAATTTGTAAAGAACTTAACACTTTAAAAGGGGTTAATGCAAGAGTATTTGTAGGCCAATTAAAAAAAGGAAAAGGAGAGGGTGCGACAGGTTTAAGTCAAAAAGAACAACAGGAAATAATCCGCGAGTTTGCGCTTGGAAAAATTAATATTCTTGTTTCGACCTCAATAGCTGAAGAAGGACTTGACATTCCGGAAGTTTCTGCAGTAGTTTTTTACGAACCCATTCCCTCTGCCATAAGGCAAATACAAAGAAGAGGTAGAACTGCGAGACTTCAACCCGGAAAATTAATAATCTTAATGATTAAAAAAACTATAGACGAAAGTTATTATTGGGCCGCTTTCCACAAAGAAAGAAAAATGTATAAGGCAATTAATAATATAAAAGAAGAACTTGAAAATAAAAATCAAAAACTTAAAGAATGTAAAGAAAAACAAAAAACTTTATTTTAACAGGATTCAAAAATTACTTATACAAAACTGAAAAATGAAAATAACAACCGACCTACACGAAAAAAAATCTTTAGTTGTATCTGAATTAGTGAATTTAGGAGTGAATGTAGAATTCAAACACCTAAAAGTAGCAGACTATATTGTCGGTGATATTGCGATAGAAAGAAAAACAATTTCAGACTTTATCAACAGCATGATTAATAAAAGACTGCTTCGTCAGTTAGAAGAATTAAAACAATATGAAAAAAGATTGTTAATTATTGAAGGGTTAGATAAGCAAGAACTTTATAATGACGAACCTGAAGGAATAAATGGAAATGCTGTAAGAGGCATGTTACTTTATACAATTTTAGAATCTAATTGCCCAATTTTATTTACGAAAAATTATGAAGACACTGCTCGCTTTCTATTATTGATAGCAAAAAGAATTAAAAAAGGCAAAAAAGAAATTTCTCTTCATGCCAAGAAAAAGATTTTAAACAGAGAAGAGCAAAAGCAATATATTCTTGAATCTTTTCCAGGAATTGGTCCTGTAACTGCTAAAAATTTGCTGAAAAAATTTAAAACAATCTCTTCTGTAATAAACGCAGAAGAATCTGAGCTTCAAGAAATTTTAAAAAGTAAAACGAAAATTTTCAAAAAACTTTTGAACGATTAATCTTCTTCGAATAAACCATACGTTTTTAAAAAAGCCCCAATATCAATAAAATAATCTCCTTTTTTTGCGTACTTTGGATCATAAGAGGGAAGAATCTCTACACGAATTTTTTTATTAATAATATATTGTTGATTGCAAAAGGAATTTTTAGTAAACTCAAAAATCGTTAAGATATCTTTAAATTTAATAGAGCTGTAAAGAACAATTCTTTTTGGTCTTAAACTATTATTCCCTTCAAAATCGCAAATACTGGTTTTAATAAGATACTCTACCCTCTCTTTCAATGACTTATTCATTAAAAAATAATTAAGTCAAACACGTTTAAAAATAAAATTGTAATAGAAAATTTATTTTGAAGAATACTGTTCAAAAATAATTAACTTGTAATTTCTTTTAACATATCATTAATTATTTAAAATATATATTAGTAATATAAAATTTAACGAAAGATTTATAAATTGTTTTACTTTATTTAAATAGAAAAAATAAAAAAAGAGAAATGGAAAAGATACACAAAATTATTGTGATGCTTTTAATTATCGCAATTGTTTTTTCAGCAGTTTCGGTTTTACTTAATCTTTCCTTAATTAATTTTGAATTTAAGCCAATTAATGTAACTATTCCAAGTAATGTTCCTAAAGGAACTCCTGAAGGAAACATAAGACTAATCATTGAAAAAAATCCTTCGCAAAATGGATAAAATGAAAACAGACAATCTACTGTTGGGTGTCGCAATCGTTGCAGTTATCGTTTCAATTGTAGGGATAGGAATTACTTATAATTTCATAACTTCTCTTAGAAACAAGCTTACTGGTTATGCTACAGATACAGGAACAATTAATTTAACAGTAGAATCTACAGCATCTATTAATTTCACAACAAATATAATTGATTGGGGAAGTGGAAGAGTAGATCCAGGAAGTCCTAACGCTACACTTAATACTGCAGGAGGAGCTAATAATGTCACAAATGGAAATTGGACTGGAACTACAGATGGCTTTGTTATAGAGAATATAGGAAATGTGAATGTTACTTTAAATTTTTCAGCAGGAAATGATGCTGATAGTCTTCTTGGAGGAACAAATCCTGCTTATGAGTATAATGTAACAAATATAGAAGCAAATTCTTGTCTAAATTCTACAGGCGGGACAGACGGATTGAATCTAGGAAATTTCATTCCTGCAAATACTACTTCGACACAAGCTTGCGGAATATTCCAGTTTGATGACTCGGCTGATACAATAAGAGTTGACATTAAATTAGTGATTCCTTCAGACTCTAAAACAGGAGTAATAACAGACACTTTCACAGCAACATTTTTCCAAGCTTCTTAGTTCTTTTGGAATTTTTTTATTAATAATTAAAGCTACTTACGAATTAAGTAAAGTTTCTTCAACAATTTGAATTAGCAAAGGATTCACATTATCCAAAAATACAATAACTTAAATAAATATATGCCGACAATAAGTTAACAAAATTAAAAGAAAGATATAAAAACTTATTTATTATTTTTCATTTATGGAAATTTTTCATTTATGGAAAAAAGAGTGATTATTTTGATTTTTATCCTCTTAATAGCAAATTTAAGATTTGTAAACGCTGTAGTAGGAGTTAGCCCTGCAAGTTACGAGATTCATTTCTCCCCTAATTTAAGTAAAGAGTTTGTATTTAACTTTATTTTTGATGAAAATACAAAGTCTGAATTATATGTGGGAGGAGATTTAGCAAAATATGTTAAATTAGATAAAAATCTTTTAATTGGTGGGGGGAAAGTTGTTGTTTCTTTAAACTTACCTTCTGAAATTGAGGTTCCTGGAACTCATACAATATCCATCGGAGCAAGACAAATTTCTAAAGAAGAAGATGGCATAGGTTTAGTAGGAAATGTTATGGGGCTTATAAGAGTCAAAGTCCCTTATCCTGGAAAATATGCTGAAGTAGAATTTTTTATAAATAATGCTAATGCAGGAAAACCTGTAGAT
>JAFCEO010000011.1 GCA_017609085.1 Candidatus Pacearchaeota archaeon | reverse complement strand
ATATACCATAAAATAGGAGTTGTTATAAAAAGCAATAAAGTTTTTTTGTTTTTATTGCTTATATAATACAAACTTATCGTAAGCAGGGAAAGCCACAAAACCGCGCTTAATTTTAAGAATAAAAAATTAGAATTTAGTTTTACAAAAGGGGCATGAATCAGACCATATAGAACTGAATGGCTTGTTCTTAATTTTGCGTTGTAGCTTCCAGCAAAAAATTTTGCAGTATCTGCATAGTCTCCTACATCAGTAACGCCATAAAATTTAGTTAAGATTGTTATTAAAATTAAAAGTAAAATGGTGAATACTATAAATTTTTTTGAAGATATTTCATTTTTCATTTTTTATTTAAAAAATCGTTATTTAAGTTTGATTAAATTTCCTTATATATTCCTTTTTCACGATCTCTTTTGAACTTTATTTCAAAAACACCCATAATATCTCTACCTAAGTCTTTTATTTTTGTAACATTATATTTTTTAAATAAATTGATTAATTCTTGTTTTGTAAATCTTTTATCGCAAGGTTCAGATGTCTTTGTAAGAATTTTTGCTATCAAAGATACAACTCTATTTTTTGAGTTAGCTAAGTTTATGTAAGGTTCAGAAATGATTGCTTTCTTTTGTGCGCTTTTTAATATTCTTTTAATTATTTCTTCGTGATTTGGAATAAATTGATACAGGCTTCCTTGCATTACAATGCACTCATTTTCTGGTATTTTTTCTTTGGTTATATCCATCAAGCTCACATCTAAACCTCTCTTTTTTGCACTTTTAATAAAGATTTTATTGAAATCGGCGCCTTTATAATTTTTTACAAAATCTGCCAATTTACAATCGCCGCAATACAGGTCCAGAACTTCTAAGTTTCTTACTTCTTCTGCTATTGCTTTATATCTTCCCTCATAAGTTCTACCATAAAGAAGCTTCATAATAATCTCATAAATTCTTGTGTTCCAGTAAATTGGGCTCTTCATTTTTTCTGGCTTCTCTTTCTTCTAATAGCTTTAATCTCTTTTCTAAATTTTAATAATTTCTTAAAATAGTCTACACCATCACTAAATAATTTTACAGTTGAGGTTTTGTAAGGTTTTCTTATAAATAATGTTGGGAGCATCTTTATTTTATAATTTTTATAATAAGCTCTTGTAATAATTTCTGTATCCCAAAACCAACCTTTATCTTTTGTTTCTTCTAAAACAGAAAGAATTTTTTCTTTGTTAAAAAATTTAAACCCTGCTTCTGTATCTTGAAAAGGAATTTTTAACATAATTCTTGTTAAAAAATTATATCCTCTACTTAATATTGCTCTTATTAAAGTTCTTATACTTAATTTATATATTCTATGTGCCGTAACTAAGTCGTATCCTTTTTTAATATATATATAAGCGGGCAATATATACCATTGAGGAGTTTCTAAATCTATATCTAAAAATCCGACTATTTTTCCTCTGGCTAACTTTATTCCTTCTGATACCGTTCCTCCCCTCCCAATATTTTTTTTATGAAGATAAAATCTTATTTGAGGATATTTTTTAGCTAATTTAGGAATTTCTTCTGCTGTTTTGTCTTTAGAACAATCGTCAATCATTATTATTTCATATTTAAATTTTGTACAATCTAAAAAATCAATTAACTCAGAAAGACTTTTATTAATATGTTCCATCTCATTATAACATGCAAGTACAATGGTGAGGTCTGGATTTTTAATCATTGTGAAAGAAAAAAGAATTTCTTTATAAATCTTTTTTCAAATTAAAACATACATCAAATATTTTAACTTGAATAAAATTTAATATTATTTTTTATAATAATTTAGCACTTTAGTTACTGCAGAGATGACATCCTTAACATCTTCATCAGTTAATTTAGGATAAAGAGGAAGAGAAATTGTTCTCTCTCCAATGTATTCTGCGTTTGGAAAATCTCCTTTTTTGTAGCCCAATTTTCTATAAAAAGGATGTAAATGCAAGGCTGTATAATGAACTCCGACACCAATTCCTTCTTTTTCTAGTGCTTGGAGAATAAAATCTCTAGATTTAGTCAATTCTTCTGTTTTGAGGATTATTGTATAAAGATGTCTAGAATGTTTTGTATTTGGTTCTTCTGGTAAAGGCAATTGTAAAGGAAGATCTTGAAAAGAATTATCGTATTCTTTCCATATCTCAACCCGTCTTTTGTGCCATTCTTCTATTCTAGAA
Organism: Candidatus Pacearchaeota archaeon; assembly: GCA_017609085.1. GTDB lineage: Archaea > Nanobdellota > Nanobdellia > Pacearchaeales > GW2011-AR1 > JAFCEO01. The sequence continues at coordinate 38,239 of JAFCEO010000011.1, read as the reverse complement.
AGTTGATGTATGCCGAGAGAAGCTTGAATGTCTGTCATATTATATTTAAACCCTGCATCTTCGACAAAATAGTGTTTATAACCTGAATCAGAAAATCTCTTCCATGCATCTTTACTAATTCCATGCAATCTTAAAATTCTAATCTTATCAGCAAGATCTCTATTTGTTGTTGAAACCAATCCTCCTTCCCCGGTAGTGATATTCTTATTGACATAAAAACTAAAACATGTTACATGACCAAAATTGCCTATTTTTCTCCCATTATATTCTGCACCTAAAGCGTGAGCTGCATCTTCTATTAAGAATAAATTATTCTTTTCTGCTATAGAGATGAGGGATTCTAAATCGCAAGGTCTTCCTGCAAAATGAACAGGAATTATAGCTTTAGTTTTTTCTGTAATTTTTTCTTCTATTTTATTTGGGTCTATATTCAGAGTAGATCTGTTTATGTCGACAAAAATAGGTTTAGCCCTCGCATGGATAATTGCATTAGCAGTTGCACAAAAAGTCATTGGAGTTGTTATAACTTCGTCTCCTTTTCCAATATTCAAAGCAATCATGGATAAATGGAGTGCTGCAGTGCATGAATTAAGAGCGACTATATATTTTGCTCCTAGATAATTTCTAATCTCCTCTTCAAACCTAAAAACCTTTGGACCAGTACCTATCCAACAAGATTTTAAAGTCTTAATAACTTCTTCAATTTCTTCTCCCCCAATGTAAGGTGCTCCAAAAACAAGAAAGTTATTTTTTTCTCTTATCGGCTTTCCGCCTTCGATTGCGGGCTTTCCACTTTTGACTGCAGGAATCATTTTCAACCCCAAAAACTAATATATTTAAAAATCTTTTTGACCCGTAATTAGGAATGACAATTAAATGTAAAAAATAGAGAGATTTTTCATCTTTGTTTTCTTGAATTAAAAAATTAAGAAATAATAAAAATAGTTGAACTATCAAAAAATTTTATAAAAAAGATCTTACTAAATAATAGATTCATAATAGGGATAAATTTAGATGTTTTAATAAAATGAAGTATTTAGTTACAGGAGGAGCAGGTTTTATGGGGAGCAATTTTATTAAATATCTCTTAAAGAAATATCGAGATTGTGAAGTTATTAATCTTGACAAACTTACTTATTCGGGAAATTTGGATAATCTGAAAGAGATAGAGCAAGATAAAAGATATAGGTTCGTAAGAGGCGACATTACAGACAAGGAACTTGTAGAAAAACTCGTTAGAAATGTCGATATAATAGTAAATTTTGCTGCAGAGACACATGTTGACAGAAGTATCGCAGATCCAACAGAATTTTTAAGAACAAATGTTTTTGGAACTTATGTTTTATTAGAAGCTGCCAGAAAATTCGAAAAGAGAATTCATCAGATTTCTACGGACGAAGTCTTTGGCGCTTTACGTTTGGATAGCGAAAAAAAATTTAATGAAAATTCCCCCTATAATCCTCGAAGTCCTTATTCTGCGAGTAAAGCTGCTGCAGATCATCTGGTAAATGCTTATTTTCATACTTATAGTGTTAAAGCCACATTGTCAAATTCTGTAAATAACTATGGCCCCTACCAGTTTCCAGAAAAATTTATTCCTCTTTGTATAACTAATTTAATAGAAGGCAAGAAAGTTCCGCTCTATGGTGATGGCTTATATGTTAGGGATTGGATTTTTGTAGACGACCATAGCTCTGCCGTTGATCTCATATTGCAAAAGGGAAAACTCGGAGAAAGGTATTGTATCGGAGCGGAATGTGAAAAGAAAAACATAGATGTTGTAAAAAGAATATTGAAGGAGTTTGGTTTAGGGGAAGAAAGGATAGAATTTGTTAAAGACAGACCAGGACATGATAGAAAATATGCCATTAATCCAGAAAAAATAAAAACAGAGTTAGGATGGTGGCCAGTATATAATTTTGAGAAAGGGATAATAGAAACAATCAAATGGTATAAAAAAAATAAAGAGTGGTGGCTAAAACTGAAAGATAAGGCTAGATTTAATAGATTTAAGTAACTAAAACTTTTTATACCAAAACTTTTTATATAGGTTATTTACATTTGTAAAATGGAAAAAGAAATAGAGTTGTTTGTTCCGGGAAGAATCTGCCTCTTTGGAGAGCATTCTGATTGGGCAGGAGGTCACAGAAGGCAGAATCCCGAAATCGAGAAAGGTTTTACAATAGTGGCTCCGACAAATCAGGGAATATATGCAAGAGCGAGGAAAATTCAAGAGCCTGTTTTTAGATTTAAATCTACTCTGTCTAACGAATTATTTGAAACAGAATTAAACACGGCTAAATTAATAAAGGAAGCAGAGAAAGGAGAGCTATTTAGTTATATTGCAGGAGTTGCTCACGAGATAGTGGCTGGACATAACAATTGTCGAACTAATGGTATAGAAATAGAAAATTACAAAACTACTTTACCGATTAAAAAGGGTCTTTCTTCATCAGCTTCTGTTTGTGTATTAATAGCAAAAGCATTTAAGGAAGTGTATGGTTTTGATTGGACACCGAGGAGAATAATGGATTTAGCATATTTTGGAGAGACTACCACTCCATCAAGATGCGGAAGGATGGACCAAGCTTGTGCATACAATAAACCTGTTGTAATGATTTTTGATGGGGATAAAATTTCTGTAGAAGAATTAGAAGTCGGAGAAGATATTTATCTTATAGCTGTTAGCTTAAAAAGAGGGAAAAATACCGTAAAGATTCTTACAGATTTAAGTAGAGGATTTCCTTTTCCAACAAATGATATCGAAAAACAGATACATGACTATCTTGGACCAATAAACAAACATATTGTATTAAGAGCAATAGAATCTATAAAAGAAGGAGATGTTGAAAGATTGGGAAAGCTTATGAAAGAAGCACAAAGAAAATTCGACACATACTTAAAACCTGCATGCCCTGAAGAACTAGAGGCTCCAGAACTCCACCAAATTCTTTCTCTTCCAGAGATTCAGGATTTTATTTATGGAGGTAAAGGGGTGGGAAGCGGAGGAGATGGAGCCGCTCAGTTTGTTTGCAAATCTAAAGAGGACAGGGAAATGGTAAGGAGAATATTGGAAGCTAGAGGTTATGAGTGTTTTGACTTAGATTTAAAGAAGACAGAAAAGTAATTATTGCCAAGTCTTATTAAGAAAAACTGCCCTTGCCAATCCTGTGAAATATCCTTTAAACTTAAAAAAATAAAATTTAAATCTGTTTTTAAAAGATGTTTTTACTGGTGACTTTTTGAGGGCTCTAAAGAAAACTATCAAAGGTAGTGCTAAAAATAAAAATAGAACAAGAACATGGCTCAATAAAGGGACTTTAAAAATTTTCCATTTTTCCTTCCAAGAAGTGCCAATCCATCTTGCCTGTTTAAATGTTTCTTTTAAAGAAGAAGGGTTTCGATGATAGCATGTAGTATTCTTTGCAACTACTGGCTTTATTTTAAATTTAAACCAAAAAGTCTGGTCATCTGCATATCCGTATTTCGGGTCTATTCCGCCAAGTTCGAGAAATTTATCTTTTCTTATTGCTCTAAAAATAGGAACATTATTTGCATTTTTTTTACTTACTCTCACTTTTCCCCACATAGCACTCCATATGTTGTCTGTATTTACAGCAATCTCATAATCGTGCGTTGTCCCGATTATCTTGCCTGTCTTATCTTGTAAAATCGGTTTTATAAGATTTTTAACATAATCTTTGTCAAAAGTCATATCAGCATCAACGAAAAGAATAATTTTCCCTTTTGCTTTTTTAACGCCAAAATTCCTCGCCCTTCCAGTTCCTGAAAGAGGTTGTTTAAAAACTTTGATGTTAAGTAAGTTCTTTTTTTGGAACTCTTTAATTACGTCATAAGTTTTATCTGTTGAACTATCAACAAACACTATCTCCATATTCTTATATGATTGTTTAGACAAACTTTCTATACATCTCGCAACATCTTTTTCTTCGTTGTATGTAGGGATAACAGCTGATACTAAAGGTTCCATAGAAATACGAATAAATAAAGATTTATAAATTATTCTATTTCTGGAAAGATTAATGAATTTTAATTTCTTCAAAGCAAGGAGAACTAAAGATTATGATCTTTAATTGTATCTAATTTAAAGGAGGTTTTAATGAAATAGAGAGGATTTAGAAATAAGTTTATTTTAAAGTATTTTTATGATATCTGTGTATAAGATAAAGTTCAATTCCTCCTAAAAGATGGTCCGCCGCCCTTGCATTCTCTACACCTTTCTTCTCAAGAAAATTGATAAGGGAGCTTTCATCTGTTGAAAGAAAAAATAAATCGTCATGTTCTCCATTTTCAGCCCTCAAATGAACTTTATCGCTAGAAACATTTAAAGGTACATGAATAATTGTTGCCACATCAGTATTACTCCCGCGAACTAGCCCAAGCATTGTTGCGTTTTGTATGTCAAATCCACTCTCTGCTACAGGAACATCATAAGATGTTTCTTCAGAACATTCTTGATTAGCCGCATCAAAGGGTGTATAAAGAAGAGAGGTTCCTATTGCATCGCCAGCCAGTCTGTCTATAAAACCTGAACCCAAAAAGCAAAGACCTCTTTGATCAGATTTTTTCCCGCGAACAGCGATAGCTATTTTTTCATCCAGTGTTTCTTGAATCGAATTTACAGTAAGAGGGGTTGGATAAAAATCATATGGCATGCCCTTTTTGTCCCTTAAAATATTATGCCAACTATACATTATGGGACTTACAAATAGTTCTAGTCCATTATCCTGAGAAATTTTATAGCCTTCATATCTCCATTTCATTCCATCAGGCCCCCATCCCTTTTCTTCCCATTTCCTCCTCACCTCTTCGGCTAACTCTTCCGACATGCTGAATGTTGAGGAAATTGCTTTCATTGTTACTTGGGTTGGTGTAAAAGGGATTTCTGTTTCGAGCAAAAAGGAGATTTCTTTTCCATATTTAGAGCTTCTTGCATTATCATAGTTGGTTTCCATTTTAGTCTATCTATCTTGATTGTTTAAAAAGGTTTCGTATGATTAAATACATATTGAGAATTCAGAGTTTTAAAGCTTCTTGTTTAGCTCTTTCTAAAGCTTCTTTTGAACCTATATCAATATTTCCTTCCGCTACTATGTATGCATAAACAGGAACTTTTTTACATAATTGTGAGATGACAATACCCATATTATCTCTATCTTTCTCGCTTTTTCTTAATTCTTTTACTAAAGGGAGAGTATCTTTTTTAATAAAATACATACAGGCAGAGATTATTGTAGATTTAGGCAAGGAGGGTTTTTCTTCAAAGTCCACAATAATATTATTCTCGACTAAAGCTGCTCCAAAATTTTTTGCTTTTTCTTTGTCATTTATATCATAAAAGATAGCCAAATTCTTATCTTCATTTTTAAAGACATCATAAGCTTTTTTCAAGGAAAACAGAAAAAAGTTGTCCGCTCCTGCCCAAAAAATATCATCATCTATATTTTCCTTATCTAAAAAATCTAAAAATGATGTTAGTGCTCCTTTCTTTGATTCTTCAGAGGTCCCTCCATCACTAACGACTCTAACATTTTCTTTATTTTTAGCCCATTTAACAAAATCATTATAAAATACATCGTTAGTTATTACAATTACTTCGTCCAGTTCAGGAATTTCATTTAACTTGTCTATAGTATAATCTATTATCGGTTTTCCTCCTACTTCTATTAAACATTTAGACTTGTTTTCTAAGCCAAGTCTTTTTGCAAAACCACCTGCCATTATTATTGCTTTCATTTTTTAAGTATCTATGATTTGTTAATTTATAAATATTTATGTAAATTAAAATATTTTTAAATTAAGAATAGGTTGTTTAGTGGTTTATTCTTCGATTCTTTTTATTATATCAGCAAAAGCAGGTCTTGTTATCAGAACAGCAGAGGTTATTCCAATGATTGTTGTAACTGCAAAACCTTTCAAGAGGCCAGCTCCTGCCCACCATAAAGGTAAAAGTGACACAAGAGAGGTGAAATAAGCAGAAATTATAATAAACAAAGCTCTTTTTAGTCTTTCTTTTATACTTAATTTTTTTGTTCTTGATTCGTCTAAAATGACTATCTGTTGGTCTACACCGGTTCCTATAACTGCAAGTATTCCTGCTATGCTTGGTAAATCTAAATTCCAATGAATAAAAGAAGCAATTCCCAAAATAATTAGCACTTCTGAAAAAGAAGTGAAAAGCAAAGCTAAAGAAACTTTAATTTTTCTATATCTTACAAAAACAATAAAAGCTACTGCAAAAATGGCAGATAATCCTGCTAAAAAAATTGAGTAAAGAAATTTTTCTCCTAAAAGAGGAGAGATTGTATCAAGTTTAACAATTTCTAGTTTATAAGGTAAAGAGCCAGTTATTAGAATTGTCTGTAGTTTATGCATATTTTGTTTTGCATTTTCTAAAGCTTCTTGTCTTGTTTTTCCAATACCAGAACCCTGAATTGAAATTTGTGTTGCTTCTCTCCCTTTCAAATCTTTGGAGATAAATAGGGAATCTACTAATTTGTCATCTAAATATAAATTTAATTTTCTATCTAAATATCTTGGGTCAGTTATATTAACTCCTAAACTTTTTGTTATTTCTGCATGTTTTTTTGCGGCTTCTTCGCTAAGGTAAATAACAAATCTGAATCTACAGGCATGTCCTCCTTGAACTGAAAAGCAACTTTCGATACCCGAACAAGAAGCATCGTTTCTGCAAACAGAAGTTATATCTTTCTTTCCTCCAACAAAAACAGTTTTATTTCCTATTTTTGCCTCAAATTTTCCTTGTTTTGAAATAAGTTCCTTGAGTTCTGAAGGAGTTGCTCCTGCAATTTCAACTAGCATATAATTATTTCCTGCTAAATCTGAAACAGGCCTTATTATAATGTCTGTTAAACCATAAACATTTAATCTTTCGCTTGTAACAGCTATCAAATCGTTAATTTCATTAGAAGATAATTTAATTTCTGGCTTGACTAAGGCTCTTGAGCCTCCGGACAAATCTAACCCTAATTTTATTTTTGTAAGAGGTATTTTATCTACAGTAATTTTAGGGGTATTATTTGTAAACAAGATATATTCCTGTTCTTTTGTTTGAATAATTAACTTTGTTTTTTCCTTGGTTGGAAAACCTTCTAAGGCCTTAGAAAAATCTTCTATTGATTCTATTTTTTGCCCATTAATAGATTTTATTATTTGACCGCTTCTTAAACCAGATTCAAAAGCTGTTGAATTTTTTTCAATAGATTTTATCAAAACACCTGATTCAAAACTTGGACTGATTGCTAAAAGTGATAATAAAAGAGCAGTGATTAATAACCAGATTCTCCAAGATAATTTTCCCATTTTATATGCCTCCTTTTTTTTCAACATACAATTTTAATATTGAAGCATTTGTCAACCAAGTATTCAAGATATCAAAAGACAAGCCGATTGCTAATATAGAAAATATTTGCTTTAATATTTCAGAAAATCCTGAAGTTATAATCAAAGCTGTAATAATCGCAGCTAAAGAAGTTAGAGTCATAACTATTCCAGTCTTAAATGCAGAGTAAATACGGGAGTTAACAGTTTCTTCTTTTCTTTTAAGCATGCGGGAAGTTAACATGATGTCTGTGTCTACACTATAACCTATTAACATTAAAAAAGCCACAATTCCTGCAGATGAGAGTTTCCATCCCAAAAAATCAACCAAAGCGAGAGTCATAACAATATCTGAAAATGCACTAAATACCACTGCTAAACTAGGAATAAAAGTCCTAAATATTATAAAAACTACAAAGGCCATAAAAATAAAAGCGAGAACTATGGCAAATCTTAATTGCTTATAAAAATTCTTGCTAAGAGAAGAACCTGTAAATTCTACACTTGAATTTTCTTCAGTTAACTCATAACCTAAATAATCTTCAAGTATTTTTTTTGTTTCTTCTGGGGGTGAAGTAGTTTGGACAACAAAGGCCTCCTGCTTTCTTGTCCTTAAGTTAAAAATTTCGCGAACAGAAAAATCTTCTAGTTTTTTACTTAATTCATTTTTTAAAGATTCTATGTCTTCTACGCTATAGATAGTTATTGCTGTTCCACCTGTTAATGAAATATCTTTTTTTATTATATCATGGTGCTGGGAATAGAAATAAAATATATAACCTAAACTTATTATAAGTAGAATAAAAGGAATAATTAAGAGAAGTTTGTAATTTTTATCATACCATCTACTAAAATTCCTTTTTTCTTGTTTTTCTTGTGCCATTTTATGAATAATAAATGCGCGGGCCGGGATTTGAACCCGGGTCATCGGCTTGGAAGGCCGAGATTCTGCCACTAAACTACCCGCGCATAAATTTTCAATAGAGAGAGGTTTAATAAATCTTGCGATTATCTTCTCAAAAGTCACGCCCGAGGTAGGATTTGAACCTACGACCTATTGCTTAGGAGGCAATCGCTCTATCCAGACTGAGCTACTCGGGCATCATAACACATAATTTTAAAAATATTGTGTATATTAAAGCCTTATGTTGGTAAAAATTTTAGGAATTTTTGATTTAGCAGCTGCTTTTATAATTTTTTCTCTTTCATTTGGACTTAATATACCTCAAGGAGTTATAATTTTTTTTATAGTTGTGCTTTTAGCAAAAGGCTCTTTTGTAATAACAAAAAGTATAGCGAGTGGCTTTGATATTTTAGCCGCCATAGTTTTGATGCTGGCTTTATTTATAAGTTTGCCAAAGTTTTTATTTATCATATCAGGTATTTTACTTTTACAGAAAGGGTTTTTGAGTCTAGGTTAATTAAATTTTTTAAAGATTATAGCAAAACCTGAAATGTTAATTGAGATTATTTTCTTCTTTTCAAAAATGAGAAAAAACTTTTTTTCTTTTTGATAAATCTTGGTTTTAAAAACAAAACATTTAAACCATAAGCTTGAGCAGATTTTGCTTGTACCAAATCAGCTGTTATTAGAATGGCTTTATTTTTCTCTGCAATTTCACGAATTAAAGCATCTATCTCTCCTGATTTGGCATATTTAATATGCTTCTCTTCGGGTCTTGCGCCTGTAAAAGTAAGGGAAAAAGAATATTTTTTCTTTAATTGATGTAAAGAAGCCACTTCTTCCAGCCCTACGAAACCTGCTTCATTACCTTTGTTTGCGAGATTTTCTAGTTCTGCCATAACGGCATTAGGAATAATAATTTTTCCCTTCAAACCTTTATCAAATAATTTAGGTAAAAATTTGTTTATAATGGCAGAAGTGTCTACTACATAAGTTCTTTTTTCTTTTTCAAATTTTCTGTTAAGAGTTCTTCTCGCTTTTCTTTTTATCTTCTGAAATGTTTGTTCTGTTTTTTTTCTTTTCATCATTTTATGGATATTTTAAAAATTCATGCAGGGGCCAGGATTCGAACCTGGGAACTCACTAAGAGACGGGATTTCTAAGATTTTGTACAATTTAGCTCTTGAGTCCCGCGCGTTTGACCACTTCGCTACCCCTGCTTAGTTTAGGATAAGAAAAAGAGTATAAAAATCTTGTTAATCTAAATAATCTTAATAGAAATAAGACAGAACAAGTCAGCGAACAGCAGACACCGAAGTGTCAAACTGTAAACACTGATTCCTCCTGTCTTTTAGAAACCAAGAGAAAAGGGTATATAAGATTTTCGGTATAGGGAAATTAAATTAATTTCCACTTAATCTGTTCTGGAAAAGTAACATGAAGCTTAAACTTCTTTTTTTCATTTTCAATTGTTGTATTTCCAAGAATTTTTATATCGTCCATTTTAAGATTTTCATATTTCATACAATAGTAAAGATAACCCACATCTTCAGGATTTAGACCTATAAGTTTGCATGCAACCATATCTGCAGCAAGGGCATTTGTTGACGAAATAGCAAGTTTCATTTTTACAAGAGAGCCATCAATGGGGCCATTTCCCTCCATAGCATAAAAAGCGTCTATAATAGAAATGTCTGGCTTAATTTTTTTGTAGATTTCAAAAATATTTTTATTTATTGCTTTAGGTCCTTGATGAATTTTTGTTTTATCGTTTCTTATCGAAGCAACTCTATTAACAATTTTTCTTAGTAATCTGACAGGTATTCTGTACGGAAAAAGGGTTTTCTTGATAAGAGAGCCTACGGCAACATTTTTAATTCCAAAAGTGGCAATAGCTGAATCATGGGTTTTTGGCAAAGTTAAGGAGATTATACAATCTGCATTTAACATTGTTTTTGCTATTCCTAATTTCAAAGAGCGAAAATTTTTGTCATAACAAGAAATTTCTTCAAATTTATCGCTGTTTAAGTCTATAAAATTTAGATTATAATTTTCTTTCAAAGAGTAATAGTTGAAGTTCTTAAATGCTGTTTTGGTTTGATAAGCAGAACCTTCTGCAATTGTTATTTTTTTATTAGTATATTGTGTAATAAATTCAAGGACTGCTTTAAGTGCATCAAGATGTGTGGAGGCATTTTGATTGCTATCAGAAACGCAATTTGGCTTGATAACTATTTTACTTCTATTTTTTATTGTTCTTTCTATATATTGTTTAATTAAATTCATAGAGTTAATAATATTTTTATATCTTGAATTTCCCTTAACTAAAGCTACTTTCACCATTTTAATTTAAAATAAAAAATTTGAGAAAGATTATAAATTTTATTGATAAAGTTTTTATTTATCTTGTCAATATCATCTGCAACATCAATATTTTCAATTACTATCAACTTTCAAGTTGTTAATTTACTCAATCAAAATTTCTATCTCTCAGATACCACGATTTTAATAGTTAGTGGAAAAATGAATTTATCTTATCCTAACAGGTTCTTTAGTAACAATCCTTAAAACTATGTTTACTAGCCCTACTAAAAACAACTCCATTTGCGGATCTACGCCAATTTCTACACCAAATAGTCCTAGAATTACTGCTACACCTAAATTAACCCAGAAGGTTTTGGAGCTGAAAATAGATTTAGCCATTTTGACCTCCCTAATATTTACTTTAAGGAGGTAGAAGATGATATTATTTATAAAAATTATCCTCCCGGGTCTAAAATTTCCAACTGAACCTTATACAAAATAATACTAAACCTTTTAGCAGTAATCAAAGGCTTATCAGGAACTTTGCCATAGAGCTTAACTCCAACAACAATATTAGTAAGAACCCACAAATTGTAAAGCATTACAGTAAATAAGAAGTAAAATAATCTTAGTGTATAATTTTTGCTAGTTGTTCTTGGTTTGAAGTCTTGGGCTTTATTTTATCGTATTGTAGATTTTAACCCACTTACCACTAACAGATTCAAAAATTTTATTAAGTTCTCTTTCTACTACTTTTGTTATGGGGTTCATCGCGGACTCCGTGCTAAGGATGAAGCTTTGTGAATGAAAAATCCAGAAAAAGCTACAAAGGAGATTGGTAAAAGTAGGAAATGAAAAACAATATTACATTAAAGAGAGAAATACGAGAATATATTGGTAAGCTTAAATCTGCAGAAGATATTTTTGGCTTATTCAAACTCTTTAACTATCCTAGCGATATTATATTTGATGCCTCATACAAAAGAAAAAAAGAAGAATTTGATTTCAAAAAAGAAGATGTACAGAGGATTAAAGAGATATATGCTATTCTCAGTTTTGATGAAAAACTACCTGTTTTCCTGATTGAAGCAAAGACATTAACTCCTTCTTTTATTAGGTCAGTTACAACAACTTTTGATAAGCAATACTTACATTTTTTATTAATTTTTTCAGTAGATTACTCAGAAGTAATTTTTGTATTCCCAAAACGTGAAAAAGTTGAAACAGGAAAACACAAACTCAAACTAACAAAACTTATAATAAATAAAGAGGAGCTGATTGATAAAAAAGAACATTATACAGTTATTGAAACTTTATCAAACATCTATTTTGAAAAAGAAAATACCTGGCGTGATGTGTGGAGAAAATGGAACAAAGCATTTAGTGTTGAAAGGGTAACTGAAGCATTTTTTGAAGATTACAAAAACATATTCTTTACTTTAAGAAAAGAATTAGACAAGCAGAAAATACCTAGAAAAGAAGCTCATGAGTTTACTTTGCAATTTCTAAACAGAATAATGTTTATTTACTTTATATCAAAGAAAAGTTGGCTTGGTAATGCCAAATTTATGGACTGGTTCTGGACAGAATACAAAAAAGACAAAAATAAGAAAAAAGGCGTTTTCAAAAGAGAAGATGCATTTTATGATGTCTGGCTAAAGGAAATCTTCTTCAAGGCATTTAACAACCGTTCAAGTGAAATAACTGGATTGCCAGAAGAGGTCAAAAAAGTAATATCCAACTCTCCTTATTTAAATGGTGGTTTGTTTAGGCAAAATGAATTAGATGATTTGAAAATAAAAATAACTGATAAATTGTTCCAGAAAGTTTTTGACTTTTTTGAGAAGTACAACTTCACAATTAAGGAAGACATGCCTCTTGACCAAGAAGTAGCAGTAGATCCCCAGATGATTGGTTATGTTTATGAATCATTAGCAAATGTGGCTGAAGAAATATATGACAGGAATGATTTAGGTATATTTTACACACCAAGAGTTGAAGTTGACTTCATGTGCAGAAGGGCAATAGTTGAATATTTGTCAAAACACTTACCAGAAGTTCCAAAAGAAAGAATTTATCATTTAGTTTTTGATTTGCCTGAAGAAAAAGAGAAAATCGAGAAGTGGTTTGATAAAGAAAAGCTGTGGTATAGATTAGAAGAGGTTTTGGATAACTTATCTGCTGTAGATCCTGCTTGTGGTTCTGGTGCATTTTTAGTTGGCTTGTTGAATGTTCTTGCTGAGCTTTATACGATGGTGTATAAGCACACAAAAAGGAATTTAACAGATTTCGAGTTGAAAAACAAAATTATCCAATATTCTCTTTATGGTGTTGATGTAATGCCTTGGGCTATTCATGCAGCAGAACTAAGATTGTGGCTGCAGTTGATTGTTGAAACTGAATTCAAGAAAGAAGAACTAAGAAAACATCCTTTGCTTCCTAATTTAAACCTCAATTTAAGGATTGGAGATTCTCTTGTGCAGGAGATAGGCGGGATAAGTTTTAACATAAGAACCAATGATTTGAAGCCTCATCTGAAAAAGAAGCTAGACAACTTAAAACAAGAAAAAAGAAAATACTTCATAAATGATCCTACTGCCAAATTCAAAATCCCTGAAGAAGTTAGAGCTGAAGAAATCAGACTTTTTGAAGAAATCATTGATGAAAGGATTGAGAGCTTAGAAACTGATGTTGAGGTTTTGGAAAATACTGAAAAAAAGAAAGAAAGACAAACAGGATTATTTGGAACACAGATAAATATAAATGCAAAAAACATCAAAAAAGAAAAAGAAGAATTAGAGAAAATTGAAAAGCAAATTGAAGAAGATAAAAAAGAAATTGAAAATTTAAAGAAAATCAAAAAACTTCTAAAAGATCCTGAGAAGAAACCATTTGTCTGGGACATTGACTTTGCCGAAGTTTTCGCAGACAAAGGCGGTTTTGATATTGTGATTGGTAATCCTCCTTATGTAAGGCAGGAAATGATTTCCCCACCAAATAAGTTGAAAGTAGAAGTGAGTTTGGAAGACAGAAGAGAATACAAAGAAAAATTGATTAAATCTGTAAGAAATATTTTTCCTGTTGTTGATAAAATAGACAAGAAAAGTGATTACTATATCTACTTCTATTTCCATGGCCTTGGATTATTGAATGAAAAAGGAACATTCTGCTTTATTACTTCTAACTCTTGGCTTGATGTTGGTTATGGTAAAAATTTGCAGGAGTTTTTACTAAAGTATGTGCCAATTATAGCAATCTATGACAACCCAAAAAGAAGCTTTGCCCATGCAGATGTTAATACAATTATTGCTCTTTTCGGTGCTCCAAAATTTGAAGAAGAAAAAACAATTCATGGATTAAAAGTTTCTGAAAATAGCAATAACTGGCCTATGCTAAACCATACTGCAAAGTTTGTCATGTTTAAAAAGCCATTTGAAGAAGTGATCAATGCTAAAAACCTTATTGAAATTGAAAATGTTAAAGTCAAAATTAGAGGAGAAGGGATTACTGAATTAGTAAAAAATGTTGTAAAAACAGACGATTATAGGGTTTTTCCTATTCTACAAGAAGATTTGCTGGAGGATGGTTGGGAATATGGATAAGAAAGAGTTATTAGAATTAATTGAAACAGGGGAAGGATATACATTGGAGTTTAAAGAGTCATTATCCTCTTCTATAGGAAAAGATATATGTGCATTTACTAATTCTTCTGGTGGCAAAATAATTTTAGGTGTTAAAGATAATGGAATTATTAAAGGATATAATCTCTCTAACAGGGACAAATCAAAGATACAAGACATTGCTAAAAACATGGAACCCTCTTTAAATGTAAAAATTGAACAGATAGATAATTTAGTGATTGTGTTTGTTTCAGAAGGAAAGGATAAGCCTTATTTTGTTAATGGACATTGCTACATAAGACAGGGAGCAAGTTCTGTTTTATTGAATAGGGAGGAGCTTAGAGATTTCTTCCAGAGGGAAGATCTAATAATATTTGACAAAAAAGCAAATAATGACTTTAAGTTTGAAGAGGATTTTAATGAAAACACCTTTGAATTGTTCATTGAAAGAGCAAAGATTTCAAAAGATTTGGGCAGAGAGCATATATTAAAAAATCTGAATCTTATTACGAATGGCAAATTAAACAATGCAGGAGTGTTATTTTTTTGCAGAAATTTAAAGAAATTTTTCCTAAACGGCGGAGTTGCCGCTGTTCTGTACAGAACTCCTGACAAGGCGGATGTTATGGACATCAAGGAATTCTATGATGATTTTGTCAGCAATTACGAGAATGTTATGAAGTATATTCTTATATTTTTGAGTAAGAACATTGAGATTAAAGGGATAAAAAGAGAGGAAAATTTAGAGATTCCTGAAGAAGCATTAAGGGAATCTTTAATTAATGCAATGGTGCATAGGGACTATTTCATTCAGGGAAGAGTTCAGGTTGATATTTATCCTGACAGGCTGGAGATATCAAATCCCGGGAGATTATTGTTTGATGAAAAAGAGCTTGGAAATGTAAGTGTCGCAAGAAACCCCATATTGTTTGATTTGGTTCATAGGTTGGGGTATATAGAAAAAGTTGGCTCTGGAATCAAGAGGATTAAGAGGTTGGTTCCTGATGTAAAATTTGAAATTACTTCTGACTGGTTCAGGGTTGTTTTCAAAAGAAAAACAAAGTTCCCAGAAAAGTTCCCAGAAAAAACAGAAGAAATTTTAAGATTATTAAGAGAGAAATTAAAAACTCCAAGAGAAAGATTACTGAATATGCTTTCTAAGAAAGTTGGTAGTAAGTTGGTAGAAAAGGTTGGTAGTAAGTTGGTAGAAAGCCAAATAAAGATACTCTTGATTGTTTTTGAAAAGCCAAACATTACTAAAAGAGAGATGTCTAAGATTTTAAGAATAAGTGAAACTGCAATTGATAAGAACATTGCTAAATTAAAATCTTTAGGTATATTGAAAAGAGTCGGTCCAGACAAAGGCGGATATTGGAAGGTGTTAAAATGATTCCCGAAAAATTTAGAAGGGGCAAATACGCAGGCAACAAGTGGGGCGGAAAATTCCTGAGAGCTCCTGATATTTTTTTTACGATTTTGGAGAAGGGTTCCACAAAATTAGTTAAGTTAAGTGATGTTATTAAAGTAAAAGCTGGCATTATCACAGGGAACAATTCAAAATATTATAAAAAAAGAGAGAAAAATTTTGATAAAGATAATTATTCATTAGTCTTTAAGAGTCCTCGAGAGGTAAATAAAATTTTACTTTCTAGTAAGGATGCGAAGAGTATTATAAAAATAAAGAGGATTCCCTTTCAAATTAGAAAATCAAAACTTCTATGGGTTGATTTAAGAGGAGATAAACATATTTGCCATTATAATGTAGACAACCTCCCATTTGAACATAATTTTTATGGATTAGATGCAAAAAATCCGAAAGATGATATTTTATATTGTGCTATATTAAACTCTTCTTTATCTTATTTTTTTATTGAAGTATTAGGAAGGAGGGGATTGGGTGGTGGTGCGATAAGATTAGTTAGGATAGATATGATAAATTTTCCTCTTTTAAATATAACTTCTGCTAAACAAGTTAAAAAAATATTGAATGTATTTAACAAAATCTCAAGAAGAGAAATAAAACCAATCTTCGAAGAACTCGGCCTTGACCCATCAAAACCAATTAGAGAGCAAGAACCAAAGCCTCTTCCTGACAGAGCAGAGCTTGATAAAATTATTTTTGATGAGCTTGGTTTGACTAAAGAAAAGAGGAAAGAGGTTTATTGGGCTGTGGCTGAGTTAGTAAAACAAAGGATAGAGAAGGCGAGGAGTTTGAAAGGGAAATAAAATGAGGAGAAATGAATTTAATAAAATGCCAATAAATGAAAACAAACTAAAAAAATTTATAGAAAACAGCGGTCATCCTGTTAGTATCAAAGTCTCTAATACTCTTATTAAAAATGGTTGGTTTATAAAAAATGCTCCAAGATATTTTGATAAAGGAATTAAAGATTATAGAGAATTAGATATATATGCAGAAAGAGATTCAAGTTTTATAAAAGGTAAAGATATTTTATTAATTGAATGTAAGAAAAATCATTCTCACCCATGGATATTTTTTACTCAAAATAAATTAAATAAAAGTGTTTACACATTAAATATAGCTGAAACGACAAAAGGCAAAATTTATGATTGGATAAAAAACAAGAATCTTTTTCAAAAACATTACTATTACAACAAAAAACTTTCGAGTTATTCTATTGTCGGATTGAAGAATCCAGATAAAAAGCAAAGTAAAGAAATTTACATGGCTACAAATCAAGTAATAACTGCTTTATATTTCTATATTAATCAAATTATAGATTTTGTCGAATCAAATAAGTTTATCTTAAAAGTTCCATTCTTTTATTATCCTTTAATCGTTTTTGATGGGGGTTTATTCGAAGCAAAAGTAGAGGAAGACAAAATAAAAATTGAAGAAGCAAATCATATAAGTTTTTTAGTAGAAAGAGAATTAGATGAGCCAACAACATTGGATCTAATGCAAAGAGATAAGATACTGCCTTTATTCTCAAAGCAAATAATCGTAGATATCATTAAATTAGATTATTTTGATGAATTTTTAAAAAAGAATTTTGATAATGAAGAAAACAAAGGATAGAGAAGGCGAGAAGTTTGAGAAGATGAGAAAAAAGCATATTCGAGAAAGAATAAATAAAGAATTTAAGAAGTTATTAAAAGAAAAATCACTAAGTTATACAAACTTAAATAAAAAATATCCAGAGTTATATTTCTTTAAAAGAGCTATTTTAGAATTAAGAAAAAAAGAATATGAAATTGCACTTCTTTTACTTTGTTCAATTATTGAGAGCATTGCAAATAAAAAAAGGTATGATAAATATATAGATTTTTATCAATGGTTAAAAGAAGAAAGAAAACTTTCAAATAAAAGAATATCAGAGAAAAGGTTAGATAAGTTATACAAACAATATAAAAAAATTTATGGTAGCAGGTACGGATTCAAGCAAATTATTTTGGAATCCTATCATAGAACCTTTCCAACTTTTGCTTGTTATTCCTATAAGAATATAGGCAGAAATTCTTGGACGCCTATTAAATTAAGAAAGAAAAAGGATATAGAAAAAAATTTTAAAAAATTTATAGATAAGGTTTATGATAAATTCAGATCGCCTTTCACCCATTGGTTAACAACTTTTGATTTCGAAACAAATATATTATCCAAAATAAGTTCTAATATAGATTTAGGAATTAAAGGGATCAATATTAATTTGTTATTGGAGATTGCTTTTAAAGTAATTAAAGAAAATATAACATTAATCCTTAATAAAAATGATAGACAAAGAAAAACTTAAAGAAAAATATAGAGAGATTAAAGAAAAAGGGAGTTATTTAAACAATATCAGAGATTTTGATGTATCTAAGATGTTTGAAGGAAATTATTTTCAAAAATTTCTTGAAGACACACTTTTTAATGGAAAAAGAATAGGTAATGATGATAATTATAAATTATTAAAGAAAGCATTCAATGAATTTTTGGAGATTGTATACAGTGAAAATATTCTAAAAAAAAGAAAAACATCTCGGCAAGATTATCAGGAGATAGAATTATTTGTTAGCCACTCATTAAATAGCTTCTCTATCTTATACGCAGCCATCGAAAACTGGAATAAAGAGAATAAATATTTGGGTTATTGGATCGTGCTAAACCTTTATCTTCAAATTTATGAGTTAATTAGCAAATATCTTGATGAAGCAATTAAAGATTTGGGAAATTTTGCTAAAAAGTATAATAAGGATATAAGAGAAAAAATAGAAAAAGGTTTAAAATTGACTCTTTATGATTTTTTGATTTCGGTTGGAGTATTAGACAAATCAAAAGGTACTAAATTTAGGAAAAAATTTGAAGAATATATCGATTATCAATTAAGAAATGACATTGCTCATCTGAATTACATAATAAATGAAGAGCATGTTCTCGTAGGAAAGAAAAACAAAAAAGCGAGAGACATTTCTTTTTTTGTTAATAAAGTTTATGAGTTAATGCTATTCTTATTTGTTGTTATTAGGAGTGAATACGGTCTCTTCGCTAAATTGAAATCTAAGATAAAATCAAATCCAAAAGCCAGAAGAAAAGTTAAAAAAGATCTTGAGGAATTAAAAAAATAATGAGGATAAACATGAAAAGGTTAACCTTGTTTTTTCAGATATAATCTCCAGATTTATTTTCATATCTAAAAAGATATAAGATAAAATACCCCTCCCAGAACAAAAACTTAAAGTTATCTCGGTCACTACTAATCATAACTATCAATTACTATCATTTTACTATCAATATGTTTGATAGTTTTCTGATAAAACCAAACCGAAATATTTATATAACAGAAGTAATAATACTATTACAATAAGTAATAATACTATTTGGTAATATACTAAGAATATGAAAGCTGAAATAAAAATACTCAAGCTGTTGCTGAGCAAGAAGGAGGAAGTCTTTACTATCAAAAAGATAGCTGAAAGAACAAATATTAATTATAGAATCGCTTATGAAAAAATCCAATCTCTTGAGAAAGAGGGACTTGTGAAGACAACAAAAACAGGCAATACAAAAGTATGCAAATTTACAAACAAATTTGATAAAAAGGTTTTTGAAGCAGAATATGAAAGAAGACACGACTTGTTCAAAAAAAATAAAGATTTTAAAGTGCTTTACAAAAGACTTTTTGAGTTAGATTTTCCTTTTATTGCTCTTTTGTTTGGCTCTTATGCTAAAGGAAGGGCAACAAAACACTCAGATATTGATTTACTTATTGTTTGTGAAGAAAAAAGAGAGCATCAGATTCAAGAAATTTTAGATTTATTTCCTTTAAAAATCCATCCAACTTTTACTAAATTTGAAGACTTTATGCTAATGCTTAAAACAAAAGAATTTAATGTTGTTTCCGAAGCAGTTAAAAATAACATAATTTTAATAGGAATAGAGGATTATTACAGGATGATAGAAAATGTTGAATGAAAAAAGAATAAAAGAAGCTGAAACAAATGTAAGATCTTACTTAAATGAGGGATTATTAACTAAAACCGAATTTATTCCAAATGTATTTAATATTTTAAAAAACAATGCCCAAGAAAGTCTAAATGTAGCTAATTTTCTATATAAAAATAAAAAATCAAGCTTGTGGATAATTGTAACCTCATATTATTCAATGTTTTATCTTGCAAACGCTCTTCTGTATAAATTAGGATACAAAGTTGGTTCAAAAATTTCCCATAAAGTAACAGCTGATGCTTTGATTGTTTTTGCAAGAACAAAAATCAAAAAATCACTAATAGAAAGTTATGAAAACATAAGAGATGAAGCTTTAGCCAGTATGAAATCAGAAGAATTGATTGAGTATTTTGATTATGAAAGAAAGAAGAGAAGCTTTATTCAATATGACACTCCCGAAACAATTAAAATTTCAAAAGTGAAAACATCATTAGAGAGAGCCAGAGAGTTTATACTTCAAATAAGTAAACTATTGGAGGATTAAAATGCCCATACCAAAAGAAATCATAGACAACAGCGAAGGAAATAAGTTAGTTAGTTTTTTGAATGAAACATTAAAAGAAAACCCAAATACGTACCTTGATATAGCAACTGCTTTCTTTAATATCCAAGCTTTTGCTATGATTAAAGATAACTTAAATGGTGTAAAAAGATTTAGGCTTCTCCTTGGCAAAGCTCCAGAAATCCAGAATGAAAAGACACTTGGAGATTTTCTTTTACAGGAAATAAGAAAAGAAATTGAGGGTCTAGATTTAACAAAAGAACAAGATGAAACAATAAAGCTATTTATTAAATTCTTAAAAAGGAAAAATGTTGAAATCAGATTGTTTGAAAAATTTCTTCACGGGAAGGCATACATATTTGACGACAGGATTGTTATTGGTTCGTCCAACTTTACTTCTGCTGGATTAACAAGATATGGCGAACTAAATACCTGGCATTTAAGGTCTCAGGCAGAATATACAAAAAGAGAATGGTTTGAAAAATTCTGGTCAGAATCAAGAGATTTCAAGGATGAATTAATAGACATTTTAGAACATTCGAGATTTGGAAGCAAAGAATACATGCCTTATGAAATTTATATTAAAACTCTATACGAACTGCAGAAGGAAGACATAAAAGAAGAACAAAAAGAGGAAAAACCAAAAGGTCTTCCAGAAACAAAAGTAAACCTTGCTGAATTTCAAGAAGATGCTATTGCAAGAATCTGGACTAGATTAAAGAAATATAAAGGTTGCATTGTTGCAGATTCTGTTGGATTAGGAAAAACATGGATTGCAAAAAAGATTCTTGAAAAAATAGGATATTATGAAAGAAAGAATATTCTTGTTATTTGTCCTGCCCAATTAAGAGAAATGTGGAGAAGAGAATTAAAAAAAATAGATGTAAAAGAGAATATACTATCCCAAGAAGATCTTGCCTCCCAAAATTTTCTAGAAAAAGCAAAAAAAGCACTTGGTGGGAGATTTGATAATGTTGAATTAATAGTTGTCGATGAAAGTCATAATTTCAGGAACCCATTATCAAATAGATGGGAAAATTTCTTTACTTTAGTTAATGACCATATCGCAAGGAAAGGTAAAAAACCTTACATGCTTTTCTTAACTGCTACCCCAATAAATAATACCCCTTGGGATTTATATTGGCAAATAATGTTATTAATGCTTATGGATAGAAAAGCGTTTATTAAAGAAAATATACCAGATTTGTTTAAGTTCTTTAAGCAGGCAAAAGATAATCCTTCGCTGCTAAATGACTTACTAAATGAAATCTCAATAAGAAGAACAAGAGACTATATTGTTGAAAATTATCCAGATGCCTATATTCTTATTGAACTTCCTAATGGAGAGACAAAAGAACAAAAAATAATCTTCCCAAAAAGAGTTTTGGAAAATATAAACTACGAATTAGATAAGGTTTACAAAGGAATGTATAAGGAAATTTCAGACACTATCACAGAAAAACTAACAATGGCTTATTATAAGATATTAGAATATAGAAAAGAAGGACTAAAAACAGAAGAAGAAAGACTTGCATTGGGCCGTATGATTGCTATTGGTGGAATTTTCAGAACAATTCTACTTAAAAGATTAGAGAGCAGTGTTTATGCTTTCAGAAAAAGTGTTTCAAATCATATAAATTTTCTAAAGAAACTGAAATCATACTTAAAATCAGGAAAACTCCTCACAAAACAAACATTTTTCAAATATTTAATGAGTGCTGATGAAGAAATAGACGAAGAAGATTTAAGGGATGTGTTGGAGAAATTTGATCTAAAGAGCTATAACACAAATGAATTATTTAGAGACATAGACAAAGACATTAAACTACTAAGCAAAATTCTCGAAAAAGTAAAAACAATTAAAGCAAAAGATGATGCAAAATTAAAAGTTCTAAAGGAAAAGTTATTGAAATTATCAGAAGATGGCCAGATTGTCCTATTTACTTATTATGCAGATACTTTGAATTACATTTACAATGAAATAATAAAAGATAAGAGGTTCTCAAAACTTAAAATTGGGGCAATTTCAAGTTCTGGTTTAACAAGTAAAAGCCCACAACAAAGAGAGAAAATTGTAGAAAAATTCTTCAAAAAAGAAATTGATATCCTAATGAGTACAGATGTTTTATCTGAGGGGCAAAATCTTCAAACAGCTAAATATTTAATTAATTATGATCTACATTGGAATCCGACAAGAATGATTCAGAGAGCAGGAAGAATAGATAGAATTGGCTCTCCTTATAAAAAAATATTTGTCTACAACTTCTTTCCAGAAGATGAATTAGAAGAATTGTTAAAATTAGTTGAAATCCTACAGAATAAAATTATAGATATTGACAAATCAGTAGGTTTAGACCAGACTATTTTAGGAGAGGAAATACATCCTAAAGTCTTTGGAATTATCAGAAAAATTAAAGGAAAAGACCCCAAAGTATTTGCAGAATTAGAACAGGATGTTTTTGGTGGT
Source organism: Candidatus Pacearchaeota archaeon (assembly GCA_017609085.1). Lineage (GTDB taxonomy): Archaea > Nanobdellota > Nanobdellia > Pacearchaeales > GW2011-AR1 > JAFCEO01. The sequence continues at coordinate 15,634 of JAFCEO010000011.1, read as the reverse complement.
GGAGAGAAATTCTATCAGCCATTAAAAGACTTTTTGAAGAAGAAAGCCTTAGATGAATTAGAAAAAATACCTCACGGAGTTTATAGTGGATTAAAAAAAGGCAAAATCTCTGGCATATTCTTTTATTATAAATATGGTAATGACTTCCATTTCTGGTATCTGTATGATGTAAACACAGGATCAATAATCACTAACAAAACCGAGATAATTGACTTTATATCGTGCAAACCAAATAAAGAAAGAGTTATACCTAATTTTTTTGAGAAAATATATGAAGTCAATAAAATAATAGTTGAAGATATAGAAAGAAATTATAATGAAATATTTTCTAGTCAAAGGGATACAAAAATTAAAGAATATAGTAAATCAAGAAGTACCACTTTTATTAAAAAAATTGCTGAAACCATTGAAAAAGAAATTGAAATCTATCTAGAAGAATTTCCAGAAGATGATTCTATACAAAAAGTTTGGGATGTTTGTTATGATAAACTATTGAAAATACCCCTAACTAAAAAACGATTACAAATATTAAGAAAGATATGGAGACAATATAAAAAGGATAGTGACTGGAAAAAGATGATAGAAAACTTAAGCAACTTCTTAATGAAAAAAGGTACATTTAAGAAAACTATTGTAGAACCATTTGACAAATCAAAATTACGGTTGGTAACAATAGACTTTATTTCATGATAAGATGACATACAAACTTTCCCCATCAAGCATAAACCTAATGCTAGAATGCCCTAGGTGTTTTTGGCTCTCTATTGTTAAAAAGATAAAGAGACCAGATGGTCCATTTCCATCCTTGCCGGCAGGGATGGATAGAATTCTAAAAGAGCATTTTGATAGGTTTATGGAAAGAGGAGAGTTGCCCCCAGAATTAAGAGAAGAAGAATGTGCCAGAGATGGTTGTAAATTATTTAATGATAAAGAAAAATTAAAAATCTGGAGAAATAATCGGAAGGGTCTAGAAGTAATAGATAAGAAATCTGGTATTATTTTACATGGTGCTATAGATAATGTTTTAGTAAAAGGCAGGAAATTAATTGTTCTTGATTATAAAACAAGAGGGTATCCATTAAAAGAGGACACTCATGGGCATTACCAGGCACAGATGGATCTTTATAATTTCTTACTAAGAGAAAATGGATATCAAACTGAAGATTATACCTACTTATTGTTTTATTATCCAAATTGTGTTACAGAAACAGGAGAAGTTATATTTGATACCAAGCTTGTTAAAATTAAAACAAATCCAAGTGAAGGAGAAAAGTTATTCAAAAAAGCAATAAAAATTTTACAATTGAAAGAGGCTCCAAAACCTAGTGAAGATTGTGAGTTTTGTAAATGGGGAGAAAGAACAAGATGACTTTTAGCGATTTGTTTAAAAAATACTGGGATAATTTAATTATAGGTATAGTTGCAGGTATAGTCTTGTATTACAGATTAAAGATTAATAGTGGTTTGCATTCTGCTGTTTATATCTTCATAGGAGGTTTATTACTTATTTCTGTCTATACTTTCTTTGTTTGGTTAGGAAAAAAATATGATTGGAATAAAAAGTTTATACAGTTTCTTAAAAGATTTCTAAAGAATATAAACATCCAGAATTTTAATCTACCTTTGTTAATTAAGTCTTATCTATTTATTCTATCAATTATCTTTTTTGTTTTTATTACTCTTTTGTTAAATTCGTTTAAATTATTGCATCCTTTACTCGTAGTTTTATCGTTGTTGTTCTCCTCTGCTATAATTTTTATCTTATACATTTTTAAGAAACTACCTAAAGATCATCTTAATACTGTTGCTTTGTTTTTATTTATTACATCTTTAATCATTATTCCTTTAATGATTTATATTTCATATCCTTTGGGAATTAAAGGAGTAAATAATGAGCCTTTGGAAGTAGAGGTTGATTTTTATATAGTTAATAATGAAATAAATAATGAAGAGCTATTGAATTACATTTCTATAGCTAATGATATCTGGGGCGAATACAATATCCATGTCTTAGCTAAAGAGATTCATAATGTTCAAATTAATTTAACAGATAAAGAAAGAAGTTTTTTGTATAATAATGTAACTAAAGAAGATGGTGCATGTGAAATGTATATGCATATAATCAATAGAATTACTGATAATAACTCAAATATGAGTATTATCTATGTTAAGGGTGAAGGAAATTCTGGAAGAGGAAGTTTATGTGGCCATTCTTTTGCAATATTTCAACAAGAAAGGTTATGTTTGTCGAGAAATAAAATGTGTATAAGAGATTTAACTGGATGGGATTTGGCTCATGAAATTGGACATATTTTAGGGTTGATCCATCCTAAAAATATTTACAAAGAAAATTTGATGAATGATAAACATAAAATCTTTTACAAATCTTCTTTCTTAACCCAACAACAAATAGACACTGTAATAAGAACTATAAAACAAAAGGAAGGTGAAGAGTAAAATGTCCTCCTGTCCAAACTGCATATAGAAAATAGAGATTTCCAGATATGGAATAAGCATAGAAGAGAGATAGATAAACATAATTTGGAGTTTAAGCGAAGAAAAAGACCAAAATTAAGTCCTGAAGAAAGAAAATTAAGAGCAAGAGAAATTGCTAAGAAATGGAGATTAAAAAATATTGAGAAATGCAGAGAATATAGCAGAAGATATTATGAAGAGAATAAAGAGAAAATTCTAGCTAAAAAGAAGATTTACAGGCAATTAGCCAAAGAGAAGCAATATAAATGGAGAAGAGAATACAGGCATAAACTTATAAACAGAACAAGACTTTTAGGAAGAATCCATTATTGGAGAAGGCGACAGGTCAAGGTGATACAGCAAGAGTTAAAAATTAATGGTTATAATCCTTATATCAATGATTTAGATGATTCGTTTTCCACTTTTGGTCTTCCGGATGTACTGCGATTTCGATTTTAGTAAAATTTAAAAAAGTCAGATTCTCTTGCTTTTTGAAGACGGCCAAAGTAACCAGGAAACACCCGTTCCCATTCCGAACACGGAAGTTAAGCTGGTTACGTTTATGCTTGTACTCTCCAAAAAGATGGGAAGGCATAAAGCTGTCTTCTTTTATTTTTAAGGTATTCTAAGTGCATAAAGAGAAAAACTATAAATAACTAATAATTCTAATAAATTGTAAGAGTTTAGAAAGATTAAATAAGGTAAGTTAGAATAATATGAAAAAACTAAGAAAAAAAGAAGCTTTGTTTGAAATTAAAAAGTTTTTCTCTGACATTAAAAACAAAAAACCTAAAGAAATTAAGAAAATTAAAAGACTAGCAATGCATCACAACATCAAATTAGGAAGCTTAAGAAAAAAATTTTGTAAAAAATGTTTTTCTGTATTCCCTCAAAATGCAAAAATAAGAATTAAAAATGGGAAAAAAACTGTAAAATGTAAGATTTGTGGCTCTATCTTTAGATGGAAATTAAAATGAATTTATAAAAAGATAATTTTAAAAAAATTTCAAAATTAGAATTTCTTAAATTTACTTGTTAAAGGGAGTAAGTCAACATGTCCTAAAAATATTGCTCTACAGCAATATCTTTCTAAACCTAGTTCATCAAGTACTTTTTTTTTGTTTTCTCCTGTTTCTACTCGTTTCTTAAATTCTTCATATAAATGCCCGATTGGCTTTCCACATGAAAAACATCTAACTGGAATTATCATATAAAACTACTACAAAAAAGGTTTATAAAAGTTTTTATTGAATGATGTTTAACTGTGGCAATTCAGATAAACTTTTAAACTAGGTTTTCTTGAAAGTAATATGAAAAAAGTAGTGATTTTCTTAATAGTTTTTTGTTTAATAAGCAGTTTAGTTGAGGCAGAAGAGTGTGATTTAGATGTATTTCTTATTAATCAAGACCCTTATCCTGCAATTCCTGGAGAATATGTAAAAATTGTTTTTCAGGTTACAGGAATAGAGAATCCAAAGTGTGAAAATTTGTACTTTGAACTTCTTCCTGATTATCCTTTAAAATTTGATCCTGATTCTCAAACAAAATATGAAATAAAGGGAGGAACATATGTCAATCGTTTTTTAAGTTATGCTCAATTCCCTTTTAAAGTTCGAGTTGATGAAGATGCTCTTGATGGAGAAAATCCAATTAGAGTAAAATTCTCTCCTAAGAAAAAATTTTATTTTATAAAAGAATTCAATTTGACAGTAGAAGAAGTAAAAGCAGATTTTGAAATGTTTGTTAAAAATTATAATAAAGAAACAAAAGAAATGACTATAGAGGTATTGAATATAGGAAAAAATGATGTGGAGGCCGTAGCTCTCGATATTCCTTCCCAAGAGAATATAACAATAAAGGGGGCGCGAAGATATATTGTGGGAGATTTAGATTCGAATGAGTATTCTTCTGCTGAATTTAAAGCTATTCCAAAAGATGGAACTTTTCAAGTTAAAATTTTTTATACAGACAGTATTGGAAAAAGAAGAATATTGACAAAAGTTCTCGAATTTTCAAGCGAATCTTTTGAAGAAAAAGAAGAAACAAAAAAAATTCCATGGCAGGTATATTTTATTGTTGGTATTGTGATTGTTGGGGTATACTGGATTTATAGAAGAAAGAAGAGAAAGAAAGAGTAATTATTCGTATCTTAAGGCATTAGCTGGTTTAATTTTTGAAGCGCGAATTGCTGGAACGACTCCTGAAACTGCTCCAGTTAACGTGGCAAATAAAATACATCCAAGGAATAAGGAAGGAGAGTAATGAGGGGCTAAAAATCCATAACCTAAATTTTTAAGGATAATTTTTGCTATCCATGTCAAAAAAAGTCCAAAATCTACTCCAATAAGACCTCCAACAAAGCCTAAAAATCCTGACTCGAACAGGAATAGTTTGAATACGTCGGAATTTTTTGCTCCAATTGACTTAATCACTCCAATTTCCCTTACTCTCTCAAGAACACTTGTAATCATTGTATTTGAAGTATTAATTGCAGAAACAACAACTGAAATAAAAGCAATCAAAATAACAAAACCTATAATAACATTTAAAATTTGGGAGTAAGTTTCAATTAAATCATTAAAGGATTGAACAAAAAAATCCTCTTCTCCTTTTTCCAAGTTCCTGCTTTTTCTTAAACTCTTTTCAATATTCTCGATCACTGTTTCTATATTGCCAATATCGACTTTTGCAATTATCCAATTATAAGTATTATTTCCTGGGTATAACTCATCAATAAAATCATTTATTATATAAATTTGAGAATCGTCTTGAGGATTTCCAACTTCTCCAAAAAAGCCAATAACTTTTAACTTTTTTCCTTGGACTTCAATCAAATCATTTAAATAAAAGGGTCTAGGAAAAATTCTTCCAGGAAACATATAAGAATAACCCAAAACAACCTTCCCCTCATCGCCTTTTTTTAATTCTTTTCCTTTAACTATTCCTATATTGGAAAGCTCCATAATTAATGGCTTCTTCGGGTCGTAGGAGATTAAAAAAACATATTTTAGTTTTCCTCCTTGTTTTACTTCTGCTGGTTTAAGGTAAATCCCTGTCGCATCATAAACACCTGCCGCTCTTTTTACTGCTCTTAAATCGTCGTCTGTAAGTTTGAAAGTAGTATCTAGTCCTGCTGGAGAAAGTCCTTTTGGTTGAATAAGCACTTTGTCTGCAGAAGAGCTTGTAGTCAGCTCATTAACATAAAAATATAAACCTAATCCAAAACTAACTAAAACAAAAATAGTTGTTATTCCTATAAAGATTGAGAGAATAGTTAAAAAACTTCTTGCTCTTCTTTTCCAAATATTTCTTAATGAGTAAAGCACAATTTCTTTACCGATCATTTTAACCCCTTAAACATTCCACAGGATTTTGTTTAGCAGCCCTCATAGCAGGAATTACTCCTGCAATGCTTCCTATAAAAAAACTTGACATAATAGCTAAAAAAAGAAGCGAAAAACTGATTTCTGGCCTTGCAAAAATATTCATTAGTTTGTTCAGTTCCATGGCTCCAAAATAGCCAAGAATTGTTCCAGCAATAGCTCCAAAAACCCCTCCGATTAATCCTAGAATACCTGCTTCAATGAAAAATTGTAAAAAAATGTCTTTGTTTCTCGCTCCAATCGCTTTCATAATCCCTATTTCCCTTTTTCTTTCAAGAATTGAAGTTGTCATAGTATTTGCAATTCCGATAGCTCCTACAACAATTGAAATAGAAGCTAGGATAATGACGAATACATTAACACCTCCAAGAACTTTGTTAACAGTTTCGAGAAGAGATTGAGGAGTCTGAACAGTAAAGTCTTCTTCTCCTTTTTTAACATCTCTTCTTTTTCTCAGTAAATTTTCTATCTCATCTTTGGCTTTATTCATTAAATCTTTGTCTTTAACTTTAACTACTATCAAATCGACTTCATCTCCATAACCTGCTAATTCCTTTAAATCATCATCCCCTACACATATAACATTATCGAGAATAAAGCTACCTTTTTTTTCGATAATTCCTACAACTTTAAATTTACGACCATTTATTAAGACGCTTTTTCCAGGAACAATCTTTTTATCGAAACCATTTTTATCTTTATCAAAAAAATTATATCCAAGAATAATTTTTTTTGAATCTTCTTTTTCAAGAAGTCTTCCTTTTTCTGCAGTTAGATCAAGAAGCTGATAAATATATTTTCTTTTTTCTCCTTCTGGAATTGAAGCTGCTGCTACAAGTCTTGTTTTTCTATTAAATTGTAGCTTCACTGTTTCTATGTTTCTTGGAATAGCCACTTCCACTAAATCGAGTTTTTCTATCTCTCTGGCATCCTCTGAAGTAAGATATTTTACAACACCGCTTCCAGGAGGTGTATAGCCAACACCTCCTGCCTGAACAGTTATGACTTGTGTTGAACTTACTCCAAACTGAGACATTACTGCCAACTGTAAACTGTTCCCCAAACTAACGAGAGAAACTACAAGAGTGATTCCTATAAAAATCCCAAGAAGAGTTAACCAGCTTCTAACGCCTCTTCTTTTAAGATTTTTAAAAGATAGGATTAGATAGTCAAGTATCATTTTTTATTCGATGTCACTTTCTCTATTTTTCCATCTCTCAACCAGAAGATTTTTTCAGCGTATTTGGCTAAATTTTGGTCGTGAGTAACAAGAATAATTGTTTTCCCTTTTTTATTTAGACTTTTCAAAAAATCCAAAACAATTTTTCCATTTTTTGAATCGAGATTTCCTGTAGGTTCGTCAGCTAAAATAACTTCAGGGTCATTAGCAAGCGCCCTGGCAATAGCAACTCTTTGCTGTTCGCCTCCAGAAAGTTGATTAGGATAAGAGTTCATTCTCTCTTTGAGTCCAAGCATTTTAAGAAGTTCTGATGCTCTTTTTTCTCTTTTTTTAGAGCTTATTCCTTGAAAAAGCATTGGGAGAGCGACATTTTCTTTTGCAGTAAGGTTAGGAATAAGGTTAAATTGCTGGAATATAAAACCGATTTTTTTCCCTCTTATTTGGGACAAAGCGCTTTCGTTTAAATGAGAGATATCCTTCCCATCAAGAAAAATTTTCCCTTCAGTTGGCAAATCTAAACTTCCAATAAGATTCATACTTGTTGATTTTCCACTTCCAGAAGGACCCATAATCGCAATAAACTCTCCTTTTTTGACACTCAAATTAAGTTTTCGAACAGCTTCGACTTTTGTTGTTCCTGTCTTATAAATTTTTGAAACATTCTCTATTTTAATTATCTCATCCATAAGATACCTAGAAGAAGAACTGTTATAAATTTATCTAAAAAGAGATAAAACAATATATTTATAAAATATCTTTTTTTGTTATATTTATGAGAGTAGAGGCTAAGGGGAAAGACCCTAGCAGCAGAGAAGAAAATGAAACGAAGTTAGGAGAGGACATTACTCTAATAGGGTTTTCTCTTGAGCCTAGCGAGATGGCTGTGGTAAGAAAAATAATCAGAAACCGTGTTAAAAAAATTAAAGAACAAATAAAATATCAAAGTATAAAAATAACACTTAAAAAAACAAAAAAAGCTAAATCATTTTTACACGAAATAGTAGTTGATGTTGTAACAAATAAAAGAATATTAACGGCCAGCATAACAGATAGAAACCTTTATGCGGCAATATCAGAAGCTTTAAATAAAATAAAAAATCAAGCAGAACATAAAAAATAATGTTAAAATGTTGAAGAGAAAAAGGATCAGAGAGAAAGGAAAGATAAAATTAAGTAGGTATTTCCAAAATTTGAAAGAAGGAGATAAAGTAAGTATTGTAAGAGATTTGTCTGTTAAAGCAGGATTTCCCAAATCAATACAGGGGAGAACAGGAGAAGTTGAAGGAAAAAGAGGAAACTGCTACATTATCAAGGTTAAAACAGGGAAAGCGGACAAAAAATTTATAATCCATCCTGTCCATTTAAAAAGAGTAAACTCTTAATTAATAATTGTAAAAAATGATAAAGAATATGCAACCCCTAAATATGGCGGAAGTTAAAAAAATACTTGAAAGTTTAGAAGGGGATAAAAAGAAACAGGCAGAGGATTTTATTAAAAAATTTTTAAAAATAACTCCAGAAAAAGCAGAACAGTTAAAAAAAGAATTAAAGGAACTTGACTTATTGAAATTAAAAGAAGAGCATATTGCTAAGATAATTGACATTATGCCAGAAGATTCATCTGATTTAAACAAGATATTCGTAGATACGAGTTTAGACGAAGATGAAACCAACAAAATACTTGAAGTTGTCAAAAAATACAAATAAAAATGGAAGACAAAGAAGAATATGCAATTGTATTAGATTACTTGCCTTACGGCTATCCATTAGAAAAGAAGATGATTCCTATAGCTCAAGCTATAGGCCTAAACAATTTTACCCTATTACAACTTGTTCCGCGAAGAGGTGTGAAATTAGAACTAAAAGAAAAAGTATATATTGGTAAAGGGAAAAGAGACAAAATATATTATATTCTAGGAAGATTGCCGCGCGAAAAATTAACAGAAACAGCGAAATTGCAACTTCAAGAGTTTATTAAAGAAGTAGTAGAGAAACAAGAAAAAAGATTTGTTGATTTTTTTAATGAGGCAGAAGCCATAAACACAAGACTCCACCAACTAGAATTGTTGCCTGGTTTTGGAAAAAAACACATGATGGCCATACTGGAGGAGAGAAAAAAAGAACCGTTTAAAAGTTTTGATGACCTAAAAAGAAGAATCCCTAATTTGCCAGACCCTAAAAAAGCTGTAGAGAAAAGATTATTGCAAGAATTGGAAAATATAGAAAGGCACAATTTGTTTATTAAATGAGGAGTCTTCTAAAAAAATTTAAAAAAGACAACCTTTAAAAAGGATTGTATTAAAGTGTTAAATAAAGGAAAGATGGAAGAAGAAAAGAAGAATCAAGAAGAAGTAAGAATAGTTAGAGTAATGCAGACTGATATAGACGGGAGAAAACAGATCTATACAGGTTTAACCAAAATAAAAGGAGTTTCGTGGAGTCTTTCAAACGCAATATGCAATAAGTTGAGATTAGACAAAAAAAGAAAAATTTCCTCGCTAAACGAAGAAGAGATTAAAAAAATTGAAAATTTCATCAAAAATCCTGAACTGCCTTCTTTCTTATTAAATAGGAGAAGAGATTTCGAAACAGGGAAAGACGTGCATTTATTGGGTTCTGATTTAGAATTAAGAAAAGAATTTGACATAAAAAGATTGAAAAAAATAAGGTCTTATAGAGGCCTAAGACATGATTTAGGGCAACCTGTTCGTGGACAAAGAACAAAAAGCCACTTCAGACAGAAAGGAAAGTCTGTAGGAGTTTTAAAAAAATCTAAAATAGGAAAGAAAGGTTAAAATGCCGAAGAGAAAACGTAAGAAATATAAAAAGCCAAAAAGAATTTTTAGTAGAGAAAGAATAGAAGAAGAAAATAATTTGGTCAAAAAATATGGCTTAAAAAACAAGAGAGAAATATGGAAAGCAGAAGCTAGAATAGATAAAATAAGAAAACGAGCGAAATCTTTATTGACGAAATCTGAAGAAAATAAAAAAATTTTTATAGAGAAATTGAAAAAACAAGGTTTTGCAGTTGAAAGCATTGCTGATATTTTGGCATTAAATAAAGAAGATTACCTTAAAAGAAGATTACAAAGTGTAGTGGTAAGAAAAAAATTAGCCTCTACACCGAAACATGCAAGACAACTCATCGTTCATAAACATATAGCCATAAATGGAAAAATTGTAAATAAACCCTCTTATCTCGTTAAAATAGATGAAGAAGATAAAATAAGTTTAATAAAAAAATCTAAATTAAAAGAAGAACCTATTGAAAAAAAAGTTGAAGAGGTTATAGAAGATAAAGGAGAGAAGAATGCCTAAAGAAAAACAAGAGAATAAAGGAGAGAAGAAAGAAAAGAAAGATAGAATGGGAATTGCACATATTTATACTTCCTTTAATAATACAATTTTACATATAACAGATATGGCAGGAAACACTATTGCGAGAATTTCTGGAGGAATGGTCACGAAACATGATAGGTTAAAAGCCAATCCTACAATTGCGATGTTTGTGGCAAAACAGGCTGCTGAAAAGGCAAAAGAACACAATATAAACTCATTATATGTAAGAATCAGAGCAAAAACAGGCAATCCTGCTCCTGGTCCAGGAGCTCATGCGGCTGTAAAAAGTTTATCGAGAGAAGGGTTAAAAATAATAAGCATTGCAGATACGACAAGAATTCCTAGAGGAGGTCCTAAACCGAAAGGCGGAAAGAGAGGTAGAAGAGTTTAAAAATATAAAATTTATTTAAATTAAGATGATAAAAATAATCTCAAAAAATGAAGAGAAAGTAAGCTTTGTTACAGATATGTCTGAAACTTTAGCCAATGCGATAAGAAGAAGCGTATTAGAGATTCCAATTTTAGCAATAGACGAAGTAGAGTTTTTTAAAAATGATTCTGCATTATATGATGAAATTTTAGCCCATAGATTAGGATTAATTCCTTTAGTTACGGAAAAGACATTTACAGAAAGAGAAAAATGCTCTTGTAAAGGAAAAGGTTGTAGTAAATGTTCGGTTGATTTAAAAATTAAAATTAAAGGACCCTTAACAGTTTACTCAAAAGATTTAGAAGGAAAAGCGAAAGTCGTTTATGATAAAATCCCTATAGTCATTTTAGAAAAAGGTCAAGAATTAGAGTTGGTGGCAAGAGCAAGACTTGGAAAAGGAATAGAGCACAGCAAATTTTCTCCGGGTTTGGTTTATTATAGAAATTTAGCTAAAATTATAATAAACAAGAATTGTGATAATTGTAAAAAATGTGTAGAGGCTTGCCCTCAAAAAGTTTTGTCTGTTGAAGGAGGGAAAGCAGAGCTCAAAGAGATTTATAAATGCGATTTATGTGAAGCGTGTGTTGAAGTTTGCAAAGAGCATGGTAAAGAGGCTATCAAAGTAGAAAAAGATGAGAATATAATTTTCTTTATAGAATCTTGGGGCCAGATAAAAGCAGAAGAGATTTTTATTAAATCTATTGGACAGTTGAATGAAAATTTAAAAGAATTAAGTAAAAAAATAAAGTAACAATAAACTTTAAAAGTTTCGCGCATTAAATAAATTGCGCGGAGATGCCGGAGTGGACAAACGGGCATGGTTAAGGAATCAAAATTTAGAACCCATGCGGCTTAGTGCCTGCGAAGGTTCGAATCCTTCTCTCCGCATAATAAAAATTTTACAACTTAAAGATGATAAGCAAAACAAAGATAAATAAAAGAATAAAAAGAAAAACAAACTCGAAATTAGTTGAAACTATATTGTTGGCTAAGAAGAAAGGATTATTAGAAATTGCAAAATTGCTTTCTCTTCCAACGAGGAAGAGAATAAAAAAGAATTTGGAAGAAATTAGCAAAGAAGCAAAGGAAAATGAAGCAATAATTGTTCCTGGAAAAGTTCTCGGACAAGGAAATATAGATAAAAAAATTAAAATCATAGCCTTAGATTTTTCTTCGACTGCTAAAGAAAAGTTAAAAAATGCAAAATGCGAAGTTTTAAGCATAAAAAAAGAATTAGAAAAAAATAAAAAATTAGAAGGAAAAATTTTGAAATAAAATGGAAAAGGAAGTCATTATAGATGCTTCTAATACTGCCCTTGGCAGACTTGCAAGTTATGTAGCAAAGCAGGCTTTACTCGGAAAAAAAATTATAGTTTTAAACTCAGAAAAAGCAATAATTACTGGAAGAAAAAAATTTACAATAGAAAATTATCAAAAAAAGAGGAAGAGAGGAAGTAGTGAGAAAGGACCATATTATCCAAAACAGCCAGAAAGAATAGTTAAAAGAGCAATAAGAGGCATGTTGCCAGATTTTAGAAGAGGGAGAGGTAGAGAAGCATTCAAGAGAATATTATGTTATAAAGGAGTTCCTGAAGAATATAAAGATAAAAAAGCAATAAAATTTGGAGAAGAAAAAACAGTTAATTATATAAGAATAGAAGAGCTTTCGAAAAAAATTTGAAGAGAAAAATGAAAGAAAAACAAATCATGGTATCAGGAAAAAGAAAGACTGCGATAGCTAAAGCTTTAATTAAAGCTGGGAGTGGAGTAGTAAGAGTTAACAAAAAACCACATCATCATCTCCCTTACTTTGAAAAATTAATGATACAAGAACCTATTGAAATAGCGAAAGAAGTTTTGGGAAATTTTAATTTTGATATAAAAGTCGAAGTCAAAGGAGGAGGACAAAAAAGCCAAATAGAGGCAGCGAGACTTGCTATTGCGAGAGGGTTAATTAAATTCACAAAATCGGGAGAATTGAAAAAGAAATTTCATGCTTACGATAAGAACATTTTAGTTGCAGACACAAGAAGAAAAGAAACTTACAAACCAGGAGACAGCAAAGCGAGAAGAAAAAGACAGAAGAGTTACAGATAAATTTACCTTTTAATACATTTTATTTAATTCTTTATCATTTTCGCATTCATCTTTCCAAGGACATTTCTCACACATCCACACTTTGTCGGGGTCGAGTTTCGCTTCAGCTTCAGGAATTTTATCATTTACCAAAAAGAGATGCAAAGAATGAAATCTTTTCAAAATTTCTCTCACCTCTTCCGGGTTATAGATTATATCAAAACAAGTTGTCTGTAGATTATCTTTTTGAATGTATAAAAGAATTCCATTATATATTCCTGTAAAATGCATATAAAGTTGTAATTGCATAGCGTGTTCTTTTTTAAAATCAGTAGGAAGATATTTACAAGATTTAATTTCTACTAACACTTTTTTATTTTCAATTTCTACTAAAATTAAATTATCCACTCTTCCAGAAATAATGAAATCTTTTTCTTGAAACTTTACTGGCATCTCTGATTGAAGAAGTTTAACTTCGGGATTTTTTTCGCTTTTTATTACTTCTGTAATAAAAGTGTGTAGCATGTTGCCCGCTTCAAAAATCCTTATGAGTTCTGTATCTGTAGGTTTTGGCTTCTTATAAGAATACCATATCTTTCTTAAACAACTCCCTATTTCACTTGGGTAATATCTTCCAATTTTTTTACAGTAAGATTCTCTGGCTAAATATGCATCTATTAATTTATTAAAATCCACCATACCCCTCTTATTTTCCCTATTTATATAAACTTAACTGTTTACTATTCTTCTTTCATCGCTTCTTCCAACTCTTCTACTGATTGTTCTTCAGGTCTTTTGAAAAAGAAAACTAAAGTATAAAGAAGTCTTATGACAATTTCTGAAAAAGTAACAAAAACCAAATAAAAAAATATGTGGTTAATGAAATAAGGAATCTGTGATAATTTTCTGAGTACAGAAGCGAACTCGAGAAAGTTTGGACTCAATAGGAATATTGTTAAAACAGCAAAAGGAAACATTTTTGCTAAATCGCGGGATAAATCTTCTCTAAAATAAGAAGTCACCCTTACTGCTCCAACAACTGCGGCTGATATTAAAAGGATTTGATTAACAGGCTGATCTTTAGACAAAAGTAAAAGTAAAAAAGATAAAACTGTAAACCAAAAAAATACAAATATCGGAAGGATTATAATATACTCCAAAAGGAATAAAAGAGTGGCTATCAATTTTTTTAGAGTAGGGTGTGTAGAAGTATTATACCTACTCAGATTTAATCTTAAAATATTTTTCTTTGCCAATAATCTATAAAATTCGAATACGAAAATAGAATAGATAGATATAAGAAATAGATACATAGAGATATTTAAAACTAATCTGTGACTTTCAGGAAGAGAATTTAAAAAAGAAACATAGGGATTGACTATCATATTCTCTAAAAGATTCTCGAAGCTCATAGCAGTCTCATTCATTTTTCCCTCTTTTTAATAACAAATAAAAATATGTTTTTATATCTTTTGAAATCTTATTTTTTGTTTTTATCCATTAAACTATCCAATGGACTTTTTATTTTCTTTAATTCTTCTGTTGAAATGTGGGTATATATTTCAGTCGTAGCAATATTTTCGTGTCCGAGTAGAACCTGGATTTTTCTTATATCAATACCATTTTCTAGAAGATGTGTTGCGAAAGAATGTCTTAAAGTATGGCAATGGACAGATTTCTGAATTCCTGCTTTTTTTGCAGCTCTTTGAACAATTTTTTGAATATATCTTTAATAAGATAAGAAGGAATATTAAAAATTCTGTCTTTTTTTCCTTTTGCTTTCCTGACATAACCTGTAAGCTCTTGAAAGTTTAAGTCAGACTTTTTTAAATTTGTTAATTCGCTAACACGAAGACCTGCGGCGTAAATCAAACTTAGAATCAATTTAGATTTTTTTGTATCAGCTGCTTCTATTAGCTTCAAAACTTCATCTTTTGTTAAAACTTCTGGAAGTTTTTTTTCTTTTTTTGGCCTTTTTATTCCAGAAGTAGGATCAAAATTAAGGATAGAAGAAAATGCGAATCTTATTGCGGCGAGGGCCAAGATACTTGAAGAAGAAGACTTATTTGAAAGAAAATAGGCCATGAACATTTTGATATCGTTTTGAGTTATATCTTCTGGTTTTTTGTTCAAAAAATCGAGAAGTTTTTTATTGAAATAAAGATAATTACGAATTGTATAATCTGAATTCTTTCTTATTTTAAGTTCTATTTCGAGTTTCTTTAAAAAATCCTCTTTTTCCATTTTTTTATAAAAAAGATTAGACGAACTTCTTTATAAAATTTTAGACTAAAAAATTTTAAAAATGAAAAATCTTTAAAAAAGGCATGTTTATTCCAAAAAAAGTATTTTTAACAAAAGGTATAGGAATTCATAGAGATAAGTTGGCGAGTTTCGAACTTGCTTTGAGAAATGCAGGTTCATGTTTCTTCTATTCTTCCTCCTAATTGTAAAATAATTTCAAGAGAAGAAGGATTGAAACTTTTAAAGCCAGGGCAAGTGACATTCTGTGTTATGTCAAAAAATGAAACGGACGAACCAAGTAGATTAATCTCTGCATCTATTGGTGTGGCTATTCCTAAAGACGAAAACCAATATGGATATCTTTCAGAACATCATGCTTTCGGAGAAACGGCCAAAAAATCAGGAGAGTATGCAGAAGATTTAGCTGCCACAATGTTAGCAACAACACTTGGAATAGAGTTTAATCCTGACACTGCGTGGGAAGAAAGAGAGCAAATTTACAAAGCA
>JAFCEO010000026.1:6241-6828 GCA_017609085.1 Candidatus Pacearchaeota archaeon | reverse complement strand
ATAAAATAAAAAATAAAATGTACGAAAAACGATATATTTAAAAAGTACAGAAACTTAAAATAAATATGCCAATAACAGAAGAAGAATTAAAAGAGATAATAAAAACTAAAGTAAATATAGAGAGAGTAACAACAATAAGCTCGGATGGAAAAACACTCATTACAAGGATACCCAAAGAAGTAGTAGAGTATTTGAAGATAGAAAAAGGGGATAAATTAAGGTGGTTGGTAGATAAAGAAATAAGATTAGAATTAATTAAAGAAAATGAAAGTAAGAAAAAAGAAAATTCTTGATGGAATTGATAAAGAAATATTAAGATGTCTTTATCATAGGAGACCCCTAGTAACAAATCAGATAGCCAAGTGTGTAGGAAGAACACCACCAGCAATAAAACCAAGATTGATTAATTTACAAAAAATGGGTTTAATAAAACCTTCAAAAGTTTCTGGCATAAGGCAATTCAAAAGGATTTTTGGAACTAAACAGGTCAAAATTAAATCCCCAAGAAGTATCTATTGGGATTTGGATTTAAAACCACAAAAAAGAAGAAAATAAATTTTTTTGTTAAATTTATCTGACGTTAAGTT
>JAFCEO010000026.1:0-6212 GCA_017609085.1 Candidatus Pacearchaeota archaeon | reverse complement strand
ACTCTTCTTAAAGTATGTCTTTTTTGAATTTTTCTGCATACTAACACTAAATAACGAAATTTGAAGAATCGGCATGTTTTGTTTCTATATTAAAAATAGAGAACCTATTCTAAAAAAGTGAAAATCAGCTTACTAAGCCTCTGTAATATCTAATTGGACAACTCCGTCAATAGTTCCATTATTTTCTATAAATATCTTATAAGGAACAGAAGTTGAAAAAAATGTTTTTTTCTCTTCTTTCCCATTGAAAGTTATGTTTAGATATTCATATTCTAAAGAAAGAGTGATTTTATATTTTCTGCCTTTTTTTTCTGTAGTTATTGTCAAGTCTCCACGATTAATACTCTCTCCAACTTCACTATATTCTAATTCAGTTTCTTCTAACACATAGATTATCTTATCATTCGGACTATCTATAGTCAGGCTACCTTTCTTAAGTCCAAATTCCAAAGATCTTTTGTTTCCTAATCCTCTATCTCTTACTTCCAAAATTTCTCCATTTAAATCATTAAGGGCATTTATTGTTTGTTCAATGATCATTTTATCTTTATATTTATTCAAAGTAGGAGTTGCTATAGCTAAAATAATTCCAATAATTGTTAAAGCTATAAGAGTATAAATGACAGTTTCTACCCAGATTTGAGAATGTTTTGAAGTTGAACGACAAAAACGATGGCCTTTTATTTTTTCCATTTTATTGCTTTTTATAAGATTTACATACATTCTTTAATTTCTGCTCTGTCTGTAGGATTGCAGATTCTTCCACCTGCTGTAATTGGAGAAATTTCAGCATATTCTACTTGAAGAAATTGCCTCTTCAGTTATCTTAAAACTTTTTGAAGTTGCACCGTCAGAAACAGATATAATAAATCCTCCAAGCCCTATTTCTTTCATTCCTCTTTTAATTGTAAGATTGGCGATAGCCTTTCCATCTTCTCCGACATAATAACAAGTATAGCCAGATTCTGTATTTATTTCGAGCTGGTCAAGTGTATCAAAACATTCTTTGCTCTCTGATAGAGAATTTCTCACAAATGGAATTACAACTCCTGCTATTAGAAATACTGCAAGAATGCTTAATAAAATTAAGAAAACAGTAGTTATTACTGGAGAAACTGCCTTCTTGCTTTTTTTAACTTTTAGATTCATTTTCCTTAATTTTCATTAATTTAATTCTAACTCAATTCCTGTTTCCTCAGGACAAGTGTAAGCCTTTTTACTATTTCCAGTCTCTCCCAATAAAACAGGAATTACTGTTATTTTATTATAAATTTCCTCTATATAAATGAATTCTGTTTTGGAATCTCCTGGACCTAAATTTAATGCATAATTTTCAATTTTGGATATTCCCCCTCCTTCTTTCCGAACATCTATACTTAAAACAGGAACATTTCCTACATTAACTACAGACAATTCTCTTGCAGAACTTAAAGAGATTTTAAGATTAACCTCTGAGCATACATTTTCTATAGGTTTTTTCTTTCCCAAGATTTCTTTTTGAATTGCTTCTTCTATAAAACTCCTTGTCCACAAGAATATAATTACGGCTAAAATAATAACCACAGATATCAACAAAATTGTTGATACAACAGGTGAAACAGCTTTATTACCTCTTTTCATGTTTATTTCAACAATTCCTAATTTAAATATTTTTTGTTAACGAGAAATTGTAATTTTTTAGATAGTTAGAAGTTGTGCTTGAGAATATAAAATGAGGGAAAGTTTATAAATTCCTTTTTTCTATTTTTTCTATGTCCTCTAGAAGAGAAGAAGAAATAAAATTAGAAGCAAAACAAATTCTGGATAAATTTGCGAGAGCTTTAGAAAAAGTTAAAGCAGAAGAAGATTTTTTCGTCGAAAGAGATGAAGACAGGAGAAAAGAAAGTCAAGAAGAGAAAGATTCTGATTTTAGAGAAATTTTTTTTGAAAATGCTCCATCGGTAAAAAAAGAATGTATAGAAGTAGAAAAGGGAGGATGGAAATGAAAATTAAGGAAAAATTACAGCTTATAAAAGAAGGAAAAATAAGTGCAGAGCAGAATATAAAAAATTTTCTTGACGAGATTGATAAAAATGACAAAAAAGGAAAAAAGATTAACGCAATTTTACAACTTAACAATAATGCTCTTCTGGAGGCAAAAGAGGTGGACAGCAAAATAAAAAATGGTAAGGCTGGCAGATTAGCTGGTCTTGCCATTGCTGTCAAAGCCAACATCAACGTTAAAGGATTTATAATTAATTGCGCCTCCCGAACTTTGGAGAATTATAAAGCAGGGTATGATGCAACCGTAATTAAAAAAATTAAACAAGAAGATGGAATTATAATCGGTATAACAAATATGGATGAATTTGCATGTGGCTCTTCAGGAGAAACATCTGCTTTCGGTCCGTGTAAAAATCCTGCTTCTCTCAATAGAATTCCTGGAGGCTCTTCATCTGGCTCAGCTGCAGCAGTCGCTGCTGGTTTCTGTGATTTGGCTTTGGGCTCTGATACGGGGGGCTCTATCAGGAATCCTGCTTCTCACTGCGGTGTTGTAGGTGTTAAGCCAACTTATGGCTCTGTCTCAAGATATGGTTTAATTGATTTGTCAATGTCCCTTGAACAAATTGGTTGTTTTTCTAAAGAAATAGATGGAGCTGAATTGTTATTTGAGATTATTAAAGGAAAAGACGAAAAAGATGCTACAAGCGTGATTTTTCCAGAAAAGAAAGAATATACTTTTGAAAAAAGAAAACTAAAATTAGGAGTTCCTAAAATTAAAGCAGATGAGAAGATATTGGAACTTATAAAGGACAAAGTTAAAGAAATAAGTAATAAAGAGAAATGGAAAACCGAAGAGATAAAGTTAAAATACATCGACTTAGGCGTTCAAACATATTATCCAATAAACTATGTTGAATTTTTTTCTTCAACTAGAAGATATGACGGTAGAAAATATGGGAAAAAGATAGAAGAAAGTTGCGGAGATGAAGTTTTAAGGAGAATTCTTGGAGGAAAGGAAATAGCCCAAGCAGAATATGCTGGAAAATATTATAGAAAAGCGTTACAAGCTAAAAGACTTATAGAAAAAGAATTTGACTCTGCCTTGAAAAAATTTGATTGTCTGATTCTTCCAACTGTACCAAAACTTCCCCATAAACTTGGAGAGAAAATTTCTGTAGAAGATATGTACAACTATGATAGTTTGACTGTTTTGGCGAATTTGTCGGGCGTTCCTGCTTTGTCATTGCCCGTAGGAAAAATACAAGGAATTCCAATAGGGATGCAAATTATATGCGGAAAATTTCAAGAGAAAAGAATGTTTTATATAGCGAAAAAATTTGAAACTCTACAGAATCTTTAGATTAAGAAGTTTAAATTCGCAAACAATATATTTATAAATCAATTTTTTCTCAAAAAATCATGCCAAAAAAGAAAAAAGTTGAAGAAAACAAAGAAGAACAGAAAGAAGAAAAAGAAAAAACTAAAAAGAAAGTTGAAAAAACACTCTTTCCATTAGATGATTATGTTAAATATTCTGCTCATCTAGGAACAAGAGCGGTGACTCCCCATATGAGACAATTCGTTTATAAAAGAAGAGCTGATGGTTTGGCTGTATTAGATACTAACAAGATAGATAAAAAATTAAAAGAAGCTGCAGAGTTTTTAGCAGGATTTAAACCCGAAGATGTATTTTTAGCATGCAAAAGGGAAGTTGGATGGAAGGCTGCTAAAAAATTTTCTGAAGTTACGGGAATAAGAGCCTTCACAAAAAAATATCCTGCAGGAATAATAACTAATCTTCAATTAAAAGATTTTTTTGAAGTAGAAGCTGTTATAGTGTGTGATTCGTGGCTCGACAAAAATGCTCTTAACGACGCTGTTCGTGTAAAAAAACCTGTGATAGGATTGTGCGACACAAATAACTTAACTACAGGAATCACAATCGTTGGGATTAATCCTATATCTTTTAGCAAGAGAATATTTAAAAGCAAGAGGAGAAAAAGAAAAAGCAAAGCAATTAAACTTAGAAGATTTTACAGGAACTGAAGAGAAAAACAAAACCAATTAAAAAGGAGTTTAAGTTCTTTTCTTATTTTACCCTAATTAATCGTGTTTGAATGTATATGAATTAATCGATATTGACCAATAAAAACATACAGACTTGTTTTTAAGAGAAAAAATTATAAAGAATAAAGTGAGCTTATATTAGAGATATTAAGATGATTAGAGCAGTTGTTTTTGATTGGGGAGATGTAATTGCAACCTTTGACAATGAAATTTTTATTCAATATCTTGCCTCATACACTTCCAAATCTAGTTTTTTGAACAAGTTAAACAAAGAAGTGAGAGTCATATTTCAAGAAAAAAATTTGCGGAAATTTACTCTCAAATTTTTACCCCAATTCCTGAAACATTGGAGATTTATAGATTATTAAGAAAACAAAAAATCAAGATCGGTTTATTATCAAATACTAGCGAGTTTGATTATGAATTAGGAATTAAACCTATAATGAGAAGAGCAAAAATGAAATTTGATGCTATTAGTTTATCTTTTAAAGTTAAAGCCATGAAACCAGAACAAAAAATTTTCCAAGATATATTGAGAAAATTACAGGTTTCTCCTGAGAGGTGCGTTTATATTGATGATATTGAAAAATATATTCGTGCTGCAGAAAGAATTGGAATGAAAGGAATCTTATATAAAAAATATAACCAATTAGTTAAAAAATTATGCGAGCTAGGAATAAAAATTTAAATTTTTTCTGTTTGAATTCTTTAAATAAAGAGTATATTCGTTAAATAAATGCAAGATTTTTCAGTAAACCATCTCTAATAAAAAGTAATAACAGCTATTTTTCTAAACTAGACTCAGAATTATATATACTACATTCTGTAGAAATAAAGAAGCTATTTCTAAATAAGTTAATAAAGAGATTTTTATAGTATTTTAATAAAGTATTCTTAAAGAAGAGTCCTTAAAACTGAATGTATTTCTAGAATATATTTCTCCACGAAAAATAAGCGAAAGCTTTATAAAGATATTAGACTGGGATTTTATATTAAAATGTTGGCTAGAATGAGTGCCTTAATAATCTACCGTTTAGATTAAGGTATGATGTACAGGCAGTATTCTAGTTGTGAGTTCTCCTTTTACAGTAAACTACTAAGGAGGCTATACTCTAAATCCAGTTTATCCTGCTGGCGGCTGCGGCTATCTGGCCTGCACTTAGACATGCAAGTTTCTTGTCTCTTCGGAGACGAGAGCGAACTGCTCAGTAACACGTAGCTAACCTGCCCTTAGGTCAGGGATAACCTCGGGAAACTGAGGCTAATACCTGATAGAAAATATTTTCTGGAAGGAAATATTTTCTAAACTCGAGCCTAAGGATGGGGCTGCGGCTGATTAGGTTGTTGTTGGGGTAAAGGCCCAACAAGCCGATGATCAGTAAGGGCTCTTAGCGGAGGGGCCCTGAGAAGGAATCTGAGACACTATTCCTAGCCTTACGGGGTGCAGCAGTCGGGAAAATTTTGCAATGCGCGAAAGCGTGACAAAGCAAGCCAGAGTGTTTCTCTTAAATAGAGAAACTTTTGTCAGCTGTAAAAAGGCTGACGAATAAGGACTGGGCAAGACCGGTGCCAGCCGCCGCGGTAATACCGGCGGTCCGAGTCGCAGCCATCATTATTGGGTCTAAAACATCCGTAGCTTGCTCTGCAAGTCTCTTGTGAAATCTTACATCTCAAGTGTAAGGCGTGCAAGAGATACTGCAGAGCTAGAGACCGGAAGACGTAGCGAGTACGACCAAGGTAGTGGTAAAATACGTTAATCTTGGTCGGACTAACAATGGCGAAGGCACGCTACGAGGACGGGTCTGACAGTGAGGGATGAAGGCTAGGGGCGCAAAACGGATTAGATACCCGTGTAGTCCTAGCAGTAAACACTGCACACTAAACATCAGTATCTCCTCGAGAGATATTGGTGCTGTAGGGAAGCCGAAGAGTGTGCTACCTGGGAAGTATAGCCGCAAGGCCGAAACTTAAAGGAATTGGCGGGGGAGTACTACAACGGGTGACGCGTGCGGTTCAATTAGATTCCACACCGTGAACCTCACCAGGAGCGACAGCAGAATGAAGGTCAGTCTGAAGGGCTTACCTGACACGCTGAGAGGAGTTGCATGGCCGACGTCAGCCTGTGCCGTGAGGTGACCTGTTAAATCAGGTAACAGGCGAGA
>JAFCEO010000025.1 GCA_017609085.1 Candidatus Pacearchaeota archaeon | reverse complement strand
GCAAATTTATCCTGGTTTATTCTTCTGAGAAGATTTTTGAGTAAACGAAAAAAAGTTACAAAAACTGTGAGAATTCCATAAAAGAGGGCTTTTTATAAGATAATTTGAGGAAAGAGGTAATCAATCGAGCAATAAGTTTAATAAAATTATCTTAAGAAATATGATATTTTGTTTATTTTTTATTTAAATTATTTTTCATAAGATTTTTATACTTTTCTTTATTATAAAGTAAAAATGAAATTTTTGATTAATTTAAAAGGAGGTGGGTTTATATTAGGAATAATCCTGGTTATTATAATCTTCCTATCTGCAATAATTCTCTTCTTGCATCGTTTGGAAAAGAGACTTAAAGAAAAATTTAAATTGCAAAAAGAGGATAGAAATCTTTTTTATTTAAGAAAAATAGAAAAACTAAATGATAGTCTTTCTACATTGTTTTCACCACGTTCTAGCAAAGAGAGGCCTGAGAACATTCTTCATTCTCTCGATACCCTCGCAAGAGATTTTTTTATGGAAGCTTTTGGTTTGCCATATTCGCTCGAATATTCAGAATTGGTAGGCGAATTTGAAAAAAGGCAAAAGAAAGAAGCAACAGATTTTTGTAGATTAATGACAGAACTTATCTATTCTGGAGAGAAAGTAGAGAAAGAAAAACTTATAGACCCTATAGAGCTTCTTAGAAGAATAGTGGAGGAAAATAAAATTCCTACTAAAGAAAAATTAGAGAATGAAGAAAGGAAAGAAAAAATTTAGCTAAAGTAATTATAAAAATTATGGCAAAGCCCTGTATTTGGTATTAATTAAAATATATTCAATAATAAAAAGAAATGTCGCAACAATGAGTAGGTAATGCGAGGTATCGATAGAGACTTTTTTCTTTGTAAGCGTCATTATTTTATTAAAAGATTCTGAAAGGTCTTTTTTATTTGTTACTTTAAAAAACTCTCCTCCAGTATTGTAGGAGATTGCCTTTAAGGCATCTTCGTCTAATTTAGAGAGCCCGTAACTTGTTTTTCCGCCCTCCTCTGTTCCAATTGCAATTGTATGTATAAGAACATCGTTGTCATTTGCATATTCTATCGCATAATCTACTCTTCCTGCGGTTATCTGTCCATCACTTAACAAAATTATGGCTTTAGAATCTTCGTTTTTTAATAAATTTGTTGAAGTGATTATTGCTTCAGGAACATCCGTCCCTTCTATGCTACTCTGTTCTATACCTCTTATTGCTCTTTTCATTTTGTCTTTATCTATCGTTAAACCTTGCTCTATGAAAGTGTTTCCAGAAAAAGAAACTATACTGATTTTAGTGGAAAATGGAAGATCATTTATAAAATCTATTGCTACTTGTTTTGCTGCTTCTAGTCTGTTCGGGATCATGTCTTCTGCCTCCATACTTCTTGACGAATCTATAGCTAAAACAAAAGAAAAAGAAGAAGCTTTTTTTTGTATATGGAGAGTCAAACCAGAGAGCGTTAAGGTTAAAAGAAAAATAATAAGAATACTTATAAGAGGTATGACAAGGTTCTTAGAAAATAAATCGATTCCTTTTATTCTTGCTATGGCTTCAAAATTTGCAAAACTTAGGGCTCTTTTTCTTACAGCTTTTAATGATAAGAAATATACTAAAACAAATAATGGAATAGCAAGTAAGAAAAGAAGATATTTTGGATGAGCGAATGTTACATACATTTTATCTTGGTGTAATAAACTTTCCTTTTTTTACTCTTTCTTTTAAAAAATCTGCTAAAGGAAATAGGAATTCTTTATCTGTAGTTAATTCTAAAAAATCCACGCCCGCGTCTGTAAAAATTTTCTTTACTATATTTGTTTGTTCAATAGCATTTTTTTCATATAACCTTTTAGCGAGAATAGGATTTATTAGTAATTGTTCTTTAGTTACAGGGTCTTCGATAATTACTTCCCTATCTATTTTAGGTAAAGTTTTATCGATAGGGTCTTTTATCATGAGGGCGATGGTGTCGAACCTGCTTGAAAAGAGATTTAGTGTTTTTAAAATGTCTTTTTTTACTTTAATGAAATCAGAAACTATGATAACTCCGATTACTGATTCGTCCAAGTAGTTTAATAAGAAATCTAACGGACCATTGATTTTTGAAACTCCTCCATAATTTAGCGGATTAGATAGAGAATCTACAAATATACTGAACTGCCTCATTCCTGGTTTTGGAGGTACAATTTCTGTTATTTTATCATTAAAAAAAGCAAAACCTATTTTATCTCCCGAGTTGACGATAAGGTGGGCGAGAGTGGCGCAAACTTCGGCCGCATATTCACACTTTAATTTTTCTGTTGAGCCAAACAACATATTCTCGCTAACATCCACAACAAACATAATCTTTAAGTCTCTTTCTTCTTTATATTGTTTAACAAGCAGCTTATTTGCTCTTGCACTCGCTTTCCAGTCTATGTCATTCGCATCATCGATAGGAGAAAAATCGCGATAACCATCAAATTCTAATCCTTTCCCTCTAAAAATAATCCTGTAGAGGACTTTTCTCACTAAGAATTTTTTCATCAATTTTTCAAATTTAGAAATGCTATCCCCCACATCTAGATTTAGTTTTCTATTCGTCGTCATTTTATAAATTAAGGTACACTAACCTTCTCCAAAATTTCTTCAATTACTTTATCCGAATCTACTTTTTCGGCTTGGGCTTTGTATGATAAAATTATTCTATGTCTTAAAACATCATATACAATATTTTTTACATCTTTTGGTATAACATAACTTCTTCCTTTCATTAAAGCTTGAGCTTTGCTTGCTATAAATAAACTAATAGACGCTCTCGGAGAAGCACCCCACTCTATATATCTTCCAAGTGGAAAATCTTTGGTTCTCGTCATTTCAATAATCTTTAGAATATATTTTTTTATCCTTTCAGATAAATAAATTCTCTTCGTTAAATTTTGCATTTTTATTATTTCTTTAGGGGAGATAATTGCTTTTAGTCCAAATTCTTCAAATTTTGTAAGTGTAACATTTCTTTCCATTATTATGTCTTCTTCGTCAATTTTTGGATAGCCCATAAGAAGTTTAAAAAGAAATCTATCTATTTGCGCTTCAGGGAGAGCATAAACTCCGCTCGTTTCTAAAGGATTCTCATTTGCCATAACGAAGAAAGGGAGAGGCAATTTGAATGTTGTTTTTCCTATGGTGACTTGTTTTTCCTGCATTGCTTCAATTAAAGCAGATTGGGTTTTTGGGGGACTTCTATTGACTTCATCAGCTATAATGAAATTTGCAAA
>JAFCEO010000024.1 GCA_017609085.1 Candidatus Pacearchaeota archaeon | reverse complement strand
CTTTAAAAGAATTTTCTCAAAGTTTTATATTTCTTAATCTTTTTATTCTCTCTTCTATTGGTGGATGAGTCGAAAAAATATTAATTAACTTTTGTTTACTAAAAGGATTTACGATAAATAAATTTGAAGTTGTTGTAGTCAGGCTAGTTTGTTGAAGAGGTATTTTTCTTGCATTTTTTTCTAATTTTGCTAAGGCGCTAATCAATGCCTCTCTGTTTTGAAGGATTTTTACGCCCTTTTCATCTGCGAGAAATTCTCTTGAACGAGAAATAGCTAATTGAATTATTATTGCAATTAAAGGTGCTAAGATAGCCAAGATAAGACGTTCTATTAACCCATCATCTTCATCAAAACCTCCGAAAATTGCTGCCCACCTTATCATAAATGCAATATAAGCAATAGCCCCTGCAATTGTCGCAACAGTAGTCTGAATTAAAGTGTCTCTATTTTTAATATGGGCGATTTCGTGAGATATTACTCCTTTTAATTCTTCTTTGTTTAATAATTTTAATATTCCCTCTGTAAAAGCAATTGCACTATGCTTAGGAGATCTTCCGGTTGCAAAGGCATTGCTATGTTTATAAGGAAGAATGTAAACTTCTGGTGTAGGAATTCGAGCTTTTTGTGCTATCTCCCTAACTATTCCGTATAAAGAAGAACTCCTATCAAGTTTTTTTGCTCTATAGATACTTAAAACAATTTTATCAGAAAACCAATAAGAGCCGAAATTTAAAATTATAGAAAAAAGGAAAGCGATTAACAATCCATTTTTCCCCCAAAAACTTCCTATCAACAGTAACAAACCAGTTAAAGTTGCAAGGAAAGCAACAGTTTTAAGCTGGTTTTTGGAAAACATTTTACTTGTTTATAGTTTTATTTTTTGAGTATCTTGTATAATGTGAACATCTTTTCCAAGCCTATATCCAAGCTCGGACGTTAAGTCCGCCATAGGAGTTAGTTTTGATAAATCTCCGTGAGCAGGAATTATATGCTCCGGATTTACCATATTAACAAAGTCTCTTAAATCTTCTCTGGAAGCGTGTCCCGAAACATGGACATCATTAAAAATTCTAACTCCTTTTCCCTTTAACCTTTTTTCCAAATGTCTTTTATTTGAAATATTGATTGGCGAAGGAATAGTAGAGGAAGAAAAAATTATGTGGTCTTGTTTTCTAAAATAGAAAGGCAACTCATTTTTAGAAAGTCTATCAAGTACAGAGCCGGGCTCTCCCTGATGACCTGTACAAACTAATAGATAATCGCGACGGTTTTTATTTATTTTTTTTAAAACAGATTGAATTTGTCTTCGATAACTTAATAATGATATGTCTTTATAAAAAGGGCAGATTTTCACTTTTTTTGCAGCAGAAACGTATTTATGCAAACTTCTTCCGACAAAGACAATCTTCCTTCTTAACTTTTTGCCAAAATCAACTATGCTCTTTAATCTTGCTATATGTGAAGAGAAAGTTGTTACAATAATTCCGGAATTCTCGTTACTTGTTGTTAACATAACATCCTCTAACAAATCGCGAGCTATTTTTTCGCTGGGCGTTTTTCTTTCATTTGCAGAATACAAGGAATCGACAATTAACACTTTAACTTTTCCAGAAATTTCTTTTAGTTTTTTATAATTTGGTTTTTTTCCTAAGATGGGAGAGTTATCAAATTTAAAGTCATTAGCATACAGAATCATTCCTTCAGGAGTATGTAATGATATCATAGATGTTTGCGGAATTGAGTGAGTAATGTTAATAAAATCCACCACATACTTCTTTTTTCCATTGACAGTATAAGATGAATTTGGTTGAATTACTTTTATTCTATTTTTAAGAGTTATATTTTCGTCCCTCAACATTGTTTTCAAAACTTCTATTGTATAAGGTGTTCCAATAATTTCTGCATTATATCGATGAGCAAGATAAGGGACAGCGCCAATATGGTCAAGATGTGCATGACCTAAAAAGATAGCTCTAACTTTGCTTCTCAAACCAATTTTATCAAGAATAGTGTCTTGGGGGATAGCTTTTAAATCCCTCAATCTAGTTTCAGTATATTTTTTATTTCTTTCTTCCTCTTCAAGCTCAACTATAGGTGGAAGAAAAAGACCCATATCGAATATAAAAACATCATTTCCAGTTTTAACTACAGTCATATTTTTTCCAACTTCATTATATCCACCTATTCCATAAATTTGCATTTTTAACCTTCCTTCTTAAATCAAGAAGAAGTGGTTTAAATATGTTGCGAGAAACAATATATTTCGAAAGAAACATTTTTTAATCCTTAAAAACTTCTTTTTTTATGAGAATAGTCAGAAAAAAAAGAAAAGGAATAAAGATAGAGTATAATAAAACATTATTAATAGTAATCGTTTTATTATTAATTTTTTTTGTTGCAATAATTTACTTTATTATTCAAACAGAAAAAATAGGGGAATGTAAATCTGATAAAGATTGTGTTCCTTCTGCATGCTGTCATGCTGACTCTTGCATTCCAAAAGAGAAAGCTCCGAATTGTTCAGGAATTTTCTGCTCGGCAGTATGCTCGGGCCCATTAGATTGTGGCGCAGGAAGATGTGGATGTGTTAAAGGGAAATGTGAAGTAATCTCAAAAAAATAGTTTTAAAATGACTTTTAAAAGAAATAAAAGAGTAATTTTTGTAACCACTCTTATCTTGTTTTTTATACTTGGGAATTTTTTGGTCAATTCTTCTCAAGAAAAGATAGAAAAGATAAGTAAGGAAGTTTATGAGAAAT
Organism: Candidatus Pacearchaeota archaeon; assembly: GCA_017609085.1. Taxonomy (GTDB): domain Archaea; phylum Nanobdellota; class Nanobdellia; order Pacearchaeales; family GW2011-AR1; genus JAFCEO01. The sequence goes on along the minus strand of JAFCEO010000024.1, from coordinate 1,018 downwards.
TAAAAAATGATGATGAGGTAAGGGTCATCATAAAATTAAAAGAGCCCTCTCAAAAAAAAGGGCTTCTAAAAATACAAAAAAGTACTTTTGAAATAAATTTAGAAAAACAAAAGATTAAAAAAAATATTATAAAAGAAATTGGAAAAGAAAATATCAAACATGTTTTTGGAGATTATTTTTCAGCTCAAATTTCTAAAAAAGAATTGGACAAATTAAAAAATCATCCAAATATAGAATCTATTGTTCCTACTAAGAAAATTATAGCTTTTTTACAAGATTCTGTTCCTTTAATAAATGCCAGTGAGGTTTGGCCAATTCAATTATCTGGAATAAATATAACAGGAGTTGATGAAACTGTCTGTGTTCTTGACACAGGAATAAATTTTTCGCATCCTGATTTAATCGGAAAAAATAAAACCTGTACGATTGATTGTATTACAAATGTGAATTGTGTAGAAAATTGTTCTATAAGCGATGATAATGGACACGGAACGCATGTTGCAGGAATTATTGCTGCTTCTGGAGGAATTAATGGAGTAGCGATAAATGTAGGTTTAATCGGAGTTAAAGTATTGGACTCTAATGGAAACGGACAGTCCGATGATCTTGAATTAGGAATTGATTGGTGTATTGCCAATGCAGATAAATATAACATTTCTGTAATTAGTATGAGCTTGGGGGCAGATTGTTTAACACATCCAGAAGATTGTTATGATTCTTATTGTGATAGTGCTGGAGCCACTCTTACTACTATAATAAATAATGCAACATCCCATAATATTTCTGTCATTGCCGCTACAGGAAATGAGGGAAACACTACAGCCATTCCTTTGCCAGCATGCATAGAAAATGTTACGTCGGTAGCAGCGACAGATAAAAATGATAATATTGCTTCTTATTCGAACAGAAATAACATAACTGACTTGGTTGCTCCTGGTTCTGATATCAATTCAACAATAATTCCAAATCCCTCGGAAGACATTTTAGATTACTGCGGAACAGGAAAATCTTACTGTTC